>VGTO01000054.1 GCA_016874655.1 Bacillota bacterium | reverse complement strand
GTGTCAAGGGGACGGGGGTTTGACAACCCACTTTTGTCTTTAATCTTGATCAGGCCGGGCAGGGGCAAGGGTGACCGGCAGCAGGGGTGATTTTACTATAATGCAGACCAAAAGAGCGACGATTACTGCTGAGTGTGCCCGTATCTCTCTTCTAAATAATCAATAGTAGCGCGAATAATTCTTTTTAGCGCATTTAGGTCGATGTCGGAAAGCTTTTTAACATAGATGCAGGCTTTTCCCATTTTGTATTTACCCAAATCTTTTAGTAAATACGCATGGTCGGGGTCGCCTGTAAACACATAAAGAGAGATGGCCGCCTTGCGGGGTGAAAAGCCTACTAAAGGCCAATCTCCTTCCTGCCTGCTTCTGTCTGATTTATAGTGATATTTCCCGAAACCGATAATCGAAGCGCCCCACATCTTGGGCGGATGTCCAGTAACCTCCTGCATCAATTTCACAAGCTCAAAACTATCTTCGCGCTTTTGCTCGGTATTCGCGAAAGTTTTAATAAATTCATTAACATCTGCATCGGTTTGCCTGGTCTTTATTTCGGCCATATTAATACCTCCCAGGGGTTGTTCTATCTAAATCCAATCTATCACAGGTGTCAAGGGGATGGAGGTTTGACAACCTATTAATGCTTTCATAAAAATCCCCCCTGTATATTTCCGTCAAACTTTCAATCTTGCGGTTGATACTCCTCAGCAAAACAAGGTATTTCCAACTCCCATTTTTCTTGCGGGCTTGTCTTGGCATTTGATTGCCTTGGGGAACGATATCAAGGCAACCTGAAGTTGTCAAACCCCCGTCCCCTTGACACCAGCTTGACCTGCAGCTTTATAGTGTAGTAGCATATTTCCACTAAATAGAATCTTAATCAACCTTTGCAATCATTTAATAATAAAGGGGGGGCCAGCCTGGATGTATAAACAAGCCGTCACGAAGATCAGCAGGCGAAACTGGTTCCTGGTTATTTTTTTGGGCATGGCAGGCCAAATTGCCTGGAACGTCAACAATGTTTGGTTTAATACCTTCATGTACTCCAAAATAACTCCTGACCCCCGGGCCATCGCCTTGCTGGTAGGCGTCAGCGCCGTAATTGCTACGCTTACCACCCTGGTTATGGGCACAGCCGGCGATCGCCTTGGCAAAAGAAAGCCATTTATTATCTGTGGCTACCTGTGCTGGGGGTTAACGATTATTGTGTTTCCCCTATCCGCCAACATTGCGATTACTGCGACTGCTGTTGCCGCGGCAGTTACCCTGGCTGCGGTGATGACCTTTTTTGGTTCTACGGCATATGACTCCAATTTTAATGCCTGGACCACTGATATTTCCGATCAGACAAACAGGGGTGTTTTAAGCAGCGTTATTAATGTTTTGCCCCTGGTGGCCATGGTGGTGGGGTTTGGCCTGGGTGCATTAATCGACCTGATCGGTTACACTTTCTTCTTTTATGCCATCGGGTTGCTGGTCAGTATCACCGGCCTGATCAGTAGTTTTCTGCTCAAAGAAATTTCAGTTTTACGGAAAAAAAGCAGTGCAGAGGTAGGCGGCTTTTTTTCGCACCTGTTCGAAGTATTTAGTGTCGAGACCATCAAAAGCAATCGAGAGCTATTCCTGGTTTTTATGGCACTGGGCCTTTTTGCGACCAGCGCCCAGGTTTTTCTCCCTTACCAGATTATCTACATGGAACACTTCCTTATGTTTTCCCTGACCGAGGCAGGGCTGGCCAGCGCAGTTGGAGTACTGGTGGCCATGTTTACTGCTATCCCCGTGGGCAGGCTGACTGATCGCGGTAATGGCCCGGTCCTCTCTTTTTTGGCCCCGCTGCTCTTGGCGACTGCTTTATGGATGGTGTCCTTTGTAAGGAGTATTATTCCGATCAGTATTGCCCTAGCGATCGGAACAGCGGCCTATATAATGATGTTGATTGTGGGCATTGCCTGGGTGAAGAACTTAATGCCCCCGCAAAACAGGGGTCAGTTTGAGGGGGTTAGGATGATTTTTATGGTCGGCATCCCGATGATTGTCGGTCCTGTAACCGGCTCCTCGATCATCAGCAGGTATGGTCTTCCTACTATATCCAATGGGATTGAAGGTTTTATCCCCACACCTCTCCTTTTCCAGGTCGCCGGCACAATGGTTCTTTTGGCGTTAATACCTTTAATCGTAATCAGGCGGGGCAGGGAGAAGAATGTCCGGCAGCAGAGGAGCGCTTAGGGTGATCAAGGCTGAGTGGCAGATCCCGGATGGCAGCATGCTCACCAGGTGGGCCAGGGATGTTGATCCTCTGAATGTTCTGCCCGAATACCCGCGGCCGCAGATGGTCAGGGATAGCTGGTTAAACTTAAACGGTCTCTGGGATTATGCGATCAGACCCCACGGGCAGGAGGAAGCAGCGGATTATGATGGCAAAATACTGGTTCCTTTCCCCGTTGAATCAGCGCTCTCGGGGGTAAAAAGGCCGCTTCTGCCTGACCAGCAGTTGTGCTACCGTCGCACTTTTATAGTGCCGCCGACGTGGCAGGGTAAGAGGGTGCTACTCCACTTTGGCGCTGTTGACTGGCAGGCGAAAGTTGAGGTAAACGGCCACTTTGTCGGGGAGCACAGGGGCGGGTTCTATCCCTTTAGCTTCGAGATAACCGCTTTTGCGACGCCGGGTGAAAACGAGCTTAAAGTAACGGTCTGGGATCCAACCGACTCCGCTCAGCAGCAAAGAGGCAAGCAGGTTTTAATACCGAAGTTGATCTTCTACACCGCCGTATCGGGTATCTGGCAGACAGTCTGGCTCGAAGCGGTGCCCGAACAATATATCAGGGCTTTTAAGCTGCTGCCCGACATCGACAGGCAGGAACTAAAGCTGGCCATAGATATCCCGGGCAGCGTGAATGATATTGCCTACGAGGCGGAAGCTTATGATCGGGAAGGCAAGAGAGTCGCAACCTGCAGTGATGATCAGGCAAACCTGGTTGTAAAGCTTGACAACCCACAGCTGTGGAGCCCCGAATCCCCCTATCTCTATGATTTAAAACTGCGCCTGCTGAAAGAGGGGAAAGCTGTCGATGAAGTAAAAAGCTACTGCGGCATGCGCAAATTTTCGATTGAAAAAGACAGCCGGGGCTTTAAGCGGCTTTTCCTAAACAACCAGCCCCTTTTTCAAAACGGGCCTCTTGACCAGGGCTACTGGCCCGATGGTCTTTTTACCGCCCCTACCGATGCAGCGCTCCGCTACGATCTTGAGATAACCAAGAAAATGGGGTTCAACATGACCCGGAAACATATCAAGATTGAGCCGGCGCGCTGGTATTACCACTGCGACCAACTGGGCCTGATTGTCTGGCAGGATATGCTAAACGGCGGCGGCAATTTTAGTCTCTATCACCATGTGCTGGTTCCAAAATTTTTACCCCGTAAGCTCGTTAAGGATAATAACTACAGGGCGATGGGCCGTTTATCAGGGCAGAACAGAGCTGATTTTAAGCAGGAGCTACAAAAGATGGTTGATGCTTTATATAATGCGCCTTCGATCGGCATGTGGGTAATCTTTAACGAGGGCTGGGGCCAGTTCGATGCTGAAAAGTTCTACAATTGGCTCAAAGTTTACGATCCGACCCGATATATTGATCATGCCAGCGGCTGGCACGATCAGCAGATTGGTGAACTAAAAAGCGTGCACATTTACCTGAACAAGCTGGCCATGCCCGGTAATATAAAAGACCGCGCCGTGATCATTTCAGAATTCGGCGGCTACTGCCTTTCTCTGCCGGGGCATCTCTGGAAAAATAGCAGGCTGATCGGGTACCGGAAGTATCCTACGTCGGAAGCTTTCAGGGCTGCTTATCAGGCTTTGATCAGCGATCAGCTAAAGCCCTTAATTGCGGAAGGCTTAGCCGGGGCTGTTTTTACACAGCTAACCGATGTGGAAATAGAAACAAACGGCCTTTTAACCTATGACCGCGAAGTGATCAAGGTCGACCTGGAAACCCTGCGCCGCTTAAATTCGGCCTTAGCCTGATCCCGCATTTCTTCAGAGATGGGTGGTGGAACTAGTGCGTCAGGGAAATATGACCATCGTCTTTACCGCACGGTTAGCCGATTTGCGCATTTTGACTTCGATCATTTCCTGATACTGATCTTCTTTGAGATTTGCCAATGATTGTTCAAATGCTTTCACCAAGGTATGTCTTGCCATGATACTAACCTGAAGTTATATTTTAGATGTAAAGAATAATATATAATTCAAGAATAGAAAGGGGGTTTGGCAAATGAATTTAGCCAAAATCTCTACTAATGGACAGGTTACGATTCCGATCGAAATCCGTCGAAAATTGAAGCTGAAAGCAGGGGATAAAATCCTGTTTCTCGAGCGCGATAATGGTGAAATAGTTGTAAGTAATGCTTCATTGTCAGCGTTTTTAAGAGCACAACAAGCTTTTCAAAATGTTGCTGAAACAACAGACCTTAAAAATGAATACCAGGTACAAGCTGAAATAGATAAAATACGTTACAACAAGGATTAAGATACTAATAAACTTTTGAGTAAAGGTCTGTATGGAAAGAGATTATAAATGGTATCATATGATACCATTTTTATTGACAGAAGGCAATTTGAGGTGATAGAATGAACTTCAAGAGATCTAATAAAATAAAGCGGATCGAGCAAAAGGAAGATGTTATAACGTACTTGGAACGCTTGTGTTACTCAATAAAAAGCGGTCAGGCTAAAGTTACATTGGTGAATGATAGGTTCGTAGATAGGGATAGAGATCAAAAATATACCAATAGATACACTTTGCATAAACTGTTTCCGGATGAAGACCTTGTAGAAGCTCTGAAAAGGGAACTGCCACTTCTCCGAGTAGAAGATTACATAGAAACGTTGAAAGATATTAGAGAAACAAAACGATCTGATTTTAGAGTTTTTGGTAAAAAATATGATGGGAAAGATGTTTACATAAAAATAAGAGTAGAACTTTTGGATCAGATTGGCTGTGGCGGTGATAATCATATATTGGTTATATCGTTCCACTTTGCCGAAAATAATTTTGTAGATGATAGTTTCCCTCATAAGGGGAAAAGAGGTGTCTAAAATGAAAACCGTAAGTAGTTCAGTTGAATTATGCGTGAGCTGTATGGAAAAACACAAGGTAGATGTTGTCCAAATTGAGGAACATGAGACCTATAAGAACAAAGAGGTTGGTTTTATCGCTACCTACGAATATTGTTCCAACACAAAAGAATTATTCGAAACAGAAAATATGATTAGGGCTAACAGTCTTGCTATGAAAGACGCATACAGAGGCGAAGTTGGGCTACTTAAAGCTGAAGATATTATTGGCATAAGGAAAAAATATGGGATCAGTCAGAAAGATTTTTCTGAAATACTTGATTGGGGAAAAGCTACTATAACTCGGTATGAAAACCACCAGGTTCAGGATAGAGCTCACGATGATATTCTAAGAAAGATTAACTCTGATCCGAAGTGGCTTATGGAGATGTTGAATAGAGCAAAAGGCAGGCTTTCGCAGAAAGCCTACGCGAAGTATCATCACAATATTAGTAAAGAATACCGCCTGCAGGGGGATCATTATCTAAGAGAATCTATTTACGCCAGCTATGCTAATTATGAGGATGATACTTTGACTGGTTGCATGGAACTAAACCTGGACAAGGTAATCGAGGTAATCAATTATTTTGCAAAAAAAGTAAACAACCTGCACATGGTGAAGTTAATGAAGATGTTATGGTATTCTGACACATTCAACCATAAAAGATATGGTCATTCCATAACCGGACTTGCTTACAGAGCTTTAAAGATGGGTGCCGTGCCAGAAGGTTACGAACAAATAGTTTTGCTGGAAGGGGTAAGTTATGAGGTAGCAATTTATGATGATATAGCTTATAGGTTTAAGCCAGTTCCGGGGTTCAAGATAAAGAATCTTTCAGATAAAGATATTGAATCTATTGATATAAGTATTTCTACGCTGGGAGATTTAATTACTGCAGAGATTGTTAGCTTGATGCATGAAGAAAGGGCTTATCAAGAAACACCAAGTAATCAGCTTATCCCCTATACATTTTCTAAAGATCTTAAGGTTATGTAATAAGAGAGGGTTATAAAGCCTTAAATAAGAAGCCGATACTGCGGCGCGTCAGGGAAATATGACCACCGTCTTTACCGCGCGGTTAGCCGATTTGCGCATGTTAACTTCGATCATCTCCTGATATCGATCCAGCGGATATTTGTGGGTTACCATATCGTGAAGCTTCACTTTGCCGGTAGCGGCAAACCGGATAGCTGTTTCGAAGACATGTTCACGCCGGCCATCAACAAGATTGTAGCCCTGCGCATAGACGCCTTTGATGGTCTGTAGCTTCAGCCAAAGCGGCGTTAGATCCAGTTTAACCTCGTCGCCGATTCCCACAACACTTAACGTTCCGCCTCCGGCCATCACTCTCATTGCCGCCCTTAGCGTATCGGTATGTCCGACACAATCAAATATTTTTGTAAAACCACCCATGAGAATGTTTTTCCCCAGAAGCGGTTTATAGGATTCGGCGCCCGTGATCTCACAGGCGGCACCGGGTATATCGCCGTCTGTTACAATGTGGTCGGCGCCGGCCTTAACCGCCAGCTCGGCATGAAAATGCGAGGGTTCGGCCACAGTGATTGAACAGGGGATTTCAAAGGCCCGGATAGATTGAACAATGAGGTTGCCGATGACGCCGCCGCCGATGACCAGCACCTTGTCATCGGCCGTCGGCCGGTTATCCATGACAGCCTGAAGCGTTACGCCCAGCGGCTCCATCAGGGAGGCAGTTTCCAGAGACAGCGAGGGCGGCAGCTTGTAGAGCTGGCTTTTGTGCGCAACCAGATAATGGGCGAAACCACCGCCTGCATCCTTGCAGATCCCTATGAACATGCCGGGGGACAGACTGCCTTTGGCTGTGTTTTCACAGCTGCCGGGACGGCCGGAACAGCAACTCGGACAGGCAGGCTCGATGCCCCGGGCAGTGCAAGACAGCCCGGGGGCCACGGTTACTCGATCACCAACACTAAAACCAGCTATTTCTTTGCCCACCTCAACAATCTCTGCGCACAGCTCATGTCCGAGCACGCAGGGAAAGGAGGTAAAAGGCGAGGCGGTTGGCGAATCTTTAAGAAATATCAGGCTCTGATCAGAGCCGCAAAAGCCGCACATCAGTGTTCGCAGTTTTACCCAATCCGGCCCCGGCAATGACGGTTCCGGGATGTCAGCATATTTAACCGTGGCCAGCGGTCCCTTGTAGAAGAGAGCAGGGAAGAGTGCGCCCAGCGCTTTAAGAACAATAAACTTTGACGTCGATGCGGAAAATAGCAGTGCTTTCATCTTGCTCCTCCGGTGTTTACTCCATTTTCAGTGCCTGATAAAAAATTACCGATGCCGGACTCAATGCTGTCGGATCAGTCATAACATTAATGCAGGCAGGTTTTCCGGATTCCAGTGCCCGCTTCAAAGCAGGGATAATCTCCTCATCTTTAGTGACATATTCACCATGACCGCCGAGCGCCTCCACCATTTTGTCATAGCGCCGCGGAGCCAGCTCCGTGCACTGGAGCCTATCCTTGCCGATCGAAAGCTCCTGACCGTGTTTGACCATACCCCAGGCGCAGTCGTTGTTGATGACGCAGACTACGGGAATGTTGTGACGGAGCATGGTATCGAACTCCATGGCGTTGAAGCCGAAAGAGCCGTCTCCGTTGAACAGGATCACCGGCTTATCCGGATTGGCAATCTTCGCAGCCATGGCAAAGGGAATGCCAGTACCCAGGCAGCCCAGCAGGCCGGAAGCGGTGCCAATCACCCCGGCTTTTAGTTTGGAAGTGAAATGAACCAGCCCGAAGTAAACCGTGTCGCCGCCGTCCGTCACATAATAGGCATCATCACCTACGACCTTCTGGATCTGGGCGACAAGACGGATGGGATGGATCGGGTCAGACGGCGTCTCGCGCGCCTTTAGCTCGGAATCAATGAATGCGGCCGAGGCGGTACGCAGCGTTTTCAGCCAGGCGCTGTGATCATTTTTCTGCAGATGAGGAAGAAGTTCGTTGAGTACGGAGTTAACGTCGCCGACCAGCCCTGCGTCGGCCTGCCGGTTGCGGTCGATTTCATGCGGGTCAATGTCGATCCTGACAATCTTTGCCGTTGGCGGAATTGCGCCACCGGACTGCAGGAGCCAGTTGAGCCGCAGGCCGGCGATGACAATTACATCGGCCTGCGCCAGCGTCACCGTCAACCCGATATTACCGATATCCCAGATCGATTGCGGATGATTGTCGGGAAGCTCTCCCCGGCCGTAATTCATCAGGATAAAGGGTATACCCGTCTGTTCCATGAACTGTGCCAGCGCCAGGTCGCAGCAGCTGAACCCCACACCGCTTCCGCCGAGAAACAGCGGCTGTTTGGCTTTGTTGATCAGATCTGCTGCCTGTTTAAGGTCGGCATCATCAGGGTGAACCGTATATTTACGGGTTGGGATCTTTGGTAGCGGTGCATCTTCTTCGGGTACGCTGACATTCAGGATATCGGGCGGGAGTTCAAGGAATACCGGTCCCGGCCGGCCCATGGTGGCATAGCGGAAGGCCAAGGAAAGATATTCCGGAATACGCTTTGTCTCGTAACAGGTGGCGGCCCACTTCGTGATGGGCTTAACCATGTCGATCTGGTTCATCTCCTGCAGGGCGCCCTTTAAGTCTTCCTTGAGCGGATGTTTACCGCACAGCACCACCAGCGGGGAGTTATCGAGATAGGCATTGGCGATTCCGGTAAGCGCGTTGGTGAAACCGGGACCGGCGGTTACCAGGCACACACCGGTCTGCCCTGCATAAACCGACCAGGCCTGCGCCGCCATTGCCGCAACCTGCTCGTGACGGACATCTATAGCGCGTATGTTATACTGCGTGAACCCGTCCAGAATCGCCTCGATATGACCGCCGGAGAGCGCAAATATCGTCTCAATACCCTCAACTTCCTTCAAATACTTCGCCACAAGATGACCGCCTTTGATAGCCATGAGCTTCCTCCTTAGAGATTATACTTTTGCCTGCGATTAATAGCCGGTTAAGCCGGCAATCATTACATTGCCAGCTTCACTCCGTCGGTAAACCACTGCAGGTAGGGGACCATACCTTCAATGCGTACCTTTCCTTCCGCCGCCGCTTGAAAAGTATCGGCATCACTGTTTTTCGAGGTCATCACCCGGAACGCCGTTGCCGCATCAGCCCAGATCAGGGCGACGTCAGCCTGATTCTCGGCACTGCTTGCAGCTGAAAAAGAACCTCTGTCGAAGATAAAGAGGCGTCCGATTTTACCATCGGCAGTTCTGATTAGGACCTTGATTTGCATCAGGCCAAGATGTTTCTTGTAGTCGGGGTTGCTTTTCGCGGCAGCTTTTAGCTTTTTGGTAAGTATAAACAGAAGCAGTTTAAATTTCATCGCACCCTCCCGGCGTTTATTGAACGCCTGCTAATGTATGTGGCGTCATAGTGCATTTCCCTAACCAAACAGACTGACAAGGATAGTGCATATAACAAGAAAGGCGATTAAAGATTTGAACTTGCTTTTATGTTGGGAATATTTTACTACGCGAATTAGCTGTGCGTCAAGATAGCTAAGCCGACCCGAACGTAAAATATCATTTCCGGCCTGATTCGCCCCGGTTAGAGGCGAGATAAGGTCTTGCAAAAATATTACATTGACAACCTCTCTAAACCATGCTATCATAATCAAACTAGGTTCTAAGAAATTGGAAGGCGAGCCAGGTCTGACACAAAGGGAAAAGCCAGCTGAAAAGAAAGGCGCAAGCTTCGATTGGAAACTGGAAGGATCCAAAAGAGTCAGTCTGTCGCAAGGCGCCGGAGTAGAAAGGCGAGGGAAAGGGTCAAACCTTAACTGAGTCGGGAAGCACCGGAGTACCTGCACGAAGGAATTTGTTAAACTGGTCTGAGGTTGAATGGGAATGTCTTTAGAGGCACTTGATTTCAGCTGTTGATGGTCAGCGAGGTTTATTCCCGAGGCGAAACCTGAAGGTTTGTTGGAACCTAGTGTTTTTATGTACAAACCTTCTTTGTTTAGTATTTCAAATCACCCCGTTTGGATCATGAACAACCCTATCTCCGGTCTCACTATTGATGGTGAAGATAGAACTTTGATAATGCTGATTGTAAGCCTACGGTAAATATAGTGCTTATTGTGACAGGCAATAAACGGTAAGAATAAAGATTAAGTGTAAAGGAGAGGTAGGACATGGGAGATAAAACACCAAAAAGACCACCAAAACAGAAGAAAAAGGTAGAAAGATTTATTGCGCCCACAATTAAAATCGAAACAGCTTCACTGAAGAAGTTCAAAAAAGGGACAGACCGGAATAGATAATCATTTATATAAAGGGAGCACGGAAACGGGAGGGTCAACAATGAAAAAAAGTTTTGAGGATATCATTATCTTTAATTTATCAGTACCGGGAAAGCTAATTGAAAGAATCGATGATTTCAAATTCGAGAAGCGCTTTGTTACCAGGGCGGCCGCAATGCGCTATTTACTGACCTGGGCACTGGACCAGAGTGTTGAATGCAGCTTGCCGAATCCGCAGTAACAAAAACCGACGAAAATATGCGTTTACGATCCTTCAAAGCTCGAGGCCTGCTATGTTGATGGGGAAATGGTTAAAGTTCAGGAAGGTGACTTCTACGGTGGCTGGATCACCACCAACATCAAAAGACCCTTCAAGGGAGGGTCAGGCACCCGGCGCTGGTAGGTTCAGATTTCCAGAGCGGTGGCGGCAATCAGCAGATCGATAAGATTTTCAGCTGATTAAGCAGTTTTAGGGTAGAATGACGCGGGTAGCTATTTTTTCTTGTCATCTTTCAGCTGTGAAAGTGCATCGGCCAGAACAGTATTGATTGGGCCTGTGCTGTCTTTCTTATGGTCCTGCAGGTATTTAGAAACATCCTTTTTAGAGACATTTCGACCTTCTTTTTTCTTTCTAGTCTCAAAGGAAGATAGTTTTTCCCGGTAACCGCAATTACAGATAAATAACTGGCTCTCGCCTGAGCCCCTGAGCTCCAGTTTCTTGCGACACTGAGGGCAGCGGGCGTTAGTTGTTCTGGCCACCATATCCCGATGCCCACATGCCCGATCCGGGCAGACCAGCATTTTGCCTTTTTTGCCCTGTACCTCCAGTAAGTACTGGTTGCACTGCGGGCACCGGTTGCCGGTTAGATTGTCATGTTTAAAAGATTTTTCGCTGTCTTTAATTTCGCCAACTACAAGCTTGGCATAATCTTTCATCTCTTTCACAAAACTCTCTTTAGACAGTGCCCCGCTTGCGATTGCTTCCAGCTTTAATTCCCACTGCGCTGTCAGAGCGGCAGACTTAAGATCGGCTGGCACCAGATCCAGCAGTTGTCTGCCCTTGGCGGTGGTAAAGATCTCTTTACCTTTAAGCTCGATCAGGAAACTGTTAAAAAGTTTCTCGATCACATCGGCCCTGGTGGCAACGGTGCCCAGCCCTCCCGACTTGCCGATGCTCGCGATTAGCTTTTTATCTTCACCAGCCATGAAGCGGGCTGGATTTTCCATCGCTTTCAGGAGGCTGCCTTCAGTAAAGCGCGGCGGCGGCTTGGTTTCGCCGGTGGTTTGTTTAAGCGCTTTAATGATTAGGCGGTCATTTTTGTTAAGCGTGGGAAGGATCTGATCTGCCAGGTGAAGATTCTCTTCATCCCCGGAGCTGCTCCCGACTTCAGTTTCCTGATCATCTTCATCAAAGTGATCGGTGTAAACTGTTTTCCAGCCCTCTTTAAGCACAATCTTACCCCGGGCAATAAAAGTTTCGTCGCCAATTTCGGCCTTGATTGTAGTTTGCTCATACTCAAAGGGCGGATATAAAGCGGCCAGGAAGCGCCTTACCACTAAATCGTAGATTTGCTTTTCCCGAAAACTCAAAGCGTTTAAAGATGCGGGCTCTTCAGTGGGGATAATAGCGTGATGGTCTGTGATTTTGCTGTTATCAACGAAGGCCTTGCTTACGGTGATCGGGTTTTTCAGCACCGGCTGGGTCAGGGCGCGGTAGGGCCCCAGGGCGCAGGCTCGCACTCTGTCCTTTAATGTCTCCACCAGGTCAGAAGAGATGTAGCGGGAATCGGTGCGGGGGTAGGTCAGCACCTTGTGATTTTCGTAAAGCCCCTGCATAATGGATAGGGTATCTTTGGCCGAGAAATCGAATAGCCGGTTTGCATCGCGCTGCAGCTCGGTTAAGTTGTAGAGCTGGGGAGCGGACTTTTTCTTGTAAACTTTGCTTACCTCTACAACGCGGGCTTCTTTGCCCTGGAGGGCAGCCAATAGCTGATCGCATTTTTCCCGGTTAAAGGTTCTGGTCGAGCCACTTTGTTTATCCTGCCAGACAAGCCTCAGCCCCGCTGCTTCAGCAGCAATGCCATAATAGGGCTGTGGTTTAAAACTACTTATCTCTGCTTCTCTGGCAGCGATAATCGCCACTGTGGGCGTTTGCACCCTGCCGCAGGACAACTGGGCATTAAACTTACAGGTCAGGGCCCGTGTGGCGTTGATGCCCACTACCCAGTCTGCTTCAGCCCGGGCCTCCGCCGAAGCGTACAGGTTTTCATAATCCTTGCCACTTTTTAAGCGGGTAAAACCTTCCCTGATTGCTTTATCGGTAACAGAAGAAATCCACAGCCGTTTCAGGCCCTTTTTAACGCCGGCCTTCGCCAGGATCCACCGGGCGACAAGTTCGCCTTCGCGACCCGCGTCGGTGGCCACTACAATTTCGTTTACCGCCTTGTCATGCATCAGCTGCTTAACAAGACTGTACTGTCTGCCCGAGCCCTTGATTACCTCAAGTTTAAAAGAGGCGGGCAGCATCGGCAGGTCCTCCAGGCGCCAGGCTTTAAATTTTTCATTATAGGCTTCGGGATCGGCCAGTGTCACCAGGTGGCCTAAGGCCCAGGTTACAATATAGCGATCATTTTCAAAGTAGCCGTTCTTCTTGGTCTGGCAACCTAAAACCCGTGCCAGATCTTTACCGACAGAAGGCTTTTCAGCTAACACCAGTGTTTTACCCATCTTTAATAATCCTTTCTGGCCGGTGACGATTATCTACCATTGATTTGCTGCTTCCGCTAATGACGAACGCTCAACCAGGGCTATGGCATCCTTCCTGCATAAAACCCGGCAGATTCCGCAACCGTAGCATTTAAGAGGGTCTATAGAGGCTTTTTCATCTCTTATACTGTAGCTAATTGCTCCGAAGTGGCAGGCTCTCATGCAGGCCTGACAACCGCTGCAGGCTTCAATATCTACTGCAGCCAAAAATTCTGCCCGGAACATTACCGGGTATGCTTTACCAGTTGCCCGCATCGCCATGCAGTTCAGATCGCAGTTACAGATCCCACCGATGAAAGGGGTAACAAAGGTCCAGACCGAATGGATCATGTTTTTCTTCTCATGTTCCCGGAGTTGGTTTAAGGCTTCCTCTGGTGAGACTGTTTCCAGTCCCGAGGTCTCGGGACCGGTAAGATAATCGGCACCTATCGAGCGGATTATCCGGCCCATTTCGGTATCCGGACCCGGCTCCATGCTTAATCCGTAACAGTAGCGCTGCTCGCTACCCATCGACGCCTGACGGCAGATACAGGGCAGACGGACCACCGAGTTGATAAAGCCGAAGATCTTTTCAATTTCCTCAATCGGTAGTACCTGGCCGTAATGTTTTCTTTTTTGCCGGTTGATCAGCAGAGGTTTGACAACTGCCTGGACAAAAACCGGCAGTTTGTTCAAGCTATCAAGCAGACCGATGTTTTTCTTCAGGCGCTCAGGGTTTTCAAAAAAATGCTGAATATATGTACGGCGGTTTAGGTCACTCAGTAGATCCTGTGCGTAGTTTTCAGCTTGCAGGTACCACTTTTTGCCCTCACCGTGTTGGTGGCAGAATTCACACAACGTTTTTCGCCTTCTCTCCAAAAAGTTACTGTTACTGTGTTATATCATGGCCTGGCCAAAAATGCACCACCAGTTGGGGTAATTCTCTGGTTTGATGATGTGCCTGGAATCCAGTACTGCATAAGCATGGATCCAGAAGCTGATTACTCAGTGCTATGGTTTTTCGTCGAGCAGCTGTTAAAATGCATTCTCTTTAAGTTCCAGATTATATGTTATTATGGGCCATGAGCTGTTTTTGCATCTCAGAAGATTACAGATGAAGGATTGATAAATTGACTACTCAGTTACTGGGCGCAGTTTACGCCCTCATTGCGGCTATGCTCTACGGTGGAGCCGACTTTAGCGGTGGCTTTGCCGCCCGGCGTCTAAATCAATACCAGGTATTACTGTTAACCGCGTTAACCGGGGCAGTGGTGATGATTATCCTGGCCCTGCTGTGGAATGAAGGGCTACCTTCGGTCAACAGCATCTTTAATGCTGTTCTGGCCAGCATTTTCGGCTCGATTGGCCTGGCCACGCTCTATAATGCGTTGGCTTTTAAAAGAGCCAGCATTGTTGCTCCTGCTTCAGCCGTAGTTGCCTCTGCAGTGCCGGTAGTTTACAGTGCTTTTACAGAAGGGCTACCCGGCGCAGTTACTTTCAGTGGTTTTATCCTGGCCGCTATCGGCATTTGGCTGACAACCAGGTCCGATGTTTTAGATGGGGAAACGGCAAATGACGGCCTATGGCAGGGTATCATATCCGGCCTGGCGTTTGGCGGGTTTTTCATTTTTATTGCCCGCATTGAACCGGGCTATATTTTTAGCCCATTGATTTTTGGTAAACTGGCCGCCGCAGCTGTTGGTTTGCTGTTTATTTTTAGTAAGCGTCTACCTCTGCCAAACCCGATTAAACATCCAATAGCTGTTTTTTCCGGTATCCTGGATATTTTCGCTAATGTATTGTACCTGGTTTCCACATCACTGACCCGGGTGGATATTGCAGCGGTTTTGGTATGCACTTATCCGGCTGCCACAGTTATATTGGCGATGCTCATTTTTAAAGAGAAAATAAGCCGTTCTC
>VGTO01000053.1 GCA_016874655.1 Bacillota bacterium | reverse complement strand
CGCTAACTAATTATCAGCCCGGCCTAAAAAGCTGGGTGGCAACGCTGATCATCACCGCCCACAACCGGGAAGCGGTCTTTGCCAAAAGAGAGGAAATAGTGGCCAGGATTGCCCGGGAAATGAACTTAAAGAGAGGATGTAAAGAGTGACCAGGTTAATTGCAGAGCAGGTCCTAATGATCCCTGAGAAGATCAAGGAGTTTGACCAGGAGCTGATCAAGAAAACCGGCAGCAGTCTAAGAGAGCTGGCTATTGAGGCTTCCGGCATTGGGTCTGCCCCCCCTAAGCCCGCTGCCCACCCGGTGGTGGTGATCCCGGTCACGGCCGGTCAGGGAACGATTAAGGGTTTTAGCGAAGCGCTCTGCGCTATTGCCGCCTATCTCGGTTTCCCGGCCTCTATAACCGCCGCCTCCGATGTTTCCGGACTGGTTGAGGCCTACCAAAGCGACGCAACCATCGCCCTAATGGCAGACGATCACCTATACGCCGCTATCAACCTTAAAACCCGCCGCGTTGCCGATAATGACGAAGCCACGGCCAAGGGCTTTACAACAGCCCTGCAGAAAATGGCTGGCGGCCTCAAAGGCAAAGCAGTTCTAGTGATCGGTTTAGGCCTCCTCGGCACCGCCGCCGCGCAAGCCCTCTTGCAGGAGGGCGCCGACCTGATTCTTTACGACCTGATCAGGGAAAAGGAAGCAGCCCTTTTAAAAAGTTGCGCCACGGCAGAACAACAGCGGATCACAACCGGCCTTACCCTGAAGCAGGCTCTTTCCCGCACCCACTTAATCTTTGATGCCTCCCCGGGCGAGGCCTTTATCCCGGCCGCCATGCTGCCTACCGGCGCTATCATCTCCGCCCCCGGTTTACCCTTAGGGCTTGACGCTACCGCAGCTCAGCGCTACGCCAACCGTCTGATTCACGAACCCTTACAAATTGGCACCGCTGTAATGCTCTTCCAAGCCCTAGCGAAGTCACGGGGACGGTTCGAGCGTCCCGCGGAGCGTAGCGAAGGCCGAAGGGAAGACGATGGAACAGTCCCCTGTGGCGAAGAGGATAAGATAACTCATAGTTTCAAGGAGGCAGTAGTTTATGGAAGCAAAAAAAAGGTACTACCGCAAACGGGTCGATTTCTTTAGACTGCTAACCAAAATGAAGCTCTGGCCGTCGCGCAAAAGGGTTCTCCACGGCATTAAAACAATGGAGATTAAAGGCAACCAGGCGCTGATCATCACCCACTGCGGCGAAACCTTCACAGCCTACAATTCCAAAAACGGCCGTGCCGCCCGTTTCCTGCGCAACAAGTGGGATTTTATCCCCTGCCCCACCTGCCGGGTCCCTTCCTGGAAACTGGAAAAATACAGCTCTACCCGCTTCAGCCAGTCCTACGGCTCCGACTTAGCCGATCAACCGGAAAGCTGATAACCTGAAAAACACTTCACCGCTATCTAAAATACTCTTGGTGTTTCCCCTACCCTGACACTCTGCCTCCGGCAAATCACTCCTCTGATCCGCCATCGCCGGTATCCGCTTTCTCCTCCGCCCCTGCCAGGTAAAACTTTAGTCTCCGCCCCCCGCTCTTAAAGGCGTCGCCCAACTTCCGGGCCAGCTCTTCGCTCTGCTTTAAGGTTAATTTACCGGCATCAACCGTCTTCTTCGTCGCCTGTGATACCACACTGTGCCCGTAGCGAAAAGGCCGCTTACCCGCCTTGGCTGTAGCCCTTAAGATTGACCTGGTTACCTGGTAGGTAGAATCGCTCAGCACCTTGGCCAAAAGGGCTGTTGCCTGCACCATGGCCGCCCTCCGCAGGGTGCTTCTCTCCGGCCTGATTAGCGAGGCGCAGTACTGCCTGGTAATTACCCCCACCCGTAAAGTTAAAAACGCATTGGCCGAGCCATTGATAACCGAGTTGGTAATAACGTTGGCCGCCGTATTTAAAGCAGGGGTCATCGATGAGAGCGAGCTGCCCATCAGCGAGGCGATCATTGGCTCCAGCTGATCTTCGATCAGATCTAAATTCTCAATTCGGGTGGCCAGAAAAGCGGTGGCAAAAACGTTGCCGTATAAGTAAGCCAGCTCACGCAAAGTGGGCCGCTGGTTGTAGAGGGTAGTCACCTGCCAGATCATCCGCAGCTGGGTGATAATTACAATCAGCGCATCAAGGGCGCCGTACTGCGAGATTGCGGTCATAATAAACACCCCGGAAGCAGCACTCTTGATCGCCTCATCGGCAATCCCATCCAGCTTCTTCAACGCCGCCTCAATCTCTTCGGGCTGTTCAGGGTCAACCGCCGCCTTGCCTAAGTGGGGGTTCTTCGCCAACCGCGCCGCCAGCTTCTTCAAGTAAAACTTATACTGTTCGCTTTCCACATCTTCCGGCGGCAGCAGGGCGGGCGGCTTGCTGTAGATAGCCACCAGGGGCACAATAATCACCGCCGCGTAAACGGCCAGCAGTAGGTAAAGCAGCACCTGGCCCAGCACCGGGCTAATCCCGGCAGCAAAGCTAACCAGTTGATTGGTCTGATTGATCACAAAGATTACCAGCAGCACCGTAAAAAAGAGCGCCACCACCATCACAACCCGCTTAATAAAGCCAAACATCCCCTCACCCCCCGCAACTTTACCTCGATACCATCTTCAACTGTGTGCAATCTTGTCCTGATTGTTATTACTATACCACTTAAATCTGCTATAATCTTCATAATAACTAATCAACGGCGGTGATCACGTGACCCTAAATTTAACCGATCTGCTCCAACAAAAAAAGCCCCTGATCTTCGACGGTGCCCTCGGCACCGAACTGGCCCGCCGCAACTTAATAGGCGGCGTCGCCCTTAACCTTACCGACCCCGAGCTAATCCTTAACTTCCACCAAGAATACGCAGCGATCGGCGTCGACTTCCTCACCACCAATACCTTCACCGCTAACCGTATCTACTGCGAAACTCACGGCCTCCCTATTGACTTCCTCTCCGCCAACAAAGCCGCCGTCACCTTAGCCCGCCAGGCCGCCGGCCCTAACCAATACGTTATAGGCGACCTCGGCCCCACCGGCCGCCTTCTTAAACCCTACGGCGACTTCACCGAAGAACAGTTCCACGCCAACTTTGCCGAGCAGGCCGCAACCTTAGCCGCTGCCGGAGCGGACGCCCTGATTATCGAAACCATGACCGACCTGCGCGAAGCCCTCACTGCCCTTAAAGCCAGTAAGAAGGTCACCACCCTCCCAGTTATGGTTACCCTCTCCTACGCCACCACCGACAAAGGCGGCCGCACGATCATGGGCGCTACCATTGCCGAAGCGGCAGCCGCCCTCAAAGCAAACGGGGCCTCAGCTATCGGCGCTAACTGCGGCGAGTTAACCCCCCTCCAGATGGCCGAGATCGCCGCCCTCTACCGCCGCCACACCACCCTGCCGATCATTATCCAGCCCAACGCTGGCATCCCAAAACTTATCTCCGGCAAAACTGTCTACGAGATGAGTCCCACCGATTTTGCAGCCGGCATCCAACAATGCTTTGATAACGGCGCCTCGATAATCGGTGGTTGTTGTGGTACTACTATAGAACATATAAAAGAATTGATTTAGAGTTTGAGACTGTAAATAATAAGCATAATATGGATGAGCTTTGATAGCAGATATGAAAGCGAGCTATTTTATATGATTAAATTTAAGACGGCCTGCCCGCTGGATTGCTGGGACCAGTGCGCTTTTGTGGTTGGGGTGAAAGGCGGGAAGGTGGCTTCAATCGAGGCGGATCCGAAGCAGCCTATTACTGATGGCTTTATCTGCGCTAAGGGTAAGAAGCATCTGGAGCGGCTTAATCATCCGGGGCGGCTACTTTATCCGCTGTTGAAGCGGGGGCGTGGCGGCACTTTTAGCAGGATCAACTGGACCGAGGTGGTTGATTTGGTGGCAGAAAAAATCAGCTGCACTGTAGAAAAACACGGCCCGCTGGCGCTGCTGCATTATTATGACGGGGGTTATGGTGGGCTGCTTAAGGATATTGAGGGGCGGTTTTTCAGCGCATTGGGTGGCTGCACTTTGCACCGGGGCAGTTTGTGCTGGGCGGCGGGTATAGCTGCTCAAAAGTATGATTTTGGTGCGGTAAAGGCGCATCCGCATGGAGATATGATTAACTCCAGGTTGATTATGATCTGGGGGCGCAACCCGGCCAATACGCAGGTGCACCTGCTGCCCTTTTTAAAAGCGGCCCGGGCTGGTGGAACAAGGGTGGTGTTAATCGACCCGTTTAGGACAGCCACGGCTAAACTTGCCGACCAGTATGTGCAGGTAAAGGCGGCAAGCGACGGAGCTTTGGCGCTTGGCATGGCTAAGGTGATCATCGCGCGGGGGCTCTACAACCGGCAGTTTGCCCGGGAACGAAGCAGCGGTTTTGAGCAGTTTAAAGAGCTGTGTGGGGCGCTTGATTTGGAGCAGGTGGCCCAAATCAGCGGCCTGGCCGTAGCAGAGATTGAAAAGCTGGCTGTGGATTACGCTCAGGCAAAGCCGGCGGCGATTTTGGTTGGCATTGGCCTGCAGCGCCACAGCAACGGTGGCAATACGGTGCGGGCAATTGATGCACTGGCGGCGCTTACCGGCAATGTTGGGGTGCCGGGAGGGGGGGCGAGTTACGCTAATTTTAGGATGACCCGCCATATTGATCACGGGTTTTTAAGCGGTAAGGATTTAGGGCCGAATTACCGTTACTACCCGAAACCACAGCTGGCAGAGGCGCTGGAAGATTTAGTGGAGCCGCCGATTCAGCTGATCTATGTTAGCAGGGCTAATCCGCTGACTCAGGTGGGCGACAGCAACCGCCTGCGGCAGGCGCTGCGGCGGGCGCCGTTTATAGTGACGGCGGAGCACTTTATGACTGATACCGCGGCGGCCTCCGATCTGGTGCTACCGGCAACTAACTTTTTAGAGGCGAGTGATCTCTATTTCAACTCAATGAGCCATCCGTATTTAGTTTACGGGGAGAAGGTGGTGGAGCCGCCTGGTGAGTGCCGCCCGGAATACGATTTTTGGGCGGAGGTGGCGGGCTTGCTCGGTTTAGCAGGGTTCCTTCCGGATGCGCAAAGGCCGGAGGATTTGCTGAAGAGGGCGATTAGGCCACTGACGGAAGCTTACGGGATTACACTTCAGCAGATCAGGGAAGAGGGGCCGCTGTTGTTGCCGGGTGGGGAAGATATCCCTTGGAGCGATGGAGTTTTTGAAACGGAAGATGGCAGGTATAATTTTTATTCGAGGCGGGCTGTCGCTGACGGGGCTGACGGGCTGCCGTTTTACCGGGCACCGCTGGAGCTGGGTGATCAGGCGCTGAGGGAGTCCGGCTACCGCTACTGGTTTGTAACCCCGCACATGAGGGATTCGATTCACTCTACCCACCTGCTACCGGGCTCGGGGTTGATGCCGAAGGCTTATGTTAACCCGCAGTTGGCAGCAGCAGAAAACCTGGTAGCGGATGATCTGGTTGCAGTTTCATCAACGAGAGGCCGAATTGAGCTTAAGCTGGAGATTAGTGATGCAGTACCTCCCGACACGGTCGTGGTCTACCAGGGCTGGTGGGAGGAAAGCGGGGCGGCAGTCAACAAACTTACTGCCGATCGGCTGACCGATTTCGGTAACCAGGCCGCCTACTACGACTGCCTCTGCCGGGTGGATAAACTGTAACTGAAACGTCACCCTGTCCGAAAAGTTGCCAACAGATCATTTTATATACCTTTTTAATTCCTTATAAAAATTTTCTCTTGTGCCAGCCATTATAACAACTATAATTTTATTGTTTTCTAGTTTCACAATTCGATAAGCCAACTCATAGTTGTTGCCTTCATAGTAAACATCTATGCTGTATAGGCCTTTCAGATCTCCGCTTTTTGCTTTACCGCAATATGGATTTAATCTGATGGCTGAAATTGTTTTGTAGTAAAGTGTAAGCAGTTTTTGGTCTTTTAGTTTTTTAAAATATTTTTTAGCGGCAGCTGTGTAGGTAACCGGAAGCAATCACTAATCCTCCGCATTTTCATGAACTTTAAATATTTCGTCTGTATGATCAGTATATTCATTGAGTGCTTCTTTTGCCAATTGGTCTGCATCGGCAATCATGTTTTCAACTGCAGGGCGGATCTGATGGCTGATGCGGCGAAACTCGACCAGTAATTCCTGGCCGGAATAACCCTGTTCTATCAGGTCAGCTATTATTTCTTCTGCAAAATGTAATCCTTTGTCTTCAACCGGTTTAAGAATTAACATTTCGTTTGCATAAATACATTCAAGTTCATCGGATAATCCCAATGCATCAAAATATTTCGATGGTATTGTTATTTGACGTTTTGTAGAAATGCGAATGCGTTTTTTTTCATAATGAGTCTTTCTAAGTTCATTATTGACCGCTTTCATGAGTCAAACTTCCTCCAATCTAGTAAGGATACTTGGTTTCCTTACCGATAGGATATATCTGATCTGGTTGGATGTCAAATTAAGCAAAGCTAAACAATTAGAAAGGAATCGGATAGGGGAAACATGCTTGAAGCAAGTTATTATTTGATTTATTATAGCATTGTCGGCTATAAAAAAAGTTTCAATTAAGATAGTCAATAGACAAGGGGACGTTTCACTCGTCCGGTTAACTGCTTTAAAAACAAGAGATTTTATACGATAACAGATCACGAAACTGGCTGACCAAACCAGACAGGGGAAACGTCCCCGTGTCCGCAGACAGAGGAAACGTCCCCGTGTCCGAATGTCCCGTCCCCGTGTCCGAACGTCCCCCTGTCCGCAAAAGGAGATTGACGATGACTGAGATAAGCTATGAAAATTTCGATCGGGTTCAGGTAGAAGATGGTGATTGGCATGAAAAACAATGGGAACAATCCAAAATGGTCTTTGAGAGCTTTTACGAATATCTTCAGGAAAAAGGACTAAAAGAGTCGACAGCAGCTGAGAAAACGAATATGGTGGTTTTTTTCTTTATGAAATTCGTCTTCGTTTACTTAGATGACATTGAGAGTATTTTGCATGTAGGCGACGATGTGATTAGGGTTTTTTTAGGAAACTGGTATATAAGAAAATTTTTTAGCCCCAGAACTAAGGAAATAAATAAATTCCTGATTGCTATAGGTGATTTTTATACTTTTTTGCACAAGAAAGGATTTTATGGTAAAACCTCGTTGATAGCGATCAAGGAAGTATGTAAAGA
This sequence comes from Bacillota bacterium, assembly GCA_016874655.1. Taxonomy (GTDB): domain Bacteria; phylum Bacillota; class Dethiobacteria; order DTU022; family DTU022; genus UBA993. The sequence continues at coordinate 8,073 of VGTO01000053.1, read as the reverse complement.
TAAAGAGTGGTTTGTAGAAAGGCTTAGGAGTTATTTTGAGTCAGAGGGTGAGGATTTTAGAGATTGGATAATGGAATATAATTATGAATTCTGAGAGATGCCCGAAGGGATGAAGAATTGCTGAGCAACGCAACTGTCAAGCTATCTGAGGGAATTCGTTTGCGGGAGGAGTCATGGGGAGGGCTATTGTTTCGTCAAGATGACGGAACAGTTATTGATGTTGATCGGGATGCATTCGCCTTACTTACTTTTCTTAACCGGAAACGTTATGCAACAATTGAGGATTTATGGATCGCTTTCCCCGGCAAGGGTAACAATAATCAACCCCCGGTGAAAATGAATGCTGAAATCACCGCTGTCGTAAAGCAGTTGATTGATTTGGGCATAATCAAAGTTTGCCCAAATGGCGATTCGTCTGGGGAAAAATATGGTGAGAACGCTGTAAATACGTTCTTAAAGCCTGAAAATTTAAGGCATTCACCGTCTGTTTTTCAGCTCAACAAAGAAACTTACACCCTTTCTGTTCCTGAAACAGTTCATTGGGCGATTACATTTAAATGTACTCAGGTCTGCCCGGATTGCTACGCCGGACGTTACCGGAAACAGGATATTGTTGAACTGGATACGTTTGGTGCGTTACAGGTTGTTGAAAAACTTGCGGGGCTGGGTGTTTTTCAGCTTGCGATTGGTGGCGGAGAGCCTTTCCTGCGGCCTGATCTGCAAATTATTACCCAGGCAGCGGAGAAGGCTGGTCTGGCAGTGCATGTTACCACCGGTCTGACTGAAAACCTTGATTTTGAACTATTGGACAAGTTAACCTCATCCATCAAATCTTTGCATATTGGTGTCACGCAGGATCGCCTTATAAGTTGGCCTCAGTCAGAAATAGAAATGTTTCGACAGATTACCCGGGCAGCGCAGGCTTTAGGTCTACGGGTGGGTGCAAACCTGATTGTGAACAACTCTGCTTTAAAGCATTTTGAACAGATTATAGATGTTTTAGCCGAAGCCGGTTTCGAGAGAATTATTTTGCTACGCTACAAACCCCCTTCTGACATTGAGCGTTGGCTGGCGGAAAAACCTTCACAACAGGCTTACTTAGACTTGGAAGCGGTCCTGCGAAAAACAGTGAAGCTAAATCCCCATTTAGAATTTAGGCTGGATTGTGCCCTCAGCTTTTTGCAGCGTAATCAGGACCCAGCGGCAGCCCTTGCAGCCGGGATTCGCGGTTGTGTGGCCGGTAATCGGGTAATGGCCATTGCTCCTGATGGTGCAGCTTATCCCTGCTCGCAGCTGATGTACCCCGGATTTAAAGCCGGAAATATCTTAGATGGTGATTTTACTTCTCTTTGGGGAGCCGAACTGATGAATAAATATCGCAACTTTCGTGAAGAACGCAAATTCAAGGAAACTAAGTGCGGGACATGTCTGGCTTCCAGACAGTGCGGGGGATGCAGGGTATTTGCTAACGATGCCCTGGGAGATGATCCTGGTTGTGGCGCGCCACTTTTTCCACCTGCTTGTAACCTGGGGCGCGAGGGCCGGCAGGCTGTCCTGCATTCCTATTTCGATAGGTGTTTTTCAATCACTGTTGATGAGTACATGGAATACTTTCAGGTTGGTCGGCAAAAGGCCAGTAAAGAACTTAGAAATGCCAGTTGGTTGATGCCGGGAAACCAAGTAGCGCATGGCCGCAAAAAGATAGATCCCTACATCAAAGCTGATGCTTACTTGCTGGAAGAAATTCAGGACTCGATCGGCTTTACATCAGGTGGTGCTCCTTTTGCCTCACTGGAAGAAATTAATGAGTGGGTAAAAGGGCCGGATCTGCTTGATTATCCAGATTGGCTGCTAGCCACGCAAGATGATTAGATTGACAGAAGATAATATATAGAACTTGAGAAAGGGATCGTTAATATGAAAATCATCAGTGTTCGGCATGGTTTTGCCTCAGATCACAGCTCTACTTCTTATGAATTTTTAGCTCTCGATCGGCCTTTAGGCAAAGTTGCCAGGGCTGCCGTATCGTCACTTTCAAGGAGAGCTAACCCCACCCGGCGCCGGGTTAGTTTTATTTATCACGCTGACGGTTATGATATCCCCGGTGGGTGGTTGCCCCTGATGAGGGACTATTATGATGTAATGTATTCAGAAAGCTATGATTGGTGGCACTTGGCACTGGCTTTTCATTTGCCCCCTGAGAGACAAGATGAGATAGCGAAGTATGATTTTGAAAACAGAGATAATCTGGGGGTCGAGACAGAGTTTTACGAAGATAGAGCGATAGTGAATATATACTGCCGATTACAGCCTTTTGGACCTTATTATCTTGAAGACGATTGGGATTCAGGTGAAGATGAAGAAGAAAGCGAAGAAGATGATACATTGCAGGATGAGATTATCGCAGAGTTAAATAATCCCTTGTTACAGTTGCTGGCCAAGATTCGAAAACAACTGATAGAGGGAGATTACCGGGTGCTCTATGAGGTCTGGAATATTTACGGTGCCCCGGAATATGATGATGAAGAGGATGAAGAAGGCGAGGGTTGGCCAAAACCACCAATTCCAGAGGAAAAGTCAACCGGAGGTAGGGTTATCGAAGAGCTTGCCGGGTTACTGGATACAATTTAAGCACCGGACAGGGGGACGATTCACGCGGACAAGGGGACGCGCGGACAAGGGGACGTTTCACTTGTCTGGTCAATTACTTTTATGATATGTTCGAATTGAGGTGAGGACAGTGGCGCGACAAGCAAGAGAAAAGAGCAGCACGGGTATTTATCACATTATGTTAAGAGGGATTGATAAAAGAAATCTATTTTTCGATGATGAAGACCGGATGAAATTTATTGAAAACATGATCAAGGCAAGGGAAAATGAAAGATATGAAATATATGGCTACTGCCTCATGGACAACCATATTCATTTGTTACTAAAAGAAGCCGAAGAGATAGGTACCGTCATGAAACGTATTACTGTGGGCTATGTTGGATGGAATAACCGAAAATATGATCGAACAGGGCACCTATTGCAAAACAGATATTTAAGTGAGGCTGTTGAAGAAGAAAGCTATCTTTTAACGGTACTAAGATATATTCATCAGAATCCCGTAAAAGCAGGAATCGTAAAGATAGCAAAAGATTATGAGTGGAGTAGCTATCAGCAATATCGCCAGTATTATAATGAGCAGGATACCCTAATCAGCGGTGATTTGATAAAAGCTTATTTGAATACATTTGAGAGCTTCAGCGATTATATGAATGCCAAAAATAATGATAAATGCTTGGAAACGAGCAGGATAGAAAGATATAACGATAAAAGGTTACATGATATAATTTGTGAAAAATACGATGTTAATAAACTGCCAGTTATTCCCAAAAGAGAGAGAGACGCTTTGATCAAGGATATTTATACCGATAGTAATGCCAGCATAAGGCAGTTGAGTCGGGTGCTGGGGATGAGCAAGTCAATTGTTGAAGAAGCAGTTAAAGGTGACGGTTGAACCGTTAAACTTTCTTCGTCTTCCGGTTCCTTGCTTTGTGTCTTTAACCAGACAAGTGAAACGTCCCCCTGTCCTTCCTGTCCGGAGCTAGAGTGAGTCGATGTATGCTTTGCCCCTGAGCAGCGCTTTGGTGATGCCGGGGGCAAGTTTTTGTTTTTCCGGTGGCAGAAAGGCGCTGACTTCGCTGGTAACCTGATCAAAGTCGAGGATCCCGGTTTGGGCGATAAAGGCACCGAGCATGGTTAAATTAGCCATCTTTTCATTGCCTGTTTCTGCGGCCAGGGCCCTGGTGGGCACCATAATTGTGGTGATACCGTTACTGCTGATTTCTGCAGTGTCGCTGACGAGCGAGCTGTTAACCATTAAGAGCCCGTCTGCCGGGAGCTTGGTTTTAAATTTATTGAGGGCCGGTTCGCTCATGGCAATTACTGCCTGAGGCATGCCGGTAACAGGGGCCCCGATTTTATCTTTTGATATAACTACGGTGCAGTTGGCTGTGCCACCGCGCATTTCTACCCCGTAAGAGGGCATCCAGGTGACGTTCAGATCGGCTTTCATGCCGCAGTGGGCCAGCAGTTCGCCCATCATTAATACACCCTGGCCGCCGAAGCCGGACATGATCACTGAGTATTCCATAGTTAGTACCTCCTAAAAATCTTTATAGACACCCAGCGGGAAGGCTGTTAACATTTCACCTGCCATGCGGGCCAGCGATTGTTGCGGCGTCATCCGCCAGTTGGTGGGGCAGGCTGAAAGCAACTCGATCATAGCAAACCCACGGTTTTCTACCTGGGCCTGGAAGGCTCTTTTCATCGCTTTGCGGGCGCTGCGGATATGCTTTAGATCGTGGCAGGAAACCCTGGCCGAGTAGGCTGTTCCTTGCAGGGAGCCGATCAGCTCGGCCATGCGCATCGGGTAGCCGTCGCCTGCAGGTTTACGGCCCAGCGGGGTAGTGGTGGTTTTTTGACCGGGCAGCGTGGTTGGGGCCATCTGGCCGCCGGTCATGCCGTAAACGCTGTTGTTGACAAAGATGACCGTGATGTTTTCCTGACGGTTGGCGGTGTGGATAATCTCGCTGGTGCCGATTGCCGCCAGGTCGCCGTCGCCCTGGTAGGTAAACACAAATGATTCTGGGTTGGCCCGTTTCAGGCCGCTGGCTACGGCAGGGGCCCGGCCGTGGGGCGCTTCGCAGCAGTCGACGGCCAGGTAGTCGTAGAGAAAGACTCCGCAGCCGACGCCGATTACCCCGATGGCTTTATCGGCCAGTTTAAATTCATCGATTGCTTCGCCGGCGAGACGGTGCACCAGGCCGTGATGACAGCCGGGGCAAAAGTGAAAGGTGTTTTGCAGCAGGCAGGAAGGCGCTGAAAAGATTATTTTCTCCGCTACAGTTGACATGCTTTAAGCCCTCCTCTGTTGAGGATGTTTTCAATTTCGGCCAGAATATCTTCCGGAGTTGGAATGTGGCCGCCGGGGTAACCTTTAAAGAAGACGTGACTTTCTCCGTTACAGGCAAGGCGCACGTCATCGACCATCTGGCCGGTGTTCATCTCTATGACCAGGGTGTTTCCGGCGTTGACTGCAGCTTCGCGGACAGCCTGCTCGGGGAAGGGGTAGAGCGATATTGGCCGCACCAGTCCGACAGGCAGGCCAATACGGCGGGCCTGGTCGACAGCAGAGCGCACAATCCGGCTACAGGAACCGAAGGCTACGACCGCCAGCTTACAACCCGGTGGGCAGTCGGTTTCTACCAGCACTTCGGTTTCTTTAAGCTGCCGGTATTTTTCATCCAGCTTCCAGTTGTGAACAGTCATTTCACCGTCTTTTAAGTAGAGCGATTTAACAAGGCGGGGTTGGCGATTCATAGCGCCACTAAGGGCCCAGGCTGTTTCGGCTGGGGGCGCCTGGGTCGGTTTAAGCACAACCGGTTCTTTCATCTGGCCTAAGATGGCGTCGCCTAAGATCATCGCCGGGTTGCGGTATTTGAAGGCAAGGCGAAATGCTTCGCCGGCCAGGTCGTACATCTCCTGCACCGAGTTGGGGCCCAGCACAATCAGGCGGTAATCGCCGTGACCTCCGCCGCGGGTGGCCTGCAGGTAGTCGCCCTGGGTGGGGGAGATCCCGCCCAGGCCGGGCCCGCTGCGGGTAATATTGACCACCAGAGCCGGCAGTTCTGAGCCGGCCAGGTAGGAGAGGCCTTCCTGCATCAGCGAGATGCCAGGGCCGGAGGAAGAGGTCATCGCCATCTTTCCGGCGGCAGCGGCGCCAAGAACCATGTTGATTGAGGCCAGTTCGCTTTCGGCCTGAATAAACGTACCACCGACTGCCGGCAGGGCAGCTGAAAGATACTCGGGTATGTCATTTTGTGGGGTGATCGGGTAGCCAAAGTAGAAGCGGCACCCGGCGTCGATAGCGCCCTGGGCGAGCGCCACGCTACCTTTCAATAGTTGTTTCTCAGTCAGCTCATTTACCTCGCTTTCGCCGGATATAACCGGTTTTTAACGGTAGACTTCCAAAGCAACGTCCGGGCAGGTTTCGGCGCAGAGCGCGCAGCCGTTACAGTCTTGATCCGGGTTAAAGGTTGCCACGTTATAGCCGCTGCGGTTCTGCCGGCCCTGGTCGATATAGAGGTTCTCTTTTGCGCAAACATCAATGCAGTAACCGCATCCTTTGCAGCGTTCTTCATTAATTGTTACTCTGGCCACGTTTGTTCCCCCATTTATTAATAGAAAAACCCTTTCGACTCCGGTTAAGAGACGAAAGGGTTTGCTTCCGCGGTACCACTCTTTTTGGCTGTCAAAGTTAGCGACGGCCCACTTTACATGCGATAACGGCGCCTGGCCGGTTCAGCTTAATTGCCTGTTTGACAAGGCTTTCAGCGAACTGCTTGCGGGTGAGTTTGCCGGGCAGGGTGCCTCCTTTGCAGCTTCCGGAGGCTCTCTTAAACTCCTGTCTTAACGGTTTTTAATCCCGCGCATTGCATCTGAAATAAAAGTAACTATAACTATAGCGGAAAGCGGATCAGGCGTCAAGCATAAAATGCAGCTTTTTTGTAGTAGGTTTTTTGTAGTATTTTTAGTAATATTTTAGCGGTTTATGATGATGCAACATCCCCGGGATCGGCATTCTGGAGTGTTTTATCCAGGTATTGCTGCTTGCAGAAAGAGCGCTGCAGTTTGCCGGAACTGGTTTTTGACATGGTTCCCGGCAAAATCAGGGCGATATCCTTGGGCGGAACACCGCAGACACTGAGGGTGCGGTAGCGAATGTTTTTGCGAATTTCCTCGTAGTTGTCACCTTTTACTTCGGCCACAACTACAACCGCCTCTTTGCCCTTGCTGCCGTCAATGCCAAAAGCGATTACATTGCCGGGGCGCACCCCTTCAACGGCGCCGGCCGCCCGCTCGATATCTTCCGGGTAGATGTTGCGTCCGGCGATGATGATTACATCCTTGATGCGGCCACAGATTACCAGCTCCGGTTTGCTGCCGCCCTGAGGGGTAACAAAGTAGCCGAGGTCACCGGTGCGCAGCCAGCCGTCCTTGAGCAGGGCTGCGGTTAAATCGGGGCGCTTGTAGTAGCCAGTAGTAAGTGAGGTGCCCGAGATTTGCAGCTCGCCGACTTTTCGTTCGGGTAGTTCAGTGCCTGTTTGCGGATCGCAGATGCGCATCTTCAGGCCCGGCAGGGGATGGCCGAGGAGGGGTAAGCGGCGGAGCGGTTCTGAGTCGGATTCGACGAGGCGGGCCACTCTTTCTGCTTCAAGGGCATCACGGTTGACCGCATCGCAGAGCATTCCGCGCATTATGGGCGGAAAGGTACCGCCGATCGAAACCTCGGCCATGCCGAAGGCGCAGAATTCAGCACCGGGGCGAAAGCCGTGCCGGTGGGCAGCGGAAACAAATTTTTCAACGGCGTCGGGGTCGATCGGCTCAGCGCCGTTTAGGGACATGCGCACCGGGCTAAGATCGAGCAGATCACCGCTGTCGGCCATGCGGCGCAGGGCGCGGGTGGCCAGCACGTAGGAGAAGTTGGGGCCGGCAGTGATAGTGCCCCGGTAGTCGCTCATCCAGCGCATCCAGTCGGCAGGGGTGGAGAGAAAATCCTGCGGGGCGGCGAGCACCAGGTTTAAACCTTTAAGCATACTGGTGGTGAGGACGCCGATCAGGCCCATATCATGGTAGAGAGGCAGCCAGGAGATCAGCACATCGTTTCCAGGGTCCAGTTCAACCACCTGGTCCATGGCGTCGATATTGGCGCAGATAGCGCGGTGAGGCAGCATGACCCCCTTGGGCACAGAAGTGCTGCCGGAGGTAAACTGCATGATCGCCAGCCGTTCGGGATCATCGGCTACCGGAGTGAAATCGGTGGCCGAGAGGCCGGTATGGGCCGGGTTGAGTTGGTCAAAGGAAATAACCGGGGGATCGCCGGCTTCGCTTTCATAAAAGTTAGAGAGGTTCGGGTCGAGCAGGAGCATCCTGGTGTCGCTGTAGTGGATACTGGCGCGGGTCTGAATGATGAACTCAGCGATGGAGCCCATACGCATCGGGATCGGCAGCACAATAACGCAGCCA
>VGTO01000052.1 GCA_016874655.1 Bacillota bacterium | reverse complement strand
CCGGAACAGCAACCGGCTTTCTTAAGCATTACCGCAGCTCCTTTTCTTGCTGCAGTAGGAATGAATGAAGCTGGCCTGGCCCAGGGAGTAAATTCGGTTAGTGCAACTGATTGCCGGGTCGGGGTGCCGCGTATGTTTGCTGCGCGTGCCGTTTTGGAAGCGGCAACGCTGGAAGAGGCAATCAACAAGGCAACTCCAAAAAACAGGGCCGGTGGCTATAACCACTTGTTGGTTCAGGCCGGTGGCAGACTCGGTAACCTTGAAACTACTGCCACCGAGGCCGATTATCTGCCGGGCGCGAATATGATTTATCACACCAATCATTACCTCAGTCCACGGTTGCAAAACCTGGCGGTAAGAGGGTCTGATCATTCACTGGCCCGTTACAGGAGATTGACCGAACTGGAACGAATAAATGAGCGGGTCGAGAAGTTGGAGATACTGTTCAGCTATTTAAGTGATCACGATAATAGGCCTTTATCAATTTGCAAGCATGCTTCTGAACAAAAGGGTAACGAAGGAACTATCTTTTCGGCAATTTTCGAGCCCGGTTCATTCAGGGCCTGGGTTACTGCCGGCAATCCCTGTGGTAAGGTCTATAGAGAGATAAAAATATAAAGAGACGGTGATGGACCATGATGACGGATTATGCTGCTCTTCAACAGAAGGTTGAAGAGGAAAAAAACAAACTGGTGGAGATTGCAAGGGCCATTCACAGCAGGCCGGAGCTGGGTGGACAGGAGTTTTTTGCCGCCGAGCTGATCACCGGTTACCTGGAAGAAAAGGGATTCAAAGTTTGGCGCGGTTTGGGTGGTCTGAAAACCGCTTTTATGGCCAGTTATGGAGATGCAGGCTACCATGTAGGATTTTGCTCTGAATACGACGCACTGCCCGATATTGGTCACGGCTGTGGGCATAACCTGATTGCGGTAGCCGGAGTTGCCGCCGGGGTTGCCCTGGCTGCGGCCATAAAAGATCAACCCGGGCGGGTCTCGATTATCGGTACTCCTGATGAAGAGGATCACGGCGGGAAAGTTGACCTGGTGCGGGCAGGAGTTTTCGATGATATTGATGCGGCAATGATGTTCCATCCCGGTTGTTCAAACAACTTTCATGTTGAATCTTTAGCCTGTCGTGATTTTCGCTTTATCTTCCATGGACGTAGCGCTCATGCTTCCAGTGAACCATGGGAAGGACAAAATGCCCTGGATGCAGTGATTCAAACCTTTAATGGAATCAATGCTTTGCGTCAACACATTAAGGACGATGCCCGCGTCCATGGTATTATTTCCGAAGGAGGCCTGGCGCCGAACGTTGTCCCGGACCGCGCTGCAGCTGATTTTATCATCAGATCACGCGACAGTGGTTATCTCAATGAAGTAGTAGAAAAGGTGATCGCCTGCGCTCGCGGCGCCGCCACGATAACAGGCACTACTTTAGAATTAGTTGAATCAGGTTATCCCTATGACGCAATGATCAGCAACAGGGTTATGGCCGATTTATTCGCTGAAAGCCTGAAGGAATCCGGTTATGCCGTTGACTCACCGCACCAGGAAGGCCGAGGCTCAATTGATATGGGTAATGTCAGTTTGGTGACGCCAGCGATCCATCCGTTGGTTGCCATAACGGATCAGTGGGTGCCCGGCCATACACATGAATTTACAGCGCTGTGCAATACAGATGAAGCCTATGAAGTTATGCTGACTGTTGGTCAGGCCATGGCCATCACCGGTTTAAAAGCAATCAAAGACCCGGGGCTGCAGGCTAAAATAAAAAAAGAATTTAAAAGGCAAACCGGCAATCAGGCGAACTAAAAATAGAACTACACCGTGTATCAAGTGGTGTATCATTTTATCAGCAATAAAGGATGTGACTTAATGCCGGAAACGGTAATTGAACAGATCAGGGATGATCTGTTCCGAGCTGAAATACCTCTGCCCCGCAACCCTTTAAAGGCTACTAATTCATACATCATTAAACACGAAAAACATAATCTGGTGATTGATACCGGGATGAACCGCGATGAGTGCAAAGCGGCTTTAAGCGACGCTTTCCGCCAGCTTGATCTGAATATGGAGCAAACGGATTTTTTTGTAACTCACCTGCATGCCGATCATGTAGGCTTGGTTGAAGAGTTTTCTGCCCCCGGTGCAGTCATCTATTTTAACGAACCAGATGCAGAAATTTTACAGCGCACCGATCTTTGGCAGCTGGTTGGTTCCCTGGCCGGTAAACATGGTTTTCCCGAAGGTCTTGTGGATCAGGCTATCGATTCACATCCGGGTCAACGCTATAGTCCACGGGGTCCGGTTAACTTTACGATGGTTGAAGATGGCGATCTGCTTTCCTATGGCAACTACGATTTGCAATGTATCAGAACCCCGGGGCACACCCGTGGGCATACTTGCCTGTTCGAAACGCACTACCAGCTTTTCTTTTCCGGAGACCACATTTTAGGTGACATAACGCCCAATATCTCAACCTGGCTTGAAGCCAGTAATCCCCTTGGCGAATATTTCAGTAGTCTGGATCGTGTTTATAAAATGGATATAAGTCTGGTTTTGCCGGGCCATCGCAGCCTGATCAAAAATTGCCGCCAGAGAATAGAACAGCTTAAAGAACATCACCATCAGCGCTTGGCTGAAGTACTGCAGATTATCAGGGAGATAGGGCAGGGTAGCGCCTACGAGATAGCTGCCGGCATGACCTGGGATCTTGTTGCCGATAGCTGGGATGACTTCCCGTTGATGCAGAAATGGTTTGCCACCGGAGAAGCGTTGGCTCATGTTCATTATCTTGAGTATGAAGGTAAATTGAAACGCAGCTCCAGAGGCAATATTCTGGTTTTTGCGGTCACTTAAACAATCACCAGTTGATATTTTTCTTATCCGGAGGAGGGTTTAAGATTAAAAAGTTTATTCTCTCTATCGATCAGGGCACAACCGGGACCACCGCAATTCTGTGGGATAAAGAAGGCGTTTCAGTGGCCCGAATAAACCGGGAACATAAGCAGTATTATCCACAGCCCGGATGGGTGGAGCATGATGCTGAAGAGATCTGGAAAAATGTACTGTTATCGGCATCGGAAGTTTTGGTGCAGGCCGGTGCAGGAGCTGGCGATGTGGCAGCAATAGGCATTACAAACCAACGAGAAACAGTTGTGTTCTGGGATAAAAATAGCGGTATCCCTCTGACCAAAGCGATTGTCTGGCAGTGCCGCCGCACAGCCGATTTGTGCCGGCGTTTGAAAGAAGAGGGTTACGAAGAAGAGGTTCGCCAGAAAACGGGATTGCTCCTCGATCCTTATTTTTCCGGTTCGAAAATTCGCTGGGCCATGGACAACATCAGCGCTGTCAGCGAAGCGGCGACAGAGGGCAGATTATGCTGTGGAACGATTGACAGTTACCTGCTATTCCGTCTGACCGGAGGACAGGTTTTCGCCACCGATTACAGCAATGCTTCACGCACTTTACTTTTTAATATTCATGAGCTTGTATGGGATAAGGCTTTATTGCAGCTTTTTGCTGTTCCGCAGGAATCCCTGCCACGAGCAATGCCCAACAGTATGATTTATGGCGAAACTGTTCCGGAACTCTTTTCCGGCATCAGGATTCCGATCGGTGGTATTGCCGGTGATCAGCAGGCAGCGCTTTTTGGGCAGGCTTGTTACGAGCCGGGCATGACAAAAAATACTTATGGCACCGGCTGCTTTTTGCTAATGAATACAGGTGAGAAAGCAGTTAGATCGAAGCACGGACTGCTGACAACCATTGCCTGGGGTCTTGAGGGCAGGGTGGAATATGCTCTGGAAGGCAGTATTTTTATTACCGGCGCTGCAGTCCAGTGGTTACGCGATGGCCTGGGCCTGATCGGAAAAGCAGCAGAGCTCGAAGAGTTGGCTGCCCAGGTTGAAGACAACGGCGGTGTTTACCTGGTGCCGGCTTTTGCCGGGCTTGGTGCTCCGCACTGGGATCCTTACGCCCGCGGCTTAATGATCGGTATTACCGGAGGCACCACTAGGGCCCATATCGGCAGGGCAGTGATTGAAGCAATGGCTTACCAGACCCGCGATGTCCTCGACGTAATGCACAAAGATGCCGAGCTGCCGGTTAAGGAGCTGCGAGTTGATGGAGGGGCCAGTGTAATGGACCTGTTGTTGCAGTTTCAGGCCGACATAACATCGACACCGGTTCGCCGTTCAGCAACATTTGACACCACTGCTCTGGGTGCTGCTTACCTGGCCGGCCTGGCTTGTGGTCTGTGGCAGGACTTAAATGAACTAAGGGAAAAATGGCAGGGAAGCAACTATTTTGAACCGCAGATGAGCACTGAGCAGCGGCAAAAACTATATGCCGGTTGGAGCGCTGCAGTCAAGCGTTCGCTTGGCTGGGCGGAAGGAAAGTAGAGTCTTTGCTTCAGGTCAGCCTGGGGCCTCAGGCAGGGTATTGGTTTCTTTTTCATTATCGTCGCCCGGGGAGAAAAGGCCGCCGGATATAATCACTTTCAGGCCTTCTTCCACGGTCATTTTCAGCTCAGTCACTTCATGTTTCGGCGCCAGGATCAGCATGCCGGATGTCGGGTTTGGGGTTGTGGGGACGAACACGTTGAGTGTTTCTTCAGCCGTTCTATCCTGGATTTCGCCCCGGGACTGTCCGGTGACGAAACCAATTGCATAGAGCCCCTTGCGCGGATATTCAAGCAGTACTACTTTTTGAAACGCGTTTTTACCCTGCAGCGTAAAAGCATCTATGATTTGCTTGGCGCTGGTATAAATGCCACGGGTAATCGGAACGCGCCGGAAGATTTGATCGAAAAAATTAATCAGCCGGTTACCAATAATATTGGAGGCTATAAAGCCGATCAGCAGAATTAGTAATAGCCCTGATGCGAAGCCGATGCCGGGTATCCGGAAATTGAAAACTGACTCGATCAGGCCGCCGACCAGGTTATCGAGAAAATTAAAAATAAAGTAGAAAACATAGATGGTAACCGCCAGCGGCAGAATGGTTAAAAACCCGGTTGTAAATATAGTTTTAAGTTTCATTTGCTTTTTCTGCCCTTTCGTTTTTAGGAATCAACACCCTATTTATTCTATCAGCAGCGGTAGTAATGTCAACCGGAGCAATACATAATTTTTTAGAAGCAAAAAGATATATTCTGGATAGGAAGGCTGTGGTGTTAACGTCTATGACCAATAACAACGCTGTTAAGAGGATCTATCTGCTTTTATTGATGATACTTATCTTAATCATTGCCAGTGGTTGCAACCGCGGCGCTGATTCATCCAACCGTTTGCCGGTTGAGGAGGTGCAGATTAATGGCGTATTATTTAAGCTGGAGCTGGCCCTTTCTCCAGATCAGCGGGCTGCAGGACTGATGGGCAGAGATAGGATTGCTGCAGACGGTGGGATGCTCTTTGTTTTTCCCGACCAACCTCCATACCCGACTGAACTTGGTTTCTGGATGAAGAATTGCCTGGTACCTATTGACCTGCTTTTTTTGGACCCTGACGGACAGGTTGTTGCCATTCATGAAATGGATCTGCCATTGCCCGGCATTCCCGACCATGAACTATTAGTTTACCAGAGCGGCGTCCCGGCGCAGTATGCTATAGAGCTAAAAGGTGGGCGGGCTGCAGAACTCGGCGTAACGGTTGGCGATTTAATTGAACTGCGGTTCACTGAATTACTAGAGATGGCACAGTAATTAATACTGGATCAAACCAGTTTAGAGGCATAAAAATGGCTGGGGCGGTAGGATTCGAACCTACGAATGCGGATTCCAAAGACCCGTGCCTTGCCGCTTGGCCACGCCCCAGCAATAAACCTTAAAATCTAGTCTTGATAAACAATTGGGGTGAGTGATGGGGTTCGAACCCACGACCTCCAGGGCCACAACCTGGCGCTCTAACCAACTGAGCTACACCCACCATCTTACGTGGCGTTGTTAATTTTAGCATGCCCCAAATAAAAAGTCAACGCTGTTAAGCTGCGCTAAAGCCCTGTTTTCAGGGCTTGAATCTAAAAACAGGCCCGCAGTAAAAAAGCAGGAAAGATGACCGACAGGAAGAACTAAAGAATAGTTGCCGGCAATAAGAGACAGAGACAGAGGGAGTGTTGAAAATGCGTTTTATCAATGGCAGACTGGTTTTCGGCCTGGTGATCTTAGTAGCAGGGGTATTATTGTTACTGAATAACTTAAATATTGGAGTCCAGATCAATATCAGAGATCTTCTCCAGTACTGGCCGGTTATTCCGCTGATCCTTGGTTTGAACTGGCTGTTCTTATCTTTTGGTTCTTCTTCAGGGGTTGAGGGCAGTAAAGCTTATTTTTCCTGGGGGCAGTTTATCACCTCCCTGATTGTCATTGCCTTCGGTGCTGTTTATTTGGGACGGAATCTTGGGCTGTTCGACTTTGATACTGCCATTTTCTGGAACATGGTGTGGCCGCTTATTCTGATTTTGATCGGTTTCAGCCTCCTGCGGGGACGTTCGGTTACCAGCGGTGGCGCAGGCCGGGTATCGATCATGAGCGGCAGCAAGGTTGGCGGCAGCCAACCCTGGAAACTGGAGAGTGGTAGCTATTTTGCCCTGATGGGTGGGATCGAGATTGACCTTACAGCAGCAGTAATTGCTGAGGGGGAAACCGTAATTGACCTGACGGCAATCATGGGCGGAATTGAAGTAAAAGTGCCACCGGGGATGCCGATTACCGGTGAGGGGTCGGCTATTTTGGGCGGAGTTACTTTTTTAGGTCAGGAAGATGGAGGCATTGTCGGAGGCCGCCGTTTTGAAACAAACCTGGCCGCCGGAACAGAAAAATTGGTCCGGGTCCAGGCCCGTGCGATCATGGGCGGGGTGGAAATAAAGGAAGCGCGGTAGATTAGATTCCGGCCACCCTGTTCTGCAGGGCGAAGAAGATCTTTTCTGCCGGCAGATCTGGCCGCAGCTTATGGATCTGCTTTAAGCAGACTTTGGCACCGTAATCCATACCCTGGCAGCCGGCCAGAAGTACCAGATCATCAGTTCCGGCTGCGGAAATCCCCCGGCTGATCGCTTCTTCCAGCGTGGGATAAATATCTGTCTGCAGGCCGCTATCATGCAGCACGTTTTTGTATACCTGCAGCTCCTCATTGGTAACGGTATCTTTTGGTCCCACATAATCGGTACTGGTGGTAGCGATGACCTGGTCAAGCCCCAGCTTGTCCGCCCACCTGACGATTGCCTCGGCATTTTCACGGTTAACGGTTACCCCACGGCTGCCCCTGATGGCGTAGACCAGGTGCAACTTTTTATAATCCATCATCTGTAGAGTTTCCAGGGTAACATCGATATTGCCGCTGTTGGCAAAGTGATCGTCAATTACCTTAAAGTTATCTTCAAAGATTAGCTCAAAGCGTCTTTCCACTCCCCTGAAGCTGTACAGCGCCTTTTGAATGGTGGCGGCCGGAATATCGTGAACGAGGGCCACAAGTGTAGCGGCCATGGCGTTATAGACGCTATGCAGTCCAAGGACGGAAAGCTCAATTTGAAATGTGCGTGGTTGGGTGGCCAGTACTTTTTCCGGCGCTGCCGGGGTCAGTTCAACGCTAAAGCGAGCCCGCCCGCTCTTCAAATCTAAGTTGCAGACGAGGCAATCTGCAGAATCATTTTTCAGCCCGTAGGTAAATACTTTGGCACCTGTTTCACTTTTAAGGGCTGCCGTATAGGGGCAGTCCATGTTAAGCACTGCCCACTGATCCGGTCTTGCTTCGCGGACCAAACGGCTCTTAGCTTTATAATAGGCCTCGAATGATCCGTGCAGGTCAATATGCTCTCGGCTGATGTTGTTGATTACGACCGTATTAAAATCCACACTGGCCACTCGGTTAAGTTCCAGGCCGGAAGAAGATACCTCCATTACGGCGTGGCTGACCTTTTCTTCAACCATTTCGTTGAAATAGCCCTGAAGATCGAGCGATTCAGGAGTAGTTAACTCAGCTGCTCTGATCCGGTTGCCTGTCTTAACGATAACCGTACCGATTAGGCCTGTATGTAGCCCATGCTCTTCAAAGATCTTATTAATCATATAGGTGGTGCTTGTTTTTCCATTAGTAGCCGTTACTCCGGTGAGCTGAATCTGACGTGAGGGATGACTGTAATAGCTGTCAGCCAGAGCAGCCAGTGCCAGGCGACTGTCTCTGACCAGGTATTGCGGCACAGGAATCTGCTCTTGAAAGGATTCAACGATAGCGGCAACGGCCCCTTTTTGAATTGCTTTTTCTAAAAAGAGGTGACCATCGGTTTGATAGCCCCTGATGCAGACAAATAAGGCGCCCGGTTTCACTTTGTCTGAGTGATAGGCTAAACTGAGGATTGGTTCTACTGCGCCACCTTTATTGCCAATGATTTCGATTGCATCGAGCAGTTTTTCTACGGGCAAGTTTAACAACTTCCTTTTCTAATATGTCAGGTCAGTCTTCAGCGTTCCAACAAAATAATTCTGTGGAGATCCGGGAACTCCTGCAGCAAATTCACCTTCGGGCTCTCGGGCATAAACTATAAAAGTAAAAGGACCCGTCTGTTGACAGGCCCCATAATTCTGGTTTTGAAGAGATAAGTCTAGCTAGCTGATTTCGATTGATTCTGTCGGACATTCCTCGGCTGCTTCACGGACTTTTTCTTCATGCTCTGCGGGAACCGGATTTTCTTTTACTTCAGCTTTCTCATCGCCCAGTTCAAATACCTCCGGGCAGATGTCTTCACAAATACCACATGCACTGCAATCGTCGTTTACTTTAACCTCCATGCTGTTACCTCCTTCAAAAATATAGTGGTTATTTTCAACAAATCCTTTATTCGCTAAGGAATTCGTTATCCCTCTTTTTTGTCGACTTTTTTTCTCACAGACAGCTTTTTGTGTAGGACTAAAAGTGGTAGCGTCAATTATTATGCCACTTTAGATCTAAGAAAAGAAGATTATATTATGGTCACCATCGGCATATTTTGTGAATTCGGGATGACAAACTAGACAAATAAGGACTCAGCCTGTGGATAACCCTGTGGATTCTGTTAGTAGAACAGGTATTTGCTTTTGAAAAAGCTTATTTTACAAGGGAATAAATATTTTGGTTTTCTATATGGTTGACATAATGCAAAAACATAATTGATGATTATTGTCATCTTCCAAGTTTGATTTGCTAATAAGGGAAAATAATGATATTAATAAAATAAATAACTGTAGGAGGTGTTTAACGGTGCGTATTTCCCTCGTGATCATTGTGACCATGATTCTATCGTTATTTTTGCTGGCTGGTTGCAGCAGCGGTGGCTGATAGTAATAAACAGGAAGCTGGTTCGGCTTCCACGGAAAAAAGCACGGCAGGCTGATCATTAAATAAGTTTAAGCGGAGAGCGATAGGTAATAATCGCTCTCTTTATTTAGGCTGTCTAAAGGATCTGCAAATGGTCACTGCAGTCAGTCAGCTGTTCAAGGTTGTCAGCCCCGACGACAAAGGTGTCTTCAATCCCGACGGTACCCGCTCCAGGAAAAATAAATTTTGGCTCCAGGGCAAAAACCATCCCTTTTTGGAGCTCTATTTGAAAGCCACGGGCAATGACCGGCAGCTCATCAAGCTCTATGCCTACACCGTGCCCCACAAAACTGACCGGATCCGGGCAGCCCATGAAATGCTGATCCAACCCCGCCTGCTCAGCCATTGCAAAGGCCAGATCATATAGAGCGCTGCCACAAACACCCGCTTTACCCTTTTCGGTCAGGGTTTTCTTAATTTCTACCGCTAAGGCATAGGCCTCCTGCAGCTTTGTGGCGGGGCTGCCGAGGCAGAAGATTCGGGTTTGATCGACCATGTAGCCACCAATCACCGTAACAAAATCAACGAGGATCGGCTCATTATTACCGATCTTTTTGGTTCCGGCGCCCTGAGGGTAAGAAGGATTAAGGCCTGAGCCGCCAGTGGGGCCGTCAAAAAAACTGGCCGCTGCGGCGTTGCTCCCGCTCAGCACGTGACCAAAATAGAGTTCCTGGTTGAACCCTCTCATCCGTACGGCGCCCTGATGGCCATGGCGGCGGGCTTGCAGCTCAAGTTGTCCGGCCAGTTCAACCTCGCTCATACCTGGCTTGATAATCTCTCGGGCATAATCGAAGACCAGTTTCCCAACTGCCGCAGCCTGCCGCATCAGGTTAATTTCATAGGCTGATTTGACAGCGCGAATCTCGCGGATTATTCCTGACAAATCTATAAGGTGGTAGCCGGCAAAGATTTTTTTATAACGCAAATAGAGAGCTGCCGGTAAAACATCTGCTTCGACCCCGATCACAGATTGTTCCGGAATCTGGCTGGCTACTACTTCTTTAAGTTGCTCTGTGCCGTTGTAGGCGATAATCTTTTTCAGAGCACTCTCTGACCTGGCCCGGCTAAGTGTTTTTTTCACCAGCAGGGTTGGTTCGCCTGAGGCCGGTACGAAGAGGTGTCCGTTTTGACCGGTGCCGCTGAAGTAAAAGAGGTCGGCCCGCTGGATAATCAGGGCTCCGGCCAGTGAATTTTGCTGCATGGCAGCCTGCAGTTTATCAATTCTTTGCTGCAGCTCTTCAGCTGAAGCATAGCTTTCCATCTGTGATCAACTCCTCCAGTTTTTGCATTTCTATATTTGAATGCAAAGAGCCCTCGCTTCAATCATACCATATAGACTGCGGTATGCTAAAGGAAGGCTCTATGTTTATGCTCTCGCAAAACCACAGGGGACTGTTCAATCATCTACCCCGCGGCTCTCGCGATGCTTCGGGACATTCGAGCCGTCTTTTTGGCATCGCTTGCGAGTTTATTCTTTCGCTCTGGTCTTAGGCTAGTTCAAACAGCCCGGCAGCGCCCATGCCGCCACCGATACACATCGAAACAACACCGAATTTGGAACCACGGCGTTTCATTTCGTGCAACAGGGTAGCGGTCAGTTTTGCTCCGGTGCAGCCCAGTGGGTGGCCCAGGGCTATGGCGCCACCGTTGACATTGACCTTAGCCGGGTCAATGTTCAGTTCACGAACGCAGTAAAGCGCCTGGGAGGCGAAAGCCTCATTTAATTCAAAGAGGTCAATATCCTCAATCTTCATCCCGGTTAACTTCATTAACTTGGGGATGGCATAAGCCGGGCCAACCCCCATAATATCGGGTGGGCAACCGGCGACGGCAAAGCCTCGAAAAACCGCCAGTGGCTTCAAACCAAGCCTGGCCGCTTTCTCAGCGGACATAATTACTGATGCAGCTGCACCGTCGCTGGTCTGCGAGGAGTTACCGGCAGTAACGCTGCCTTTCACATGAAAGGCAGGACGTAATTTGGAGAGCGCTTCTACAGTTGTTTCAGGACGGACTCCTTCGTCGGTGTCAAAAATAAATTCTTTTTCGATAACCTTGTTGTCCGGTCCGACAAATCGATCGACCACTTTTAATGGGACAATTTCTTCTTTGAATTTGCCTTCCTTGATAGCCACAGTCGCCTTTGCGTGGCTCTCAAAGCCAAACTGGTCCTGCTGTTCGCGGGTAACATTAAACCTTTGGGCAACGTTTTCAGCGGTGAGCCCCATTGGAGTGTAGGTTTCGATCAGCGTGTCAACCAGTTCCGGGCTGGGGGCCAGTTTATTACCGCCCATCGGCACAATACTCATGCTTTCCACCCCGCCGCCGATCATCACTTCGGCAAAGCCGCACATGATTCGCTCAGAGGCAAGGGCGATAGCCTGCAAGCCGGAGGAGCAAAAACGGTTAACGGTCTGACCCGGAACGCTGTCCGGCAGCCCGGCCTGTAGCGCTACGATCCTCCCTAAGTTCATGCCCTGCTCGGCTTCCGGAAAAGAGCAGCCGAGAATGACATCCTCGATTTCAGCCAAGTCCAGGCCTTTAACCCGGGAAACTGCCTCTTTGACAGCTACCGAGCCCATGTACTCGGGGCGGGTTTTTTTAAGTTTGCCCCGGGGAGCCCGGCCGATTGCTGTTCGCACACTGGATACTATAACAGCTTCTTTCATACTGGTTACCTCCTCCTTTAATTCCGCAAAGGCTTGCCGGTAGTGAGAATAGCGGTAATGCGCTCGTGAGTTTTTTCTTCATGGCACAGGCGCAGGAAAGCTTCTCTCTCGATGTCGAGCAGGTACTGCTCGCTGACAAGCGTATCGGGTTTCACATTGCCGCCACAGAGAACAAAAGCGACCTCGTTGGCGATCTTCATGTCATGCTCGCTGATGTAGCCGCCCCAAACCATATTTTGAACTCCGGCTTTAAAAGCAGCGAGGCCGTATTCACCAATCACCTTGATTGGTTTTGGCTGTGGGGGCTCGTAGCCTTCCATAACCATGGCCAGCACGGTTTGTTTGGCGTCATGGAGCAGGTAATCAAGGTTTACGGTTACCTTATCGGTTTTACGCAGAAAGCCCAGTTCCTGGGCATGTCTGGCGCTTGATGAAACGGTAGCCATGGCAATTGCTTCGAATGCCTTTTGAACATAAGGCAGCAGATCTACCTTGGTATCGTCGCGCAGGCCTTCGGTGAAGCGAATCAGCAGTTCCTTATTGCCGCCCCAACCTGGAATCAGGCCAACACCCATTTCAACCTGGCCCATGAAAGTATCACCGGCAGCCTGGATCCGGTCGCAGTGCAGAACGATTTCCATTCCGCCGCCCAGAGTCATCTGGAAGGGGGCGCCAACTACAGGAATACGGGAATATTTAACCTTCATCAGGGCATCCTGCCCTGCTTTGACGGCGTTGTTGATCATTTCGAACTCGCCGCCCTGGGCAGCCATCATGATCAGGGCAACATTGGCGCCGACGCAGAAGTTGCCGGCCTGGTTACCGATTACCATCCCGACAAAGTTCTTTTCGGCCTCTTCGATGGCCTGATAAATAATTTCTACAAACATCGGGCTGACTGCCTGACGGGGGCTGTGCATCTCAAGGCAGCAAACCCCGTCGCCCATATCAATCAGGCTGCCATCGTCATTGCCGAGCAACAGTTTGCCTTGCTTTTTAAGGGCCGGCAAGCTGATGATTTCGGCGCTGACCGGTACCGGCTTGTAGTTTTTGGACACGAAGTCGTAGTATAAGAGAGCTCCTTTTTCATCTTCCTTGTAAAAACTCTCAAAGCCCTTGGCCAGCATCTCTTCCACTTTGGCCGGGATCTTCAGCCCTTCGGCTTTCATCTTCTCAACACTCTCTTTTACGCCTACAGCGTCCCAGCTTTCAAAGGGGCCGAGCTTCCAGTTGAATCCCCAGCGCATCGCCCGGTCGACATTGAAGATGTCGTCAGCAATTTCAGGAATCATTGCAGCACTATAGACGAGGAAGCTCTTGGTTAGCTCCCAGGCAAAGTGGCCGGCTTTTTCATCGGCTTCGATCAGCATCTTAAAGCCTTCAGCTAACTCAGCATTCTTGGTTTTGCCGATAATGTCAAAGCGTGCTTTTTCCTGCGGCCGGTATTCCATGGTGTTGTAGTCAAGAGTCAGGATCTGTTTGCCACTTTCGTCCTTAACTTTCTTGTAGAAACCCTGCTTGGTTTTATCGCCGAGCAGTTTTTTGTCGAGCATTTTTTGCAGGAATGGCGGCAGGTCGAAAACTTCTTTCTCTGCCGGATCATTGGACTTGTCATACACAGTCCGGGCAACATGACAGAAGGTATCGAGCCCGACCATGTCCAGGGTGCGGAAAGAAGCACTCTTCGGGTGCCCCATCGGCGGGCCGGTGATGACGTCAACTTCCTCGATAGTCAATTTTTCTTTTTCCATCAATTTCATCGTGTAAGCCATGGCGTAGGTGCCGATGCGGTTGGCGATAAAGTTGGGAGTATCCTTGGCATATACTACACCCTTGCCAAGCACTTTCTCACAGAAGCGGTGCATGTAGGTGAGCACCTCATCCGTTGTTTCTTTACAGGGGATGATTTCTAAGAGTTTCATCCAGCGGGGCGGGTTGAAGAAGTGGGTTCCCAGAAAATGCTTGCGGAACTCCGCTGAATTATCACTGACCATCTCGTTGATTGAAAGGCCGGAAGTGTTCGAGGATACTATTGTTCCGGGGGTCCAGTTAGCTTCAACCTGCTTGAAAACCTTTTTCTTAATATCCATATTTTCGACAATAACTTCAATAATCCAATCGACATCTTTGAGCTTTGCCATATCGTCCTCAAAGTTGCCGGGGGTGACCAGGTCAATATTCGAGTCGCGGTAGAGCGGCTTTTGACTGTTCTTAAGCAGGTCCTGTTTTCCCGTGTTGGAGAGTCGGTTGCGAACTTCCGGGCTTTCTAAAGTTAAACCTTTTTTTTCTTCTTCCGGTGTCAGCTCACGGGGTACGATATCGAGCAGATAGGTGGGGATGCCCACATTGGCCAAATGGGCGGCGATCGTCGCCCCCATTACTCCGGCACCGAGTACGGCTGCCTTTCGGATTTCTTTCAAGGCCATCTAAATACCTCCTTGTTTCGTCTAGTTCGATTTCCGGTTCACATTACAATAAAAGATTGCTAATGCTAGTGCAGGCCCTCAGAAAGCAGGTTGTAGACCGGTTCACTTAATGCTGTCAAATCATATGGTTTACCGGACATAACCCAGCAGGTAACTACCTCATCGATGGCGCCAAAAACCACCTTACGGGCTGTTTTCGGATCGATGTTTCTCCTGTAAAGGCCCTGCTCTTTCCCTTCCGCAACCACCTCCTCAATTAATTGAAAATAAATTTTCAACGGCTTGGAGATCCCCTGGTTAATAGTTTTGTCAATCTGCCTTAACTCAATCTGAGTAACCCTGGCCTGGTCAGGCCGGTTGGCCAATGTGGTCAGGTGGTAAGAGATGATCCGGTAGAGTTTTTCATTGGCATCCTGACAGAGGGCCAGCTCGCTGTTTAAATCTTCGACGAAACGCTTCATTAAATCCTGAAAGAGGGAGATCAAAATATCTTCTTTGTTTTCGAAGTAGATATAGACTGTGCCGTCGGCAACGCCTGCCTCGCGGGCAATATCGGCAACGCGGGTCCGGTGGTAGCCGGTCTGGGCGAAAGATCTTACTGCTGCGTCTAAGAGTACCTGGTATTTTTCGCCTTTCCGCTTAGCCACAACAACCCTCCCCGTAAAATGAATGAGGCATCATTCGCTGTTCAGTTATTGTATACTATTTTGAGATAATAATCAAGATTTATCGCAATTATTGAGAAAATATTTTGTTCTTTACCTCCAGCATTATTTAAGGATAGACTTTTTCTCATAGTGTAAAGTTATTGTAGGGATCCGACAGGTGA
>VGTO01000051.1 GCA_016874655.1 Bacillota bacterium | reverse complement strand
CCAGGGGTTAAGGACGGTCTTATTTCTAAAGGGTTGTCCCCTGCACTGCCCCTGGTGTTCAACCCCTGAGTCACGTAACCTGACCCCACAGCGTGGCTACCTGGAAGCACTTTGCACGCTCTGCGGCAGGTGTGTTGATGCCTGTCCTGCGCAGGCACTGGCACTTGCTGATCAAGAGAAAAGAATTACCCACGATCAGGCTAACTGCAAACTCTGCTTTAACTGTGTCACAGTCTGCCCTCAAAATGCCATCAGAATATATGGGGTTACCCTTAGCGTCGCTGAAACGGTGAAAGAGATCCGCAAAGACGAAATCTTTTACTTCCACTCCGGTGGCGGGCTGACCATCAGCGGTGGTGAACCCTTTTGGCAGCCTGAATTTACTGCTGCTGTACTGAAGAGCTGTAAAATACTTGGCATTCATACTGCCGTCGAAAGCTGCCTGCATGTTCCCTACTCACAAATAGAAACCGCCTTACCCTGGATCGATCATCTCTATGCCGACTTAAAACAGATGGACAGCAGTCTGCACCAGCTTTGGCTGGGCGAAGACAATCGCCTAATATTGGAAAACATCAAGCAAGTTGATTCTACTGTCTTTCCTCTTGATATTACAATCCGTCTGCCGCTTATTCCTGGCTTCAATGACAGTGATCAAAACCTGAAGGAAACCGTCCAATTTTCCTTAAAGCTGAACAAAGTGATCGCTATTGAAATTTTACCCTATCATCGTCTGGGCAGCGATACCTACCGGCACCTTGGTCTTGATTACCAATGCCGGGATCTGACGCCGCCTTCTGAAGATTATCTTGAGGAGAGAGCTGTCTTTATGCGTAACATTGCCGGTAACCTGCCGGTTAAAATTGGAAGTGGCCTTAGCTAAGGAGGATAACGATGCGTGCAAAACAGGTGATCCATGTAGTCAGCTGTCATGCTGAGGGTGAAGTCGGAGATGTGATTGTTGGTGGAGTTGCCCCACCCCCCGGTGAAACAATTTGGGAACAATCCCGCTTTATTGCCACAGATCAAAAATTGCGGAACCTGATGCTTAATGAGCCGCGTGGTGGTGTTTTTCGCCATATTAACCTGCTGGTTCCACCGAAAAACCCGAAAGCACAAATGGGTTGGATTATTATGGAGCCTGAAGATACTCCGCCGATGTCGGGTTCCAACTCGATCTGTGTCTCAACAGTATTGCTGGAAACCGGGATTATCCCGATGGAAGAACCTGAAACTAAGATGATCTTAGAGCCACCTGGAGGGTTGATTGAAGTGGTAGCACGTTGTGAGGCAGGAAAAGTGACCAGGGTAACTGTTCGCAACGTTCCTTCTTTTGTTGATAAAACAGCGGTCAGTTTGGAAGTTACAGGAATAGGCACTCTGACAGTTGATACAGCTTACGGCGGCGATAGTTTCGTGATCGTCGATGCCGGGAGCCTTGGGTTTAAAATTACAGCCGATGAAGCACGGGATCTGGTTGAGACCGGCATTAAAATTACCAATGCTGCCAATGAACAGCTTGGGTTTATGCATCCAGAAAACCCTGATTGGAGCCACATCTCATTTTGCCAGATTGCGGCCCCCCTGACTAAAGAAAACGGCAGTTTACTCGGGCGCAATACTGTCGTCATTCAACCTGGAAAACTCGATCGCAGCCCCACTGGCACCGGCTGTTCTGCCCGCATGGCTTTACTGCACCATCAGGGGTTATTAAAGCCCGGTGAACAATATATCGGTGAATCAATCATCGGATCGCGTTTTTACTGCACCATCGATTCTTTGACTAAAGTGGGCGAGCGCAATGCCATCTACCCTCTGATTTCCGGTCAGGCCTGGATTACGGGAACTCATCAGCACATTTTAGACCCGACCGATCCATGGCCGGAAGGTTACCGCATCGCCGATACCTGGCCGCAACTATAATTTATTCTTGATATATAGCTTCTTAAGCTGATAGATCAGAAAAGTAACAAAAAAAGCGACGCCAAAAGTGGCGACCAAGCCGATCATGCTTTCCATATATTCCGGTCTGATTAGCAGAATGAGGCCGAGAACCAGCATTAGCGTTCCGGCGACCAGCTTCAGGGTTCTCCCCTGCTCTTCTGTTATTTTTGCTGAGCGCATTTTTATTACTGCCACCATAAAGATTGCAATTTCGTCCAACAGGTAAATCAACAAATAAACGGTAAATAGCAGTGCAAAATGGTTTATTGAAAGATCCATGCCGGCTATAATCGTACTCCAAATAAACGGAAAACCGGCCGTACAGGGCAGTTCGACCAGGGCGATCCCCAGCCCCATCAATGCCGTCGCGCCGATCATCGGCAGGACTGAATTGGTGTAAAATATTTTCCTGACCTGCTTGTAAAACTGCGATTTATGCTTTTCCGGGATCGAAAATGTCGGCCCCTCCTGGCTCACCAAAAAGTCTTTGATACCGAACAGTCCAACCACGATTACAAGCGCGGCAATAATGTTACGGATCCAGAAAAGGCGGGTGGCAAAAATCATGATATTAAGAATACCAAGCATGAAGAAGCCGTAAACAGCAGCCGTAACGAGCAGAAAAGTAAAACCGATGATGAAAATCTTTTTACGGGAAGCAGAGTGAATAATGATGGCCAGCAGAAAAGTTAACACAAACAGTGAACAGGGGTTAAAGCCATCGAGAAAGGCAATCAGGATAGTCGTGAGCAAAATCGGAGCAGTCTGAAGATCAAATTCGCCGATTAGCGGCAACCTGACAATACTCTTTTCGCTTTCAACTTCTCTCTGTTCCAGCGAAGCTTCAATTGCTGCAACGATCTCTTGCTGAACTGTTTCGGAAAAACCGAGCCAGTATCGATCGTTAAAAACCAGGGTTGGAAAGCCCATTGTAGTTATGCCAAGCTCATCGCTGACTTGGTCATACTTATTCCTGCCTGCTTCATCCAGAAAAACTTCATATATTTGCACTTCTATTGGATAATCAACAAAAAGCCCGACATGCTCTTCCGGCTTACTGCATATCGGGCAGTGCCCCCAAAAATAATAGAGGATATTTTCTTCGATCACCGGTTCATCTGCAGCTGCCAACGCCTCTACGGGGCAGATCAGGAATATGATTAACGCAAGAACCGGGAGGAAAGCATATGCAGTTAACCTACCATTTAGAATCGCTTATTCACTCCAAAAAAGTGTGGTGATAACCTTTTTTTATTCGCCTAAGTACGCCTTAACAATACTTTCATCCTGACTGAGGACTGAAGCATCGCCTTCCATGACAATTTCACCGGTCTCAAGCACATAACCGCGGTCAGCCATTTTAAGCGCTGCCTTGGCATTCTGTTCAACTAACAACACTGTAGTGCCCTCATCATTGATCTGCCTGATGATTTCCATTATTGTCTGGACTAAAATTGGTGCTAACCCCATTGACGGTTCGTCAAGCATTAGCACCTTCGGCTCCGTCATCATCGCCCGACCGATCGCCAGCATTTGCTGTTCGCCGCCGGACAGAAAACCACCCATCTGTTTGTGCCTCTCTTTAAGCACCGGGAATTTATCAAAAACTTTCTCCATGCGTCTGTTCCGTTCAACATTGTCTTTTAAGGTAAAAGAACCAAGCTCCAGGTTTTCACGAACAGTAAGCTCTTTAAAAATCATTCGGCCTTCCGGTACATGAATTACACCCATCTCTACAATTGAGTGAGGCTGCTCGTGAGTTATTTCCTGGCCCATAAACAGCACCTGACCGGCACTGGCCGGCACCAGGCTGGAAATAGTCTTTAATGTCGTACTTTTGCCGGCACCATTTGCCCCCAATAGGGCAACAATTTCACCTTTTTTAACCTGAAAATTGATGCCGCGCAAAGCATAGATCTGACCATAGCGAGTTTCGACATTTTTCAGCTCCAGGACAACTTCGCTCATACGGCATCCTCCTGTTCTTCTTTGCCAAGATAGGCTTCAACCACCCGTGGGTTGTCCTGCACTTCCTTGACAGAACCCTCGGCAATTTTTATTCCGTAATCGATCACGAATATTTTCTCTGATATCTTCATCACCAGGCCCATATCGTGCTCAATTAAAAAGATCGTAATTTTTCGTTCGTCTCGAATACGGGCAATTAAATCAATCAGCCTGGCTTTTTCTTCCTTATTCAGGCCGGCAGCCGGCTCATCCAGCAACAGTAACTTAGGCTGGGTGGCGAGCGCCCGTGCCCACTCTACCCGTCGTTGATCGCCGTAAGGCAAGTTTTTGGCCATATAGTGCTTTTTATCAGGAATACCGACAAAATCGAGACACTCTTCCGCTACTTCACGGATTCTTCTTTCTTCAGCTTGCTGGCCTTTAGTTCTAAATACGGCAGCAGAAAAACCGGCGCTGGTCCGGCAGTGCATTCCTGACATCACGTTTTCCATCACACTCAACTGTTTAAAGAGCCTTAAATTCTGAAAAGTGCGAGCCATACCGCCATAGGTAATAATATGCGGCTTTGTATTGAGGAGGCTTTTGCCCTGAAAGAGCATATCTCCGCTGCTTGGCTTGTAGAATCCGGTGAGGCAGTTAAAAACACAGGTTTTGCCGGCTCCGTTTGGCCCGATCAGGCTGCGAATTGAATTCTCTTCTATTTCTAACGACAGGCCGTTAACTGCGCATAAACCGCCAAAGCGTAAAGTTAAGTCCTTTATCTCAAGTAGTGCCACTGCAACACCCCATTATTTTTTTGTTGATATAAACTGTCTTTCCGGCCAGAGGCCCTGCGGGCGGTAAAGCATCAGAACTAATAACACCAGAGCAAAGATAATCAGACGGTACTGGCCAATATCCCTTGAAACCTCCGGGAATAGGGTAACGATAATCGCACCAAGCACAACTCCTGGAATCTTACCCATCCCACCCAACACAACTGCGAGAAGAATCATTACCGAATGGATAAACATAAACGAGTCGGGAGAGATAGCTGTCATCTTCGCAGCGAAAAAAGATCCGGCCAAAGCGCCAAAACAGGAACCAATAATGAAAGCGTATAGCCTGGTGGAAACAACATTAATGCCCATTGCCGCCGCGGCATCTTCATCCTCGCGAATATATTGCCAGGCCCTACCCAACCGGGAATCATGCAGACGGTAGGATATGAAGATTGCGATAATCGACAGAATAAAAAACATGTAATAAAAATGTGATATTTTGTCTAAAACAATGCCAAAAAAAACCGGTCTTTCAATACCAATTAGCCCTATCGCACCTCCTGTAATGCCAACGTTACGCACTGTATACCTGATAATCTCACCAAATCCGAGAGTAACAATGGCCAGGTAATCGCCGCGTAACTTTAAGGTGGGAGCAGCAATAGCCAGACCGGCAATGATTGCCGCCACCATACTAAAAGGCAGGGTTAACCAAAAATTAATGCCGTACGTTGCACTCATGATTCCGGTCACGTAGGCGCCAACCGCAAAAAAGGCCGCATAACCCAGGTGCAACAGCCCGGCGAAACCGATCATGATATTCAAACCAAGACACACCACAACATAGAAGAACATGTTGGTCATAATTTCCTGTGTAAAAAGGCTTGAGGAAAGTGGCAGATAGACCAGAAAAGTAACCATTAAAGCCAGCACTGAGTAGCGCAGAACAGTGTTGTCAAAAAGTTCATAAAGCTTTTCAACAGCTGTTTCAAAAGGGTTGAGGTTTTTCTCTTTTTGTTTTATTTGTTCCATAGGGCGCTACATCCTTTCACTCTCTGCACGGCCAAGAATTCCCGTCGGCCTAAATAATAAAAATAAAATCAGAAAAACAAATGAAAAAACATCTTTCCATACCGTACCGACAAAGGGAATTTGCGTGGAGAAAGATTCAAGTAACCCCAGCAATAAACCTCCGAGCATTGCACCGGGTATAATACCGATACCGCCAATAACCGCAGAGGTAAAGGCTTTCAATCCAATTAAAAAGCCCATGTAAAAGTGAACTGTACCATAATAAACACCGGCCATAATACCTGCTGCCGCAGCAAGGGCAGATCCGACAAAAAAGGTAATGGCTACGATTTGAAAGACATTAATGCCCATCAGCTGGCAGGTATCCCGATCTAAGGATATCGCTCGCATCGCTTTGCCATACATGGTTCTCGTTATAAATAAGTGCAAAATAATCATCAGCGCTATCGCCGCCACCAATAGAACTACACGGGTTTCAGTGAGGCGCAGTGGGCCTACAAAAAAACTGTCGTGAGTTAAACCGGTCCTGAATGGTTTGTACTGTCCTTGAGTTAAAAGCATCACCGTGTTGTAAAGCAGCATTGACACGGCCAGGGCAGTAATCAGGATTGAAAGACGCGGCGCTTTTAACATTGGGCGGTAGGCAACTCTTTGAATCAAAACACCGAGCATCCCGACAAGAAGCATGCTGATCAGCAGGGACAATACAATTCCCAACCAGGCATTGCCGACAAAAGTATTCGCAAATAACGACAGGGTTATTAGTCCCACAAAGGCACCGCTCATGTAAATATCGGCATGGGCAAAGTTCAGCAGCTTGATAATACCGTAAACCATAGAGTAACCAATTGCAACAAGTCCGTAGAAGGAACCGATCAGTAAGCCATTGAACAGCTGCTGCAGAAAAATCTCCCAGAATGTCATCCGTTCACCTCTTAAGAAGATGCAGGCCTGGTTTTACCCAGGCCTGCACGCTAGTTTGATTCAGTTACTTATTCAGCCAAGGCCCATTTGCCGTCCTTGGCAACGATAATCACAAAGTTACTCCTGTTCAGGGTATTCTGGGGGGTGAACTCGACAGGACCTGACAATCCTTCAAATGAATCGGTAGCTGCCAGGGCAGCCTTAATCGCCTCACCATCAAAGGAGCCGGCACGTTCAACAGCATCTACCAGCAGGTAAGTAGCATCACGCATTAAACCGGCATAAGCACCCGGTTCACGCGGGAACATTTCTTTGTAACCACTGATAAAGTCCTGTGCGGCAGGTAGAAAGTCCACTTTCGGAGGAGCTGTGCAGTAAACACCTTCTGCATCCGGTCCGGCCAGGTCAATTAACTCCTGGGCGCTGGAACCGTCACCCACCATAATGATGCCTTCGTAACCATTCTGGCGTAGCTGCATGATCAACAGAGCGCCAAGGCCCTGGTAAGCTGTCCAGTAAACGGCATCTGGCCCAGCGTCCATAATCTTGGTTACTACTGCCGAGAAGTCCTGGGTTCCGGTTTCAACCCTATCTTCGGTTAAAACGGCATAACCGGCAGCTTCCCATGCTGCTTTGGTCTGATCCTTTAAGTCAACGGAGAAAGCAGAACCATCGTCGACGAGAGAGATGGTCTCGACGCCTAAGCCTTCAAACCATTCTAAAGCTTTTGCGGCCTGGGCATCACCAGTGCTGTTTATCATAAAGGCCCAGCCTGGGTTTTCATCAATCAGTGTGGTAGCATTTGAAGCTGCTATAACAAAGGGAATACCTGCATCACCGTAAAGCTTCAGGGTCGGCAGTGTAGCGCCTGAGCAGTAACCACCGACCACACTGAAAACCTCTTCCGAGATCAACTTGCTGGCGGCAGCTGTAGCCTTTGATGGATCGCAGCCGTCATCACCGGTGCTGGTGACAATTTTGTGACCTAAGACACCACCGGCAGCGTTAATTTCCTCAACTGCCAACAGTGCGGCGTTTTCCATGTCACCTCCGTCTGAAGCTTCTGAACCGGTAGTCGGTACCATAATCCCTAAAAGTACTTCACCTTCAAATTCAGCGGCAGGCTCTTCACCTGCATCTTCATCGGCAGGCGGAGTTGCCGGCCCACCACAGCCAAAAACACCAAACACTAAAAATACAGCAACTAACATTAACAATAAAACGTTTTTGTTCTTCAACAACTTAAATGACCTCCCCTTAATTTTGGGTTTTGCTCCGACCTCTTTGTTTAATAAAAACAAAATGGCCGGTAACATAAAAGATTGAAACATTAAAACAGATTGCTGATTTCTTAAGCCTGGATCCCCCTTTACTTAAAAACTGTAAAAGGTAAAATTCAGCCAATTTATCTTCTTCCCCACCTCCTTTGCTGATTACTGACTTAGCATACTATTATAGTCAATACTCTATCCTTTAACATGGAATCTTCTATTCGCTATGCAACTTAAAATACCTTTTTAAGGATTTTAAAGTTTCCATAAATATTTATTAGCCGCCGGCAATCAGGTGGTGGGCTTGCACTTCTGCATCGTTTGGCACCTTGTAAGCAGACCACATTTTCTGTTCAACCACTTTGCCGTTTACCCGGACCACGATCTTGGGAAAGCTATAATTCATTGTTTTCAATACCCTATCGACGGTTAAATTCTCCTCCCACTCGATCTGCTTGCCGTTTACAGTAATCACTTTCAGCTGCTCCCTACTCTTTTTGATTCAGACTTTTATAGATGCTTCTTTACTACCTCAACGACCTCTGGGAAATCAATCCCCAGCTCTTTCAGGTGTTCTAGTTTGGGCACGCCGTTTTCATTCCAACCCCGGCGCTTGTAAACCACATCAATTAATGTTTCGTAGCGACCCTGACGGTAACTGCGCATCGCCGCAACCTTTTCGGCCGTGCTCATCCCTTCCGGGTTAATGCCTACATCTTCCTTCAGTTGTTTGTCGTATCGTTCCTGGCGCGATTCGTATTCTTCTTCAGTTACCGGGCCAAGCCCCCGGTAGGGAGCGGCATCATGTTTCCTGGTCCCGAAACCCATCCTTAAGTTAAAGACCCGCTGAAAATTGTAAACCCGTTCCGATTGGCGAATCATTTCATCCTGATCAATACTCTTACCGGTTACGGCGTTAAAGATATCCACGTAATTCTGGACGTGTTCAGGTATTTTCTCCGGACTCTCGGACGTGGCATTGCTTTCCGGAATAATATCATTCCAGGGCAGTTTGCAGAGCCCCTGCAGGCCGAACCAGGTTCTGAACATCGGGAAGTAGTGCAAAGCCTCTGCCTTCTTCTCGAAAGTGGGCAGCTGATTGTTGACCATATCCATGAAGATCAGCCATGCTTCGTCATGCTGCGGCCCTTTATTGGTCAGGGCATAGCCGCCCTGCTGGGCCAGTGATTCCTTAGCCTGATACTGCGAATACTCCAGGCCTTTGTTTTCCATGCCGATATCCTGCATAAAAGCCGGATCTCCGCCGTACTCCTCGGCAAAGATCTTCTTCAACCGGCGCACGCCCTGTCCGGCAATGTTACCAAAACCGCGACCCTGGCCCATCTGGTGGATCAGCTCCATTGCCGCTTCAGCATTGCCAAAGTTTAGCTCCAGACCGCCAGTGATCTTTTTGTTGACGATCCCTTTTTCATAGCACTCCATGATAAAAGCGATGATCGTGCCCGTCGAAATAGTATCAATGCCATAAGTGTCACAGTAAAAATTAGCCTCAATCACATAGTCGGCATCAAAAATACCACAATTGGCACCCAGACCGGCCGCATTCTCGTATTCGGGTCCGTCCACGATCACTTTTTCGCCTTTAAACGGTCCGGTTTTCGGCACAAAGTCATCGACTGCTTTACAGCAGGAAAGAGCGCAGCCGACCCAACAGCCGTCAGGCATTTTCTGGGTAAAGCGACTGCGCAGTACCTCCGATGATATGCCGACAGCATCTTTGTGGGAGCCGTATTTAAAGTTATGCACCGGGAGCAGGTCGTAATCGTTCATTGGGGTCATCAGGTTGGCAGTACCAATCTGGCGCATACGGAACTGGGTATCATCAAATTTATTGATTTCCCTGGTGATCTTGACCCCGGTCCTGGCAATTTTTGCCGGATCGGCAGGGTTATTGCTTTTACCGCTTAAACCTGAGAATTTAACGACCAGGGCAGCCAGTTTTTTATCCCGGAAGACCGTGCCGATACCACCCCGCCCAGCTTGCTTCAAACGGGCTGCTTTGCGCCGTAAATCATAAAAGGAGAAGTTCAGGACGCCAATCCGGGTATGTTCCGCCCCGCTGCCGCTTGACACGACAGAAACGTTCTTTCTACCCTGTTCTGATTCAGCCATCAGTTCTGTCAGCTGATCGCTGAGCAGGTGGCTGGCCGATGGGTCGAGATCCACCTCTTCAATGGTGACTCTGCCATTATCGCCATCGATAAAAACGACGACATCTTTATCGGCCTTGCCCTGAATCTCTAAGGCATCCCAGCCGGAGAACTTAAAATAAGGGCCGAAAAAGCCGCCTACATTGCTGTCCATGATCGAATCGGTTAAAGGTGACAGGGTAACAACCAATGATTTTCCGGACCCCGGATACTGGGTGATTCCGGAAATCGGTCCCGGTGAAATAATAATTTCGTTCTCCGGATCATTCCATTTAGTATCAGGCTTAACGGCATTCCAGAGGTACCAGAGTCCGAAACCCTTCCCACCGATGAAAATATCTTTCATCTGTTGGGTAACATCTTTGGATATGATATTTTTATTAGAAAGGTTTATATAGAGGGTTTTACCGGCATAGCCCCGTTCTATCTGTGCCGGTTCATAATTGTACTCGGCCAAAACTTTCCGCGATGCGCGCATCTTTTCAACAACACCAGACATTAATGAACCTCCCTTGTTAAATGAGATCTAAGTAGCTGCTTTAGGTTTACACTTCCTGCATGAAAATTGCCTCTGTCGGGCATTCTTTTGTGCAGCGCGCGCAGGCAATACATTTAAAAGGCTCGGTTAGATCTTCATGCCAGAACATCGTTCCCGTTGGGCAAACCCCAACACAGTTATAACAGCCGATACAGAGCTTTTTGTTGAGCACCACAACCCCGCTCTGAGACTTCTTGATTGCCAGCACGGGACAAATTGCTATGCAATCACCGCACTGATTGCAGACACTGATCGCTGCGCCCCGCTGATCCGGAAGCTCTTCAACCTGGATTGTTGATTTTTGGCGATTGTCCTCCTTATAATAGAACGTGGAGCAAGTGGATTCACAAGCCCCACACAGTGTGCACTCATTCACATTAGTCCCGACTATTTTCAAAAGATACACCTCCAAACAGATGCTTACATGGCCGATTTTATAAAAGTTATAATGTTTCTAATACATTGTCTATTATAGCATATCAACTTGGTGCGATCCAGAAAACCGCCGGGCATGTGAAATAATTATTTATCGTTTTCGGCCAGTCTTTTGGCCACCGCTTCAGAAGCTGTCGTGACCGAAAGCCCGGCTTTCCCGGTGCAGCAGATTGCTGCCGGCATTAACCGGCCGACCTGATCCTGGGCTGCGATAGTCTGATCAAGCGGGATAACCTGATCATAGCCGGCCAGTGCCATATCGGCTGCAGCTAGCGCATTCATCCCGGCTAATATATTTTTTCCAAGACAGGGTACCTCCACCCGGTTGGCCACTGGATCACAGGCCAGCCCAATCGTGTTTTGCATGGCAAGCGACGCAGCAGCCAAAGCCTTTTCACTGCTTCCTCCGGCTAACTGCACCAGGGCAGCGGCAGCCATCCCGGAACCGGAGCCGCATTCTGCCTGGCAGCCACATTCTTCGGCTGCAAAAGTGCTATGGGCGGCAATAAAGATACCGATCAAACCGGCAGCCAAAAGAGCTCTGGCTAGCTCATCTTCTGATAACGAAAGTTCGTCAGCCACAGCCAATATTGTTCCCGGCAACCCGGCGCAGGAGCCGGCGGTCGGTGCCGCTACAATAACGCCCATGGCGCTTTTGGTTTCCATGATCGCTGTAATATAACTAATCACCCGCCGGTTAAGCATACCGCCAACCAATAAGCCGCCGTAGCTATTTAGCGTCGCGGCCTGCGGCCCTAAAATCCGGTCCCGGTAATCGGTTCCGGCCAGGCCATCTTTAACCGCGCTGCGCATCACCCGCACCAGGCTGCAGGCCATCTCTACAACAGCTTTCTGATCAAGACCGCTGCGGGCTCTCTCGTAAATTATCGCCAGATCAGCAAGCGATTTTTGGCGATAGCGCTTATTTTCGATGATTTCCGCTGCGCTTAAAAATGGTACTGTTATATCTTTGCGCGACCGCACCGGCAAAACCGGCTCGAGCTTTACAACTCTGTCTGGTTTGCTGTCGTTTATGAATAGCTTTGCCAAATCCGCTTCAGAGAGCGGTTTGCTGCTTTTGATGTCGATCAAATAGTGATAAGCAGCTTTGCTGATCTGTATTTCATCGGCAGTGGGAAGATTGTATTTAAGGTCTGCCGCCAAATGATCTGAATGATTAAAATCTTTTATCCCAAAAAAGAGCAGGGTTTCGTAATAATCGCCTTTGATTGAGGTTGCCGCCCCGTTAATCTCCTGCAGCTCAATCATTCCGCCACCGGTTGAAATAAAGGTAAAACTGTCTTCACGAGCCTGATCAGCTATCACTCTTACCCGGTAAGTATTAGGATGTTCCGCCGGGTAGGGTGTTATTTTAAACTCGACCGCCAATCCTTCTTGTGGGGCCATTTTAAGAGCATCGATCAGGCGAGCGTCAGCCGTATCCATCCCCATAAGACCGCCGACCAGCCCGATATCGGAACCCTGGCCGTTATAGGTGGTGGCCAGTGAGCCCTGTGGCTCGAATTCAAAAATAACTTTCTTTAAACGGCCGCCGTAAAACTGGTGCAGTAGCCTGCCAATCCTCACCGAAGCTGCCGTATGCGAACTTGAAGGACCGCGCATCACCGGGCCAATTACATCATTGAAGATACTGGGTGGTAATTTATCCAATCAGCGCAGCCTCCTTTTGCCATAGCTCTAATCCAGCTGAGTGCCAAGACCCTGATTTAACGCTTTGTGATAAATGCTTTCTGCTACAGTCAGGTCAAAAAGGGCCATCCCGACACTTTTAAAAAGAGTTGTCTCGCCATCTTTACGCGCCGCGGGACTACCCTTGATATATTTTCCAAAAGGAACGATCTTTTCTTTACTAATCCACCCATCTCTTAGTGGGGTGATCAGGTCTCCCGATTCTTCCAA
This sequence comes from Bacillota bacterium, assembly GCA_016874655.1. Lineage (GTDB taxonomy): Bacteria > Bacillota > Dethiobacteria > DTU022 > DTU022 > UBA993. The sequence goes on along the minus strand of VGTO01000051.1, from coordinate 2,511 downwards.
CCCATGTTCGGTATCAATCAAAATCTGATCGATTAACTTATAAAGAGCCTCGGGTAGCTCACGCATCTCAGGCTTGTATGAACCGATTGACACGTAACTTTTATTGCGCAGCAGCTCACTCTGATCAGGCAGCACAGGTTTAATAGCCGGTGTTGCCGTTATCACCAGGTCAGCTTCAGCCAGCAGCTCTTCCACCGTCCCGGCAATCTTAACTTTAAGATGCGGCAGCTCCAGCTCAATGCGTTTACCAACAGCCTCTGCTTTAGCCCGGTCATGGTCAAAGATTAATGCCTTTTCAAGCTCTCTGGCCCGGCTGGCAAAAAGAACCTGGTAAAAACCCTGGGCGCCGGCGCCGATTAAGCCGACCACCCGGGATTCAGATTTTGCAGTATAACGGATGCCGAGGCCGCTGACTGCGCCTGTCCGGTAAGCAGTTACAGCGGCCCCGTCCATGATGGCCAGGGGTAGACCGGTTTCGGCATCATGTAGAAGCACCAGGCCGCTGATAACCGGCAACCCGCGCTTAGGGTTATCCGGAAAGAGGCTTAATACTTTGGTCCCGAAAACAGAGTTTAAAAAACAGGGCATGTAGAGCAATGTGTTGCCCTGATGTTCCAAATGGATACGGTGTGGCATAGCGTAAGAGCCTGATTGTTCTAAGTCGTAAGCCCTTTCGATAGCGCTCATCAGCTCATCGCAGTCAGCCACCTGCGCAAAATGTTTAGAATTTAGATAAAGCATCCTCATCAATCGCTCCTCTCGACGGTTTAATCGTTGCCTTCTCCTTTTAAAACAGCCAGTGGATTCAGTCTGGCCACTTTACTGCTAAAGCCGATCTGAACCAGTGTTTCGACAACCTGATCAATATTCTTGTAGGCCTGGGGCGCTTCATCAAGGTAAGCTTTGTAACTGCGCCCAGAAACAATAACCCGACCCAGTTTCTCTTTCAGAGCCTCTACAGAAATCTGTTTTCTGGCTGCCGTACGCGATAAAACACGCCCTGCCCCGTGATTAACGGAGTTATAAATTTGTTCAACACCCTTTTCAGCCCTGATCACATATGATGCTGTTCCCATGCTGCCCGGTATCAACACAGGATGGCCATAATCTTTGTAAAGTTGAGGATTTAAAGGGTTACCCGGAGGCAGGGCACGTGTGGCACCCTTGCGGTGAATCAACAGCCTCCGGCCGCCTATCTCTTCAAATTTAGCCGTATTGTGGGCAACATCGTAAACCAGGCCCAGATCGTAGTCTTCATCGCTACCGCCAAATACCTGTCTGAAAGCCTGCCTGATATCATCAGTAATCCACTGCCGGTTACAAAAGGCAAAATTAATGGCGCAGGTCATCGCTGCCAGATATCTTTTTCCTTCGCCGGATTTTATTGGCACGGCAGCCAAACCGGCACTGGGAATTTCAATCTTATATTTTGCAGCCGCTTTCTTCATCTCAGCTGAATAGTCAGTGCAGATCTGGTGTCCGAAGCCCCTGCTGCCAGTATGGATTAGAACAGACAAAGTTCCTTCTCTCAAGCCATAAGCCTCGGCGGCGTCAGGATCGAATATCTTTTCAACCAGCCCCAGTTCCACAAAATGATTGCCACCACCAATCGTTGATAACTGCAAGCCCCTTTCTATGGCTTTACTGCTCAACGAGTTTAATGCTGCTCCTTTTAGTGCCCCTCCGTCCTCTATTGCCTCAGGATCGCTCTTGCGTCCGTATCCCAGTTCAACCAGGAAGGGTACACCTTTGAGTAGAAAATCTTTAAAGTGATCCTTAATCAGGGCGGCATGCTTACTTTTGGTGCCAATTCCGCTCGGCACCCTCAACCCTATTGCCCTGATCAATGCTGTTAAATTATCATTGCTCAGTTCTTCAGCACGGATATTAGTGCGCAGCAGCCTCACTCCGCAGTTGATATCCATGCCCACCGCCCCGGAAGAAACCAGGCCTTGTTCGGCATCCATCGCCATTACCCCGCCGATCGGCAGCCCAAAGCCGCTGTGGATGTCGGGCATGCCGACAACAGGGCTGACTACCCCAGGCAATGATGCAGCATCAATCAACTGCTGCAGAGACGCATCTTCGGAGAATTCAGCGTAGAGCTTCCGGTTCAGGTAAACCAGAACTTCAGCTTTCATGGCGCCCCGCCTGGCAATGCGGTAGCAGTTTTCACTCACTTTTTCCAGCATTTTCATCTTTAGCTACTCCCTGATGCAAATATAGAGTACCGTTTATAATTCAAACGGTATTTTTTGCAGCATTTTTTCCAAACCCGGAATTGCTTCCCGGTCAGTCAGGCTAAAGTGCACCGGGGTAATTGAAATGTAATTTTCGCGAATCGCCTTGGTATCGCTGTCTGCGGTCTCCGGATCATCATCAACAAGTTCACCCGCCAGCCAGTAATAGATTGACCCGCGTGGATCGATCCGCTGGTCAAAGATATTAATATACCTCCTGGTGCCAAGGCTTGTTATCCTGGCTCCTTTAACCTGATCAGTATGAACAGGT
>VGTO01000050.1 GCA_016874655.1 Bacillota bacterium | reverse complement strand
ATGACTTTTGAGTGAGCATCCCATTTTTAATGACGAGCACAGGGCAATCCGCAAGACGATCGGTGAATTTGTTTTGAAAGAGCTGACTCCTTTTGCTGAGGAGTGGGAAGAAGCGCAGGATTTTCCTTCTTCCGTTTTTAAGCGGATGGGCGAACTCGGTTTCCTTGGTTTACATTATCCGGAAGAGTACGGAGGCCAGGGAGGTGATTACCTCTGCGGAGTAATTCTGGCAGAGGAGATGATGCGCTGTTTATCCGGTGGGGTAGCCCTGGGGGTAGGGGTGCAGACAGATATGGTCTGTCCCCTCCTGCATAAAGTCGGTTCTGAAAGTATTAAGGAACGGTTTCTGAAGCCGGCCCTGCAGGGTGAAAAAATCGGCTGTCTCGGCATTACTGAGCCGGATGCCGGTTCTGATGTTGCCTCTATCCGGACTACTGCCCGGAGGGACGGCAACGATTTTATTATTAACGGACAGAAAATTTTCATCACCAACGGGGTGCGGGCCAATTTTGCGATCCTCGTTACCCGCGAACCGGGTTCAACCGGCTCCAAGGGCATTACGCTTTTCGTTGCCGAAAAAAATAGTCCCGGCTACAGCGTTTCCCGCAAGCTCGACAAGGTAGGAATGGTTGCCTCCGATACGGCAGAGCTGGCCTTCATGGATATGCGTATCCCGGCTGAAAATATGCTTGGCGAAGAGGGGCAGGGCTTTTATCATATCATGTGGGAACTGCAGCCTGAAAGGCTGTTCGGCGCTGTATCAGCGGTGGCCGGAGCCCAGATCACCATGGATATGACCTTAAAATACGTTAGCGAACGCACCCAATTTGGTCGGCCGATTGGCAAGTTCCAGACTATCCGCCACCGCCTGGCTGAACTGGCCACTGAGATCGAGGCCGCCCGCCAGTTGAATTACTACGTTGCCGGACTGATTAATGCCGGTAAATTTCCAGCTAAGGAAATTTCGATGGCCAAGCTTTTCGCCGCCCGGGTATCCTGCAAGATGGCCGATGAAGCCCTGCAGTTTTATGGTGGTTACGGATACATGATGGAGTACCCGATTCAGCGGTTTTGGCGTGATAGTCGCCTAACGCGCATTGGCGGGGGCACTGACGAAGTTATGTTGGAGATTATTTCGCGGCAGCTGGTGCAGTAATTTTGATCAAACTACGCCCAGCCGGCTGACTGATTGACCCGAGTGGGCCTAAATCAGGGAGCTGGTTAGTGGTTCCTACTCAAATGCTCTAGACAGGAAAGGAGGTATTGCTATTGGACACCAGTAGAATCAGTATCAATTACCGGACTCTGCCGGAGCTTTTAGCATACCAGGTTAAACTGACCCCGGACTTGCCCTTTATCCTTTTTGGCGATCGTCGGATCAGTTATGATCAATTTGACCGGGCGACAAACCGATTAGCCCGCGGTTTTAAGGGGCTGGGAGTGAAGAAGGGGCAGGTTGTTTCCATCTATGCCTTAAATTGTCCTGAATATGTGATGACCTGGTTTGCCCTAAACAAGCTGGGAGCAATAATGGGACCGATCAATGCCGCTTTCAAAGCTGATGAAGTCAGTTACGTGCTTACAGATTCCGAGGCGGTGGCTGTAGTTGCATCGCCTGAACTAAGCGATGTTTTAGAGGTTGCAGCCGGCCAGTGCCCGCTTCTGAAAGAGCGTATTTACTTAGGCGACACGGCAGTCAGCGGCAGCTTACTACTGAACCAATTGATGGAAGGAAAAGCTGATATAGCGCTGACAGATGAGCAGGTAGAACCGGGGGATATTGCCTCTTTTATTTATACTTCAGGTACTACCGGTCGTCCCAAGGGCGTTCAGCTCAGTCACTGGAATTATCTGATCGATGCCGCCAATGCCGCAGATGTTTTCCCGCTCTTTACCGGGGATGTGATCATGATGATCCTACCCCTTTTTCATGTCAACGCACAGGTAGCAACGGTGATGGTTCCACTGATCATTGGCGGTACCGTTGCCATGCTGCAGACCTTTAACCCTGCCTCATTCTGGGAGGCGGTTGAAAAATACCGCCCCGTCACTTTTAGCGCCGTGCCGACCATTTTAGCGATCCTGCTTGATGCTCCCGGGGCTGACAGCGCTGATTTCAGTTCCCTGCGTTATGTGATCTGCGGCGCAGCGCCTTTGCCCGTATCGCTCTTTAACCGCTTTGAAGAAAAATTCGGGCTGCATATTTTGGAAGGGTATGGGCTCACTGAAGGAACCTGCGTCAGTTCGCTAAATCCTTATTACGGGGTGCGAAAAATCGGCTCAATCGGTTTGCCGCTGCGCGGTCAGCAAATGGTGATTATGAATGAACAGGGCAAGATTCTGGAGCCAAAACAGTACGGTGAGATCTGCATCAAGGGGCCGAATGTGATGCAGGGTTATTATAAAAATGAAAAAGCCACGGCGGAAACAATCGTAAACGGATGGCTGCATACCGGTGATGTCGGTTATGTTGACGAAGAAGGCTATTTTTGGATAGTCGACCGGATTAAAGAGATGATCATCCGCGGCGGGGAGAATATTTACCCCCGGGAAATTGAAGAAGTGTTATACAGAAACCCGAAAGTGACAGAGGCGGCAGTGATTGGTCATGCAAGCGAGAAATACGGCGAAATCGTAAAAGCTGTCATTGTCCTTAAACCTGGCTTTAAGGCAGATGAAGAAGAGATCCGGGATTACTGTAAGGAGAATATCGCCGGCTATAAAGTGCCGGCCATTGTTGTTTTCCGGGAGCAGATCCCGAAGACGCAAACCGGTAAAATCGCGAAAAAGATCCTCAAACAGCAGGAAGAGAAACTGGGATAAAAATGCCGTTAAAGCCGGATATACCAAGCTAGTCTGGTTGATTAACCTTCGCTAACACGACCAATACCTGAACAGGAGATGAGTGATCATGAGTGGCATCAAACTGGGCAAAACAATCAATGAAATTGCGGTGGGCGACAATGCATCATTCAGCAAAACAATCAGTGAGACCGATATCTATCTTTTTGCAGGTATAACCGGCGATTTTAATCCGATGCATGTAAACGAGGAGTTTGCCAAAAAGACGATGTTCGGCAAGCGTATCGCCCATGGGGGCATTGCCACTTCACTGATTGCTCCGGTGCTGGGAACGATGCTGCCGGGTCTCGGTACTGTTGCCATCAGCATGTCGGTGCGTTACCGGGCTCCGGTTTACCCGGGCGACACAATCACGGCATCGGCAACGGTAGTAGAAAAAATGGTAGAGAAAAACAGGGTACGCATGGAGATGAAATGGGTTAACCAGGACGGAACAGAAGTAGCCCTGGGTGAGGGAACCGTGATGCCGCCCAAGGAAGAGTACAAGCAGCTGTTTGGCCTGGAAGAATAAACGCAATTATTCATCGTTAGGGACTAATACTATTGTTTGTAGAAAGGAGGCCGGTTTATGTCGAGATCTGCTGAAGAGAATATTATTTTTGATGGGCGGATCAGGATGCCTTATAAATGGGCTGCCGGTGAAACGAGCAGTTATTTTCTCACTCAGCTCCGCGATCATGCTAAACTTTGGGGAACCCGCTGTTCGGTATGCCAGGTGATCTTCATCCCACCCCGGAAAAACTGCCCCCGTTGTGTCACCGCCGATACAACCTGGGTAGAGCTGCCTTCCCGCGGGGTTTTACAAACCTTTGCGGTGATTTATTTCAGCGAGCCGCTGCTGCAGCCTTCTGAGCCACCCTATATTTATGGGATAGTGAAGCTTGATGGCGCCGATACCGGTTTGACTCATTTCCTGGGGGAGGTTGCACCGGGAGAGCTGCGTTCTGGTATGCGCATGGAGGCTGTTTTTAAGAACAAGGAAGATCGCAGCGGACTTATCACCGATCTCTTATATTTCAGGCCGGAAGGAGGTAGCGCCTCATGACCGATATTGCCATTGTCGGTATGGCACAAACCCCTTACCGCCGCCGGCGGGATGATGCTAATTTTGCTGAGCTGATTTACGGGGTAACCTGCGAAGCTTTAGACGATGCCGGCCTTGAAATAGGGGACATTGATAATTTTATTACCGTTTCCAATGATTTCTGGGACGGACGGACGATCTCGAGCATGGCGGTGCAGGACGCCTGTGGTTCATCGTTTGACGGCGGACGCAATGTGTCAACCGTAGAGGGTGACGGCACATTTGGCTTGTTATATGGGATGATGCGGATTCTTTCCGGCGCTTACCAGACAACCCTGGTAGTGGTGCACTGCAAGGGATCTGAGGGCAACATGCGCCTGATCACAAATGGGATGTTCGATTATATCTATACCCGCCCGTTGGGAATTGAAGCAACAGGTGCCGCCGCTTTGCAGGCCAGACGTTATATGGATAAGTATAAACTTACAGAGGAAGATTTTGCCCATGTGAGCATCAAAAACAGGGGCAACGCCCTGCGCAACCCAAACGCTCAACTGGCAGAGACCTTAAGCCTTGATCAGGTAATGGCATCAAAGCCGATTGCCTCACCGTTAAAACTGCATGATATTTCTCCCATCTCCGACGGGGCGGCAGCAGTAGTCCTGGCTCATCGCAATGTGGCCAACAAGCTGGGTCGTAAACCGGTTTGGGTAAAAGGGATCGCCCATTGCAGCGAAGCTCATTTCTTAGGAGACAGGGATTTAGCCGAAGCACCTGCTTTACGCGATGCCGCCTTTCGGGCCTACCAAATGGCCGGCATTGAGGACCCCTTTGCCGAAATTGATCTGGTTGAACTCTATGATGCCTATTCCTACATGGAGCCGCTCTGGTTTGAAGAGCTAGGCTTTTGCCCCAAAGGAAAAGGCGCCGAGCTGATCCGTCTCGGGGCTACTGCCTTTGACGGTCCCCTTCCCGTTAACCCTTCGGGAGGAGTGCTTTCGGCCCACGCGGTACTAGTGGCCGGTTTGGCCCGGGTTATTGAGGCCTCTCTGCAGATCAGGGGAGAGGCGGGTGAACGTCAGGTCGAAGGGCCGGTGGAGCTGGCGCTGGCTCATGGTATTAACGGGCCTTGCGGACAATCCCACTGCGTTGTCATCCTTGGAGAATAGGGGAGGTTGAAATGACAATATGGCACAGCGAGTAGGAATTATCGGTTTTGGTCAAACCTATCACCGCAGCCACCGTGATGATGTAAACGGTGTGGAGTTGATTAACGAAGCAGTGCGGGCGGCGCTTGAAGATGCCGGACTCACTATTGATGATATTGATGCTGTTGTGATCGGCAACATGGATCATTTTGAAGCGGTAAACTACGTTGATACCTGGAGTGTGGACGGCAGCGGAGCCTGGATGAAACCGCTGATCAAGCTGACTACGGGCGGCACAACCGGCTCCACCCTCGGGATCGCCGGTTACCACCACGCCGCCTCCGGCCTCTTTGACGTGGTCCTGGTCATCGGGTGGGAAAAAAACTCCGAATCCGATACCACGGGGGCTATTATCACCTGCAGTGACCCGATCTTTGATCGCTTTTCTTTCAGCGGGGCTCTGCCCGGTCTGGCCGTTGAGGCTTCGGCCTATATCAAGCGTTACGGAATTAAAGAGGAAGATGCTGCCAGGGTTGCCGTGCGCGACCGCGCCCATGGAGCAAATAACCCCTATGCTCAACTACAAACCCCGGTTACAATTGAAGAGGTAATGCAGTCGCCGATGCTCTCCTGGCCGATCAAGTTGCTAGATATCTGCCCGCGCAGCGATGGGGCGGCGGCGGTGATCTTTGCCGGGGAGCGAAAGGCGCGGCAGCTTTGCTCTCAGCCAGCCTGGGTTCATTACACGGCGGTGCGTCACAGCCACACCTACTTTGGCGATGTCGATTACACGCGGCTCCATACCTTAGAAGCAGCGGTGCAGGAGCTCTATCACCATATGGGCATAAAAGAGCCGCTGAAAGAGCTGGATGTAGTGGAACTTTATCAGCCTTACAGTTTTGCCGGTCTGAAGTGGATTGAAGCGATGGGGCTTTGTAAACCGGGTGAATCACCCCGCCTGATTTGGGACGGAGTAACCGATATGGGCGGTGAGCTGCCCTTTAACCCATCGGGAGGGGTAATCTGTACCAACTGTATCGGGGCAACCGGCCTGCTGCGCATTGGTGAAGCAGCTCTGCAGGTAATGGATCGCGCCATCGGCCGCCAGGTGCCTGATGTTAATCTGGCCCTGGCTACCGGCTTCGGCGGGGCCTACTGGTCGGACCTGATGCTGCTGGGGAAAAAACCCTGGTAACCGGTTAACTGGAGGAAGTGTATCAATATAACGAATAAAGGCTTTGTCAGCAAGGGAAGGAGAGAGAAGAGAAAAATGGAGAAGGTTGAGCTGATCCATTTACGCCAAGATGTTGATCTGCCATACCACTGGGCGGCAGGGCGGTATGGGAGCATGATGCTCAGGGCGCTGCGCGACCGTAAAGTGATCCTCGGTAACCGCTGCCCTCAGTGTAATAAAGTATATGTTCCGCCCAGAGTTGTCTGTGGTCCCTGTTTTGTCCAACCGTCTGAAGTGGTAGAGCTTTCACCTGCCGGAATCCTGGCTGGTTATTCTGTTGTTAATTATCCTTTTATCGATCCGGAAACGGGGCAAAAGCGGCCGGTCCCTTATACTTACGCTTATATTAAGCTTGATGGCTGCGATAACTACCTTTCACACCTGGTCGATGAGACAGATCCCAGCCGCCTTTACCCCGGAGTGCGTGTCGAAGCTGTTTTCAGACCCGACGGGGAGAGGGTTGGCAGGCTCCAGGATATTTTGCACTTCAGAGTGGTTGATTAATCAAGGAGGAAGGTTATGAGCGAGCACCCTCTATTCAATGAAGAACATCGGGCTATTCGCAAGACCCTGCGTGAATTTGTGGCCAAAGAGCTTACTCCGCATGCCGATCGTTGGGAAGCAGAAAAAGGCTTTCCCGATCAGGTTTTTAAGCGGATGGGTGAACTCGGTTTTCTGGGGTTGAAATATCCTGAAGAGTATGGCGGCCAGGGCGGCGATTATCTCTGCGGGGTTATCCTGGCCGAAGAAATGATGGGCTGTCTCTCCGCCGGGTTGGCCATGTCGATTGGCGCCCAGACCGACATGGTTTGTGCTTTGCTGGAAAAAATGGGTTCCGGGGAGCAAAAAGAGCAATACTTGCGACCGGCCCTGGCCGGAGAAATGATTGGCTGCCTCTGCATCACCGAACCTGATGCCGGTTCTGATGTGGCGGCGATTCGCACAGTTGCAGAGCGTGAAGGTGACCACTTTGTGATCAATGGCCAGAAAACCTTTATTACGAACGGAGTCCGGGCCGATTTGGCTATTGTTGTTGCCAGGGCCCGGGGCAGCGAGGGAGCGAAGGGGATGTCCCTTCTTCTGGTGGAGAAAGGAACCCCCGGTTTTAGCGTCTCCAGAAAGCTGGATAAAGTAGGAATGCATACTTCCGATACCGCTGAGCTTTTTTTTGAGGATTGCCGGGTTCCTGCTGAAAATATTCTCGGCGAAGAAGGGCAGGGCTTCTACCATATCATGTGGGAACTGCAGCCGGAAAGGCTTTTTGGAGCAGTTTCTTCGGTGGCGGCAGCCCAGATCTACTTAGATATCACTCTTAAGTACGTGAAGGAGAGGGAGCAGTTCGGCCGTCCGATCGGCAAATTTCAGGCTATCCGGCACCGGCTGGCCGACCTGGCTACCGAACTGGAAGCTGCACGACAGCTTAGCTATTATACTGCAGGTTTGATCCAGGCGGGAGAGTTTCCGGCCAGGGAGATAACGATGGCTAAGCTTTTTGCCACCAGGATGGCCAACCGGATGGCCGATGAAGCAATGCAGTTACATGGTGGTTATGGTTACATGATGGAGTACCCCATCCAGCGCTTCTGGCGGGATAGTCGGTTGATTCGGATCGGGGCGGGCACTGATGAAATCATGAGGGAGATCATTTCTAAACAGATGGGGCTATAAAGGAAACCTCTTAGCAGATCTTTAACCGGCGGAAAGGAGAACTGTAATTGATTAAGAAGGTGCTGATTGCAAACAGGGGTGAAATTGCCCGGCGGATCATCAGGACAACTGACAATCTAAATATCGACACCGTTGCTGTATATGCAGAGCCGGACAGTAATGCTCTTTTTGTTCGTGAGGCAGGAGAAGCGGTCAGCCTGGGAGGCAGGACTCCGCTTGAGAGCTACCTGGATATCGATAAAATTATTAGGGCCGCTAAGAAAACCGGCTGTGATGCGGTCCACCCGGGTTATGGCTTTCTTTCGGAAAATCCTCTTTTTGTTAACCGGTGTCAGGCTGAAAGTTTGACTTTTATCGGTCCGACTGCTGAGGCCATGTGCTTGATGGGTGATAAGGCAGAAGCGAGAAAAGTGGCGAAACGTCTTGGTCTGCCCACTGTGCCAGGCAGCGAAATCATGGCCACGCTGGCTGAGGCAGAAGTAGTTTGCGCAGGCATCGGTTTTCCCCTGCTGCTAAAAGCGGCAGCCGGGGGTGGCGGCATCGGAATGCGCCTCCTATCTGGCCCGGAGGAACTGGCAGCAGCTTTTACGGAAACCAGAAGTAGTTTGCGCAGGCATCGGTTTTCCCCTGCTGCTAAAAGCGGCAGCCGGGGGTGGCGGCATCGGAATGCGCCTCCTATCTGGCCCGGAGGAACTGGCAGCAGCTTTTACGGAAACTGCTGACCGGGCCGGGGTAGCTTTTGGTGACAAACGGGTTTATGCCGAAAAATATCTCAACCAGCCACATCACATCGAGATCCAGGTTTTACGTGACCATCACGGCAATCTGCTTACTTTCTTTGAGCGGGAATGCTCTGTTCAAAGGCGTTACCAGAAAGTAATAGAAGAATCGCCTTCAACAGCGGTCGATTTAGAGCTGCGCCGGAAACTTCGCGAGGCAGCCCGGAAACTGGCGGAGGGGATCGGTTACCTTAATGCCGGAACGATTGAGTTCGTCGTTGACGGATCGGGAAACTTCTATTTTCTTGAAGCCAACACCCGGCTCCAGGTAGAGCATCCGGTAACAGAGCTGATTACTGGCATCGATTTTGTGGAACAACAGATTCAGATTGTCTCCGGCGAAACTCTAAAAAGCAGGGATGAAGACTTAGTGCACAGCGGCTGGGCCATTGAGGCAAGGATCTATGCTGAAGATCCGAAACGCTTTTTCCCCTCTCCGGGAACAATCATCGAATATATGGAGCCGAGGGGTGAAGGGATCAGGGTGGACAGCGGCTATGAAGCCGGCTGCGTAATTACACCTTATTACGATCCCCTGCTGGCGAAACTGATTGCGCACGGCGAGACTCGCAGCGAAGCGATCAAACGTTTGGAACAGGCGCTAAAGGATTTTCAGATAACCGGATTAAAAACGAACATTCCTTTTTTGCTTGAAGCAGTTGCTTCCAGTTTGTTTATAGACGGTGGTTATGACACTCATTTTATTGAGAAAATGAAGCCGGCGGCAACGACCGGTCAATAGGTTAAGCATCCGGGAAAACTTTTTCATCTTAATGGAAAGCATTTTATAGGAGGAGGCTAATTAGATAATGAGTGATAAGGTAGATAGCGGTTCAGCGGATGTTGACAACCTGCACCACAAGCGCGATATTGCCAGGCAGGGTGGAGGACCGGATAAAATAGAGCGACAGCATGAAAGGGGCAAATTAACGGCGCGCGAGCGTCTTGAGCTGCTTTTTGACAAGGATACTTTTTTTGAAGTAGGGATCCTTGGTGGTGAGGATGTGGAAAAGCCAGATGCCGACGGGGTGATAGCCGGTTATGGAAAGGTTAATGGCCGCTACGTCGGACTGGTGTCCTATGATTACACGGTCAAAGGCGGCTCAATGGGTGAAGTTGGGGAGATCAAAGCGACCAGGATCAGGGAAATTGCTCTAAAATCAAGGTTTCCGATGATTTGGATTATGGATTCGGGCGGGGCGCGCATGGATCCGAAAACCGGTTTTGGGGCCAGTGAAAATAATGACCGGGTAGCTCTATTTGCTCATACCGGGCATCTCTTTAAGGAAGAAGCCCTGATGTCGGGAATTATTCCACTGGTTGGAGCGATGATGGGACCCGGTTTTGCCGGAACCGCCTATATCCCAGGCTTATCGGACTTTGTACCGATGGTCAAAGGAAAAAGTTTCATGGGGCTGGCCGGGCCCGCTCTGGTTAAGGAAGTAATCGGAGAGGAAATCACCGAAAATGATCTGGGCGGTTCAAAAGTGCACTGTGAAGTGAGCGGGGTTGGCGATCTGGAGGTTGAGGACGATGAAACCTGTATTCAGGCAATCAAAGATTATCTTTCATATTTCCCGGACAATTGCGATCTGAAACCACCTCACCTTGAATTCAAGGGAGATCCGACCACCTTGCTCGATGATAAGATCCTGGAAATTATCCCCGATAATACCCGTCAGGCTTACAGTATGCACCGGGTGATCAAGATGATCCTTGATTCGGGGCAGTTTTTTGAGATTAAACCTAAATGGGGCAAAAATATGATCACCGGTTTTGGCCGGATTGGCGGTTATTCGATCGGAATTGTAGCCAATAACCCCATGTCGTACGGTGGCGTAATTGATATTAATGCTGCCGACAAAGCAGCTCGCTTTGTCTGGATCTGTGATGCTTTCAACATTCCGCTGCTGTTTCTTTCTGATGTTCCCGGATTTATGGTTGGTTCCAAGGCTGAGCAGAGCGGTATTATCAGGCATGGTGCGAAAATGATCCACGCCGTGGCTGAAGCAACAGTGCCCAAGTTTACAATCATTGTGCGTAAGTCCTACGGTGCCGGATATTACGCAATGTGCGGTAAGGCTTTTGATCCCGACCTGATAGTGGCCTGGCCTAAAGGCGAGATTTCTGTGATGGGGGCTGAAGGAATGGTCAGCATTTTCGGCAAAAAACTGCTTGATGCAGCGCCGGAGGAAGAACGGGAAAATATCATTGCTGGCATGGCGGATATGATTAAACCGCTGCTTAATGTCAGGCAGGCTGCTGCCAAGGCCTATATTGATGATGTGATAGATCCGCGGGAAACAAGGCGGATTCTTTTCCAGGCTCTGGAGTTTACAAAAGAGAAAAAGATCTTTCGCCATCCCCGCAAGCACGGGGTTTATCCGGTTTAAAATAGCTGATTTAAAGGCTGTTTAAGGTTTATCACCAGCGTTCATGGGAGGGGATACCAGATGTCTGAAACGATCATCACTGAAATACGCGGCCAATCCGGTTGGATAATCCTGAATCGGGAAGAGCGTCGCAATTCAATGAACCCGGATCTGATCCGGGAACTGCTGGTTGCTTTAAAAGATTTTGAAGAAAACGAAGAGGTGATCAGCTTAGTTTTAACCGGAGCCGGAGTGAAGGCTTTCTGTGCCGGGATGGATCTGGGAGGCGGAGAAGCCATGCAGCTTGGGCCGATCGACCGGCACGAGCTGCAAAGAGTTTTTGTCAGTCTTTTGAAAGCGATTAAAGAACTTAAAAAGCCGATCGTGGCCAGGGTCCAGGGGCTGGCTTTAGGAGGAGGGCTTGGCTTAATGAGCGCCTGCGATATTGCCATCGCTGCGGATGATGCCCAGTTTGGCACCCCGGAAATTAATTTAGGTTTGTTCCCCTACATTATAATGGCAACTTTAATTCGCAATACCCGCAGCTCAAAGCAGCTGTTGGAACTAATGCTGACTGGTGAAAGGATCAGCGCCGCAGAAGCTTGCGAGATCGGTTTTGTCAACCGGGTTGTGGAGAGAAAAAATCTTGATCAAGCGGTGGAGGAGATGATGCAGAAGTTGAATGCGAAGAGTCCCGCCATTTTGAGGCTTGGTAGACGGGCTTTTTATACGATGCGTGATCTTGATTATGAACATGCAATGGAATATTTATCGGCCATGCTGGCTTTAAATATGCAGGCTGAAGATATGGTTGAAGGAGTTAGCGCTTTCATGGAAAAACGGGAACCTAAATGGCAGGGTAAATAGTAAAAAAGGAGATTGATTAGATGACAGTTGAAGATAAAGTTGTCATTACTGCCGCATTGACGGGAGCGGTAGCCAATAAGATGCAGTGTCCCCACATTCCCTATACGGCTGAAGAAATAGGCGAAGAAGCCCGGCGCGTCTATGAAGCCGGTGCTTCCGTGGTTCACATTCACGCCCGTGACGATGACGGGACCCCGTCAATTGCGGTGCCGGTTTTTGAAAAAATCTACCGGGAGGTGCGCAAACGAAGCCCCGTGTTGATCAATTTTTCTACCGGGGCGGTCGGTGTTTCCCGTGAGGCGAGGATTGCCCACATTCCGGTTTGCAAGCCGGAGATAGCCGCGTTGAATATGGGGACGATGAACTATGCCAAGTACAGTAAGCGCCGCCAGGATTTTGTATTTTCAATAGAATTCTTAAATCCCATCCCCGATATAATCTACTACCTGCAGACGATGAAAGATAACGGTGTTCAGCCGGAATGTGAGTGTTTCGATGTGGGGCATCTGGAAACTGTCTATCCCCTGATGGATATGGGTTTGCTGGAAAGGTTCCAGGTCAGCTGCATCTTAGGAGTTGTGGGGGGGATCCAGGCTTCGGCACAAAACCTGGTTTACCTATCCTCGCGTGTCCCGGTGGGAATTCCCTGGCAGGTAATCGGAGTTAGCAATGAGCAGTGGTTGCTCTGTGCCACCGCTCTTTCTTTAGGGGGCAATATTCGGGTTGGGCTGGAAGATAATTTTTATCTCGCACCGGGTGAAATGGCTGAAGGAAATGGCCCGCTCGTTGAAAAAGCGGTGCGCATGGCGCGCGATATCGGTCGTGAACCGGCCACAGTTGATCAAGCTAAAGAATTGCTTAAGTTGTAAATGCTACCAGATCAGAATGAGGAGTGATTTTTTATGACAGTAGAGGTCCAATCACCAATTACCGGCAATGTATGGAAGATCATTAAGAAAGTAGGTGAACAGGTCAAAGAATATGAAACAATCATGATCATGGAATCGATGAAGATGGAAATTCCGGTAGAGGCGCCGCAGGATGGGAAGATCCTGGAGATTAAGGTTGAAGAAGGAGACTCGGTGATCGAAGAGGATGTGGTTGCTCTTCTTGAATAACCGCTGGCCCTTTAGTGAAAGGTATATTAAAAATCGGTCATATTCCTAATATAGATTATCTGAGTCAGTTTGCGTCTATCAACAGTATAAAAATTGAAAATTGAAGAGAAGGAGGGAGCTAAATGAAAGTGGTAGAAGGTCGAGATCTCGGTGCTGTAAAGCGGGAAACGATCAATGAACTATTCTGGGGCACGATCAATAACTATCCGGATATTGTTGCTGTCCGCTACCGCGCCGGGGAGGATTTTGCCGGCATTACTTACCGGGAGATGGGTGAAAAAGTAAAGAACCTGGCTTTGGCGCTAATTTCCCTGGGCATCAAGAAGGAAGATAAAGTTAGTTTACTATCTGAAACCCGCCCTGAGTGGGTAGTAGCAGATTTTGCCATCCTCACTGCCGCCGGAGTTACCGTAACCGTTTATCCTACTCTCTCTGAACGAACGATACAGTATATTGTCGACAACTCGGATAGTAAAATTATCATTGTTGAAGACCGGGAGCAGCTGGAAAAGGTGCTTTCTGTCCGCGCTAAACTGCCAAAACTGACTCATATAATCATTATCGACAACCAGGGTCAAGAAGAAGGCGAAAATATTATAGCATTTGAAGATGCTTACGAAATCGGGCGCCGTTTTGGTGCAGAGAATCCTGAAATCTATGAGAAAACCTGGAAAAGCGTGGCCCCGGAAGATTTAAGCAGTATTGTTTATACCAGCGGCACAACCGGCTTGCCCAAAGGTGCGATGCTTTCCCATTGGAATTGGCGGTTTAATGTTTATGCCGTGGTCGACCTTGTCGAATTCGAACCTGGTGACTCCCTGCTGGCCTTTTTGCCCCTGGCTCACGTTTACATGCGCCTGGTTTATTTTGCTGCCACCTATGCTGCGGCAACTACCTACTTCAGTAAACCTGATACACTGGCCCAGGACCTGCCACTGATCAGGCCGCACTGCTTTGTTTCAGTGCCCCGCCTTTTTGAACGGGTGCACAACCGCCTGCTGGAAACAATCCACAGCAGTCCTGCCCTGCGCCGCAGGATTTTCCGCTGGGCTGAAGCTGCGGCCATTGAAATGGGGCAGACCCAGAGTAGGTGGGAAAAGCCTTCTGCAGGTTTAAAATTTAGACATCGACTGGCCGACAAGCTGGTTTTCAAGAAGATCAGGACCAAGATGGGGGTTGACCGTTTGAAATGGACCTGTTCGTCAGGCAGTTCACTGCGTAAAGATCTGGCCTTTTTCTTTAACGGCATCGGTATTACGATTATTGAAGGGTACGGCATGACAGAGGTGGCTGCTCCTTCAAACCTGAACCCAGTCGGACGCTTTAAACCCGGGACAGTAGGGCCACCTTTAGCCGGCGTTAAGGAACGGATAGCTGAAGACGGAGAGATTCAGATCAAGGGTGACAATGTAATGATGGGTTATTACAAACTGCCGGAAGAGACTGCGGCATATTTCACGGATGACGGCTGGCTGAAAACCGGCGATATCGGTTATTTCGACGAAGACGACTACCTGGTATTCGGGGAGCGTAAAAAGCATATCCTCGTTTTATCAACGGGTAAAAACGTGGCGCCCTTGCCGATCGAAGAAGCGCTGAAGAGGAGTTACTGGATCGAAGAGGCAGTTGTGGTTGGGGATAATGAAAGATTTGTTGCCGCCCTGGTTCAGCCGACCTACCAGGCAGTGCTTGATTATGCCCGGGAACACAAGATTGATTTTGATGAAAATCTGACCGTAATGCGTGATGCCTCTACCGGAGATCAGGTACCTTTGCGTATTGATGAATCCCTGTTGCGAAACGCAGAGATTGAAAATATATTCGAGCGGGCAGTGGAAAAAGCCAATCAGAATTTTGATTCCTTTGAGCAGGTTAAAAGATTCCGCCTGATTGGTGAAGCGCTAACCATGGAAAGGGAGGAGCTTACTCCTACGCTGAAAGTGAAAAAGAGCGTCATTAAAGAGAAATATAAGGATTTGCTGGAGGATATCTACAGCTAAATCCGATCTGCTAAAAGCTGCTACGTGATCTAAAAAAGGCTTCGGAGCTAATCCGCAAGCCTTTTCTTAGTGCACTACTAGATTATTATTATTTAAGTCAGATAGAGTTTTCCCACAGCCGGTATTTCCGGGTGACTTTAATAATGGCGATGGCAACCATGCAGCCCACATTGTTTTCGCCTATACCCTTTGAAGTAAGTCGACCGTTTTTAGATATACTGATTGGGTATAAATGATGTATTTTGGGAATCTCTTAATGCCTTCATTCTTATGTCTCTTAACGGTTTCAGATTTCATCATTCTCGTACTCTATCTTTATCGTTTCGTAAATTTTCCGGTTCGGAGTGATTTGGCGATTCAGCTTGCTCGTAGGAAGGCCAACCACCCATTAGCTTGCCGGTTACCAATTCCACCAAGCCTGGGAATAGCCCGTAGAGAGGAACTGTCAGCCGGGTAAAAGACGGTGCTACCAGCTCCCGCTTTTTTTTAGCTACTGCTTTAATAATCGCAACCGCAATTTGCTGCGGTTTGTAGTTTCCGGTGAGATGAAAGAAGAGACTGTTTTGAACCTCGGGCAGGTGTGCATCTAAAATTGGTGAACGGACAAAGGATGGGTAAACCACAGTCAGATGAATGTTCTCGGGCTTAAGTTCGTGGCGCAAAGCACTTGACAAACCGGCCACTGCAAATTTACTGGCTGAGTAACCGGTTGAACCTGGGAAGGGATATTTGCCGCCCAACGAAGAGATATTCACAATATGCCCGTTGCCCTGCTTGCGCATTTGTGGTATTACAGCATGCATGCAGTATATTGTGCCAAGGAGGTTTATATCAATCATTTCGGTGATCGCTTTAATGCGCAGCCCACCGAAGCCACCGGCGCTGAATACACCAGCACAGTTAAAGAGGTAATCGATCCGGCCAAATTCTTCAAGAGTTTTCTGAGCCAACTCTTCAGCCATGTGGTTAATTGAGACGTCAGTCGGGCATACTAATGATTTGGCAGGGAAAAGTTCGTCGGCTATCTTATCAAGCGGTTCCTTCCTTCTTGCTGCCAGGCATAAGTGAGCGCCGGCGGCAGCCAGCTCAAAGCAGATAGCCCGCCCAATCCCCGAACTCGCCCCGGTAACAATCGCCACCTTGC
>VGTO01000049.1 GCA_016874655.1 Bacillota bacterium | reverse complement strand
AATAGGTTTGGATGACATAATCGCCGAAACGGCAGGACGTTACATGAACCTCTACAGAAAAAGCCATGGCCTCAATACAGCAGATGCTATTATTGCCGCCTCAGCCCTGGCGAGGGGAGCGGTCCTTTATACCTTAAACGACAGGCATTTCCCAATGAACGATATTAAGGTTATTAATCCTTATTAAGAAGTTTTATGCATGACTTGCTGCAAAACCGGGATTGACAGTTTTACCTGCTAGTAATACTATGTATTACGTAAGAAGGAGGGGATTAGTGTGCCAACTATATCTTTAAGATTAAGCGAAAAAGATAACAAGTTGATAAAACAATATGTCTCTCTTCATAATATTACAGTATCCGAACTGTTTAGAAACGCGGTAATTGATCTGATCGAAACAGAGATTGATATTGAGGCCTATAACCAGGCTGTTGCTGAATCAGAAGCTACGTATACACTGGAAGAAGTTAAGAATGAACTTGGTTTCTGATGGGCTGGAACGTAGAGTTTACTGATGTTGTCCTAAGATCGCTAAAGAAGCTGGATAAAAAAACTGCTGCCATGATAATCAGCTACATAGAAAAAAACCTGACCGGAGAGATTAATCCCAGAGCCACAGGCAGGTCTCTGGTGGGCAATGAAAAAGGAAAATGGCGTTACAGAATCGGCAACTTCAGGCTTTTATGCAAGATTGAAGATTATCGTATAACCATAGTTGTGGTCCAGGTCGGCGACAGAAAGGATATTTATTGACAAAGGATAAAAGCAGGAGGTTTTAAGTTGTTATCACTTTTATCCCGAGGATCCCTGCAATCTAACCCTTGATCATCCCTTGTGCGATTTCTTTTTTTAGCTCTTTCCATCTCTTCACCGGAGTTTCAAGTTCACCTAGTTTTTTTAATGCTGTGAGTTTTTCTTCACCAATTTTTATGCGACTAAGCTCTTCTTTGCTGATGGGGTGAGCAGCAGTTTTTTTGCGAAGCCGGCGAGCGGTTTTTAGTAATTTTTCCGGTTCAACCACAGCACCCTGAACACTGTTTTCGATGCAAACAATTATCTCCTGGTTTATACTGCGGCGATTTAACCTGGCCCTTTGTTTTAGTTGGTAAAATAAATCATCAGGTATGTTCTTAACGCTAATATTGTGCACAATACTCACCCCTAAATGGTTCCATTATGAAATAAATATTGCATTCGTATCTTAATTTGTCAATATAATGATGCTTGCTCTACCCTGCCGCAATCAGCTACTTTTCCCCGGCAATAACTGCCTTTATCTCCCTAAAGCGCTCTTCGGTTAAGTCATAGCGGCTGTAAGGGATAAAGCTGAGCAGTAGTAACAGGGCCGGGAAAATGCAAAAAACAATACGGATGCCCATGGCCACGCTGTCCGGCTGCACAGCGCCCTGGCTAAAGCCCGATAAAGAAAGGGCAAACCCGACGATGCCGGGGCCGACCGAGTAGGCCAGTTTTTGCCCGGAAGCCCAAACGCCTGAGAAAATCCCTTCGCGCCTCATTCCCGACTTCATCTGATCGTACTCAATCGTATCGGGCAGCATCGAAAAGGGGAAAAGCTGAAAACTTGAAAAACCGATCCCCAGCACAAAAACCTGCGCGTAAAACACCATCACCTGTGCCGGCGAGCTAAAATAAAGCGACGCCAGCATCACGGCCAGAATCAGCAGGCCGATCCGGTAAGCCTTGATTTTGCCGATCTTTGCCCCGACCTTAACCCAGATCGGGATAAAAACAATCGCCGTCACAAAAAGGATCGGCAGCACCACAGACATGGCCGCCTCAGGCAACTTCATCACATGCATGATAAAGTAAATCAAGCCGGCCATTAAGATGCCCACAGCCACAGACTGCAGGGCATAGCTGGCTATCAGCATTAAAAAGGGATAATTCTTCAATGCAATCTTTAACTGCTCCTTAAAAGGCGGGGTCAGCTCGGTGCGCGGTAGCGTTCTGGCTTTTGAGGTGCCCCAGAAGCAAAGCAGCGTAATCAGGGTAATCGCTGCGCCGAGAACCAAACCCATAAAGCGAAAACCGGCCGCTCCCTCACCGCCCATCGTGACCAGTGGCATTGCCAGTGCTCCGGCCAGCAACACACCGACACTGGCAAAAATCATCCGGAACGAAGTAATAGAGATCCGCTCATTATAATCATCGGACATCTCGGCTACCATACTCGAATAAGGCACATTAACCACGGTAAAAGCGGTGCAGCCCAGGGCAAACATAAACCCTACATACAGTGCACGGGCCAGCTCCGAAGCATAGCCGGGGGCCACAAACATCAGGAAAAAGGTCACCCCAAAAGGCACAGCGCCAAAAAGTAAGTACGGCCGGCGACGCCCCCAACGCGAGCTGGTTCGATCAGAGATCACGCCCATGATCGGGTCGGAAATCACATCCCACAGCTTGGGAAAAAACAGCATCAACCCAGCCAGGGCTGGCTTCACCCCGACTATATCGGTCAGAAAAAAAAGCAGGAAAAAACCGCTCACCACAATAAAAAAGTTACTGCCCACATCTCCGATTCCGTAACCAAATTTAACGCTTAAGGGCACCGGTCCAGTTCCGGCATTTTCCTGGATGGTTTTTTTCACTGTCGCTCTCCTTTTTGCCTCTCATATAGAGGTTCATTATCATTCTGCAAAACCTGCGGCAATTCCTTCGCAGCCCCTTTAGAATTATTGACAGGATGTTGAATTCAGCATATAATTTGTATGCATGCTAATGAATACGGAGGTGATGTTAGGATGCGCACAACGATCAATATAGACGATCAACTGATTAAAGAAGCTGAAGCGATCTACAAGGCTGAATCAAGGTCTAAAGCAATCGAATTTGCCCTACGCGATGCCTTGCGGATGAAAAAGATGGAAAAGCTTAAATCATTGATCGGAAAAATTGAGTTTGATGAAGATGCCATGCGGAAGCTGAGAGATAGCGAGCGATGAAAAACATCTTAATCGACACATCGGTCTGGGTAGAATATTTTAAGGGCAACCCGCTAGTTGCTTCAATGGTCAATGAACGAGAGGATTACTCTGTTTACATTACTGGCCCGGTGATCACCGAACTGATTCAGGGTCTGAAAACCGAAAAAGAAAAGGATATCTTTGCTAATTCACTTGAAAGTCTTCCCCGGCTAATAGTAAGCGATCAGGATTGGTTCGATGCAGGACTATTTGGAGCACAGCTTAGAAGTAAAGGGATTACTGTTCCCTTAGCTGATTTAATTATTTATACAGTTGCCCGGAATAGTAATTGCTCGATCTGCACTCTCGATCAACACTTCAACACAATTGACAACACTCTTGGCCCCAAGGTTGAGATCCTCGGGCTCTAAAGGAATATATAAGCTTCCGGCCCTGATGATCGAATATAAGTATGATAAATGCAAAAAATATTGCAGAGTAGATACATAAAGTGCAGTCTTGCCGAATACCGCAAATTTATGAAATGGCAGCATAGTGTATTGACTCTTTAACGCTAAAGAGTTAAAATTATTTAGCTGAGGAGGATTAAAGATGGCCGAAAAAATTAGTGTTTATGTCGATGAGAAGTTGCACCGCGCCCTTAAAGCTGAAGCTGCTCAGAGGGGGAAGTCATTATCGCAGTTCATGATTGATGCTGCAGTTAATGCCCTGCACGCACCTGACCGGAAAAAGTTGGCTGCGGCCATGGATACTATACGTGAAGCGCAGGAAGAGTATTTTTCAACGGAAGAACTTCTTGAAATGCGTAAAGACGGGAGGCGCTATTGATCAATAAGGTGGTAGTTGATGCTTCCGTTGCCCTCGCATGGGTTTTACCCGCCGAAGATACAGATCAGGCCTTATCCCTTCGAAACCAGGCGTTAAGCGAGCCTCAACTGATCCTACTGGTACCGCCAACCTTTTGGTATGAAGTTACTAATGTTTTGTGGGTGGCAACCCGCCGCCACAGATTAAGCAACCAAAATGCCCAAAAAGCGCTGGACATGCTAATCGACTTTGAATTTACCGTGTGGGCCGCCGAACTAAAGCGTTGCTTAAACTTATCACTGGACCATAACTTGTCAGTTTACGATAATGCTTATCTTGAGCTTGCCATTGATCAACAGGCAACATTATGGACGATGGATCAACAGCTCAAAAAAGGTGCTCACAGCCTGAATATCAAAGTACTTCCTTAGAGTTATGCACTGTACGGCATAAAATAAATCTAGATGACCAAAATCTCTGATCGGAAGGGTTGTGTTTGATGAAGAACACATGCGGTAGCGAAGAATCGATGAAACTCTTAGTTCTTATTCAAGGTAATTACGGCCAGCGTATTGCTGACCATATCCGGGCCAATAAACCACAGCAGTGGCAGCTAAATGTTTGGTCGGTGCCAACCATTACGGAAAGCGTTGTCGATGAACCAGAAGCATACCTGCCGGATAACCTACCCCAGGCTGATCTTATCTTGCACCTGGCCGAGTCGCCCCAGGCCGCGCAGCTGCTCCCAACCCTGGCTGAAAAAACCGGAGCCCAGGGAGTGATAGCCTCTATCGATAGTACCGCCTGGATTCCTCTCGGTTTGCGTAATCAGTTGCGCCGCGAGCTGAACAATAAAGGGGTGGCTATTGTCTACCCCGAACCGCTCTGCTCGATCGACGAAGAGACTGTTGGCTTTTACGAAAATAACAAGCAACCCTACACCAGCGCGATAATCAGCGAGTTTGCCAGGCATTTTGGCAAACCTAAAATAGCCTTAACCCTTGATCAGAAGAAAAAAATTGTGGGAGCTACTATCCTCAGGGGAGCGCCATGCGGTTCGTCGCAGTATACATCCAGGCGCATTGTCGGGCTGGAGGCGGAGCATGCTGTTCCTAAAGCCGGGTTGATGTGCCTGCACTATCCCTGCCTGGCCTCAATGCAATTTGAACAAACCGATAACGGGGTAGATACAATTATGCATACCTCCGGTCGGGTATTTAATGAAGCTATGGAAAAAGCGCTTCAGGACTTAAGCGATTAACATCAATTAATATCTGGTTAGCTGCCAAGTCTGAAAGATCCTAACCCGTATCTTTGAATCAGGAGTTTATAAGTCGATGGATATTTTAATCAAAAACGCACTGATTCTCACCATGACCGGCAAGGGAGTCGGAGCTATCTCGGAAGGCTACCTGGGCATTACCGGCAATAAGATCACCGCAGTTGGGCCATCGATCGAATTACCAGCACAAGCCATGGAAAAAGTCAAAACAGTAATTGATGCCCGGGGTAAAGTGGTTATGCCCGGCTTAATTGACGGTCATATTCATGCCATGCTTACTCTTTTCCGGGGTCTGGCTCAGGATATGGACGATTGGATGCATTATGGCCTGGCGCCCTACCTTTCAAACCTGACAGAGGCTGCCGCAATCAGCGGGGCCGCGCTTGCCGCAGTGGAAGCCTTAAAGAACGGTACCACCACCCTGATTGACTTCGGTTTTCCGATGCCTTCAATCTGCAGGATCTATGAAGAAATTGGTCTGCGGGCCAGGGTTGCGTCACTGATTACAGCAGTTCCAATCCAGATGGAAGATCTGCCCCCGGGAGAGTTATACTCCTTTGATGAAGCCCAGGGAGAGCTGCTTTTTTATCAAAATCTGGCCTTAATCGAAGAGTGGCATAATCAGGCCGGCGGTCGGATTACTTGCGTGCTCGGGCCGCAGGGGCCGGATATGATCCCGCGCGAGCTGCTGCTGCGTATCAAGCAAGCAGCGGAGGATTTGGGGGTTATGATCCACATGCATGTCGCTCAGGGCGATCGGGAAACCTATCAGATTGCTAAGCGCTTCAACTGCAGATCGATCCCTTACCTGCATCAGTTAGGCTTAATAGACAAGAACCTGCTGGCCATCCATTTGACCGAAGCCACGGAGGAAGAAATAGCCATTGTGGCGGAAAACGGTGTGGCTATGGTCTGCTGCCCTGCTTCAATCGCCATCATTGATGGCATTGTCCCGCCCCTGGTCAGCTTCCTGGAGCACGGGGGTCGGGCCGCCCTTGGTTCAGACCAGGCACCCGGTAATAACAGTCATAATCTCTGGAACGAGATGAAACTGGCCGCACTGCTAAACAAGGTGCGTTACCGTGATCCAAAAGTACTGCCGGCCTGGAAAGCCTTGCGCCTGGCTACCGTGGAAGGGGCTAGGGCTGTCGGCCTGGGTGATCAGGTAGGCAGCCTGGAACCGGGAAAACTCGCCGACTTAATCATCGTCGATCTGCAGCAACCGGGATTGGTCCCCTACCTTGAATACCCGGTCAGAAATGTAGTCCCTAACCTGGTTTATGCGGCCAGGGGGCATGAAGTTGAAACTGTGATCATTGACGGCCGCATGGTTATTGAAAACAGGCGCCTGATGACTATGGATGAAGAGGCAATCGTCAGCCAGGCTCAGGAAGCTGCCCGCTCATGCGCCGCAGAATCTGCCACCAAAATCTTAGCCCTTAACAAAGGCCCTGCGGCCATGATGCATGATGGTTTAATTTGATGAAGGAGTGAACTAAATGATCAGTGAATTCGGTTTCCTTTCCCTGCTGCCTCCCCTGGCAGCCATTTTCCTGGCCATGCTGACCCGCAAAACTGCCCTCTCGCTGCTGGCCGGAGTTTACTTAGGGGCTCTCATGCTGGCCGGTTGGAATCCGCTTCAGGGCCTCATCGTTACGGTCACCGACTTACTGCTGCCGGCTTTAATCGCCCCTATGAATATTGCTCTGTTCGTCCTCTTTATCATGGTGGGAGGTTTTGTCGGTCTCCTGGAACGCTCCGGCGGGGCATATGCCCTGGCTGAAGCCCTGAATAATAAGGTTACCAGCGCCAGGCGAGCCCAGCTAACGGCCTGGCTGGCCAGTATGTTCATAGGTGCCTGGACTGATGCCAGCCCGGTAATAGTCGGTCCCATCTTACGCTCAGTTACCGACAGGCTTAAGGTCTCAAGGGAAAAGCTGGCCTATATTATTGACTCAACCGCTGCCCCGATGGTGGTCAACATCCCCTTTACCAGCTGGGGGGCTTTCATCGTCAGCATTCTGACCCTTCAAGTTGCCAGGCTTCCTGAAGCAGTTAACCCCTGGACCATCTATTTTGGGGCGATCCCTTTTAACTTTTACAGCATCTTTGCCCTCTCGCTGGTCGGCATCATCGCCTGGAGCAGGCGCGACTATGGACCGATGCATACTGCAGAAAAACGTGCTCGCCATAGCGGCGAAGTCTTAAAGGGCAAAACATTGGAAGAAGTCAGTGAAGGTTACCGTTTCGAAAATGGGGTCAGGCCGACCCTGGCTAATATATTCTTACCCCTGGCGGCATTTTTTCTGGTGTTGTTCGGCTTCACCCTGATCAGTGGCGGTTTTCCCCAGCGCCCTATTTTAGAAGCGATCCAGGAGGCAGAGATTATTGTTTCGGTGATCCTGGCCTTTATGGTAGGCGGTATTGTTTCGGGTCTGCTGATGGTTTTGCGCCGTATGTCTGGCGCCGGGAAGGTAGTTGGCTACTGGTTCAACGGAGTTAAGAAGGTAATATTTATCATTGTGATCGTGATCTTGGCCTTCAGTATCGGCACCTTAACCGATCTTTTAGAGACCGATCTTTACCTGACCGGTATAATCAATGAAAACGTTCCCCTCTTTTTAGTCCCGGCCCTGGTATTTCTGGCCAGTGCGCTGATGGCCTTTTCTACCGGCACTTCCTGGGGTGTTTTTTCGATCATGATCCCCCTGGCCTTCGGCATTGGGGTCGCTCTTGATCTTTCACTGCCCCTGTTAATTGCGGCCGCCTTAAGCGGTGGGATTATGGGTGATCACAGCTCTCCCATATCGGACACCACCATTATCTCTTCCGTTGGCGCAGGATGCGACCATATTGATCACGTCAATACACAAATTGCTTACGCCATTACCGCCGCCTTTGCCGCCGTGGTTGCCTTCATTCTGGCCGGCTTGCAGTTGCCCCTGCCTTTAGCCTGGGGTACCGGCCTGGCTATTATCATTGTCATTACCAGGGTGTTGGGCAGGGTTTCGGAAAAAGAATAATGCACAGTTCTTGGCTCAGGCAGAACGGCCATCGGTTTCATTATAGATGGTGATGCCGCCGCAAACGGTGCGCCTGACTCTGATCTCGGCGATCTCCTCTGCTTTAACCCTGACCGGATTGGCACTTAAAACCACCAGGTCCGCCCTTTTGCCTACGCTCAGGCTGCCCTTGATCTGCTCTTCAAACTGAGCATAAGCAGCATCGATCGTGTAAGCGCGGACAGCCTGGGCGGCACTGAGCGTTTGTTCTGCCACAAAACCGTCCCTGGTTACGAAGCACTGCAGTGCCTGCAGCACATTGGGTGAGCAGACTGGCGCATCTGATGCCCCGGCCAGTTTAACCCCTGCTTCAACCAGCGAGCGATAGGGGTAAGTCCACCGGCACCGCTCCGGGCCGATTTGCCTCATTAACCAGTGTTTCTCACCTTGGATAAAGGATGGCTGGGAGGAAACGACCAGCCCCAGCTTGGCCAGGTCTGCAACCAGGCCGGCATTAAGCACCGAGGCATGCTCGAGGCGATGGCGGTGATCCGGGCGGGGGTAACTTTCAAGCAGCCGCGCATAGAGTTCAACACACTTTTGGTTGGCGGCATCGCCGATCGCATGAATAGCGATCTGCAGACCGGCCAGATGCGCTGCGACCATCCGCTCGTAAAGTTCTTCCGGCTCATGGATCATAAAGCCGCTGTTACCGGGCTGGCTGTTGTAAGGCTGAGCCAGATAAGCGGTGCCCGCCTGCAGCGTGCCATCGCAGAATATTTTTAGCGCACCGATTGTGCGCTCCGGGCTAAACTCATCTGCTGCTGACCGGTGAAGACCGGTTTGGCGGGCGGCTTCAACCTGCTCTATGTCCCGGGTAATAATCAGGCTATAAATATTCAGTGGTATTTGATCCAGCAGCATCTCCATCAACGGCAGATCAAAGGCGCCGTTTTTCCCGGCCGGGCCTTCATCACCGGTTTGCAGCACAGCCCCGATCGAGGTAATACCGCTGGCTGCCAGGCTCCTAAAAACCCTGATCGCGGCCTCCTGCATCTCCTCCATATTCGGCATAGGGGCATGATCCATAATCAAACTGAGAGCCTGTTCCTGAAATTCTCCTGTCGGATAACCGTTACCTTCCCTCAAAATTTTCCCGCCTGGCGGATCAGCGGTTTTTTCATTGACGCCCGCCTCTATAATCGCCCTGGTATTGACGATCACCTTGTGCCCATCAGTAGTTACCAGGGCTACCGGCCGGGAAGCGCAGGCAGCATCAAGGTCATGACGGGTAACCGAACGCCTCTCCACCAGGGCTTGATCGTCAAATTCGAAGCCAAGGATCCACGCCGAACTGCTCTCTTTTACCGCTGCTTCCCGTACTTTTGCCTGCATCTCAGCAATCGAATTAACCCCACTTAATGAGAGGTTCAGGGCAAAAAAGATCATGATGATCGGATGCAGGTGCGTGTCGATAAAACCGGGCAGCAGGGCGCCGTTTTCCAGGTTAACTGTTTCAAAGTTCTTGCCAAGCACTGCCCGGCATGCTGTTAGTGAGCCTACAGCGGCAATGCGGCCGTCCTTTACCGCCAGGGCCTCTGCCGAAGGGCAGTGGTCGTCTACCATATAGATTTCTCCATTTAAGTAAAGCTGATCATAATGGTGCATCTAACTCCTCCTTTTTACCGGCCCAGCTCTTGCTGGCAAATCATAAAGGCATTAATGAGCCGGCAGCCATCAAAATATAGGCCAGTAACACCAGCAGCTGAAATCCGGAACCGCCAAATGAGCCCAGGTCGAATGTAGAGTCCTTAATCATTGATCGGCTGGTCCGTAGCGCAGGAATGACCAACAGGGCCACTAAGATGGCAATTGCCCCGCCGGCGATGCGCATAAACCCCAGGAAGCCGGTCAATCCGGGCAGCGCCAAAAATAAAGTGGGCAGGGTTGCGATCAGCCACGAATACCGGTACTGCCACTTTAATCTTTCTACAAAGATAATAGCCAGGGCGTACGAAGTCGCCCAGTAGCTGGTCAGGATTGCTACAAAAATAAAAATTGAGCCGGTTATAGCGGCCCAGTTGCCGATCGCCCTGCCCCAGCCGATAATGGCTACCTCGGTTACCTCCGCCGAGGCCAGCATCGCCAGCGATGAGACAACAAAGGTAAAAATAAAGTTTATGCCTAAGCCTAATATCACCGCTTTCGGCACCAACTTCGGGTTCCAGGAAAGCCCTTCAACCGCCTGGGGGATGGAGAAAAAGCTGGCAAAACTAAACATAATCATCCCGTAGAGCGCCAGGGTAGTTTTGCCCCCGTAAAAAGAAAGATCAAGACTGCCGGCAGGGTTGGCCAGCGAACCAAAAGCCAAAACGGCCAGAATGACGGCCGCAGTGATAATGGCATATTTCTCACTAAGCCCTAAAGCTTTTAAGCCAAAAAAAACGACCCCTGCTGCCACAGCATAAAAGAGCAGCATGGCAGCCCACAGCGGCAGGCCGCTCAGGTCGGTCAGGATCTCGCCGGCGCCGACAATATAGCCGGCCAACAGGGCATAGAAGCTGACCGTGATCAGGATAAAGAAGAACCACAGGAAAACAGACCGCAGCTTGGCGAGCCGGGGAAAGAGGTATTTGCCGAGAACTTCAACCAGCTGATTGGCTGTTCCGTCGCGGATTACAATCTCGGCGATCATCAGGTGCAGAAGGACGCTCAGTAAATAGGAGAGGAGCATCACCCCGACAAACGTAAAATAACCGCTCAGCGAGGCAAGGTAAGGCACCGCCATCACTCCGCCGCCCACACCGAGGCCGGCAATAATTGATGCTGCCTCAAAAAGAGACAGCTTATTAAATCCGCGTTTCTCGTCCATGGTCTACCTCCGCTTATGTTACCTGATTACTGCTGCCGGTCCGGTGGCATATTTGTCTAATGCATCACGGTCAAGCGTTATACCCCAGCCCGGGCCTTCCGGTATACCGGCGCTGCCGCCGCTGTAATCGATCGGCTCTGTGATCAGGTCGTCTTCAATCATCACCTGGCCAAAGAGTTCAGTAGCGTGACCAAGCTGATAATGCCGCGCTGCAGCAAGGTGAATGAGCATGGCCGAAGCAATGCCCAGGGGTTGGCTGTGCAGCACTGCTCCCAGTCCGCGCATCTCCGCGTAATCAAGGGCGCGCAGGGCAGCGGTAACACCGCCTGGCCTTTCGGGATTTAAACCGACGACACCAATCGCCTGCAGTTCAATCAGTGTGGCAATATCCGTTAACGAGAAGCAATCTTCATGGGCCATCAGTGGGGCGTCAACCCGCTTTTGAACGGCAGCCATGCCAAGATAATCGCCGTTGCGCACTGGCTGCTCGGCATAATCGAGGCCGTATGGTTCAATTGCCTTAATTGCCCTGATCGCTGTGGCGGCCCTGTTGTAAGCTTGGTTATAATCAACCCTGATTCTGATTTCAGGGCCTAAAGTTTTTCGCATTAAAGCCATAGTCTTTACATCATCATCGATACTGCGGCCCAGTTTTAGTCGAAAGCTCGTGTACCCTTCGTCATGAAAGAAAACAGCTAACTCGACCATCTTTTCCGGGTCTGCCAAGGGAATCAGGGCCGCCAGCGGTACCTTTTCCAGAACACGCCCGCCCATGAAATCACTGGCTGACCGGCCGGTTATCCGGCCCATTAAGTCGTAACAGGCCATATCCAAAAGACCTTTGGCCACCTCACTGCGGGCTATATTGATATCCATGCGGTGCCTGATCAATTCGACATAAAAAGGACTTTGGCCCAGGACATATTTACCGAGGCAACACTGAACAGCATCGATTACCTGCGCCATGGATACCCCCGTTTCCGGAAGCCAGACCAACGCTTCACCGAGACCGCTGCTGCCGTCTTCACTTGTCAGCTCACAGATCACTGCATCAACACCGGGCCAGGGTTCTTCGGCCGGGATCGCCATCCCCAGTCCCCCTGAAGCTTCCATAATCTCCCTGACATGGCTGTGAAACGGCACAAATACAGGGGTCAGTTTAATACCGGTAATCACAGGTCCCTTCTGATGATCCGTTACGATTGATTTCAGAGGATTAACCAAAGAGCGCACCTCCAGCATCTATATTTTACCTTATCAATAGATTCAGCTGCCTGGTTTAAAATCCTTTATTATTCAGCATAAATGAAACAAGAAATTATTAGGGTAGCTGAGTATGGTGTCAGCATTACTGCATAAAAAAAGGCCCCAGCCGTTTTGGCTGCGACCTGTAGCTATTTTGAACCAACCCGTGGTTCAACACCTTAGAAGGCAAACTCCGCCGTCACCATCGCCCGCACCGTAACCTCATCGGGCATAATCGGCGTCGTTGCCCCCATGCCCATATCGGCTGCCACTTCCTGCCGGTAAACATAGGGCATGTATTCTGTCCTTTCCTCCCTGATGCGGTATAGCCCGCTTATCTTCTCTCCCGCGCTCTCGGCAATAGCGTCTGCCTTCAGCTCAGCTTGCTCGGTGGCCAGCTTCAAGGCCTGCAGCTGTAGTTCCTGCGAGTTTTCCAACTCAAAGTTGATAAAGTTAATGTTGTTAGCCCCGGCTTTTACCGCCAGGTCGATCAACTCGCCCACTTCATCGAGCCTGCTGGTGCTTACAATCACCTCGTTAGTCGCCTGGTAGGTTAATATCCCTTCGCCGTCCGGGCGCCCATCAAACCACTCGCGGTAGCTGTAAAGCCGGTACGAGCCGGTTTTAATCTCGTCCTCGCTCAGGCCAAAATCTTTTAGCGCTTCGACCAATGCACCAGCCAGGCGGGCGTTTTCTTCTACCGCTTGCTCCGCCGAGGTGCCACGCGTTTCAACCGCCAGGCCAATCCTGGCCAGATCCGGCGCGCCCTTTACCTCCGCCTCGCCGTAGGTCTGGATTAACCGCGGCTCGCCATCAGCTCCCGTTTTAACCTGGGTGCCGCAACCGCTGACCGCTAGTGTTGCCAGCACCACAACCGCAACAAACACCACCAATTTGTTCCTACTCATTTTAGATGCCCTCCCCTTTAGTCTCTCTAAACCAAGTATAATCCTGTTGTCAATACTTTCCTGTTAATAGTGATTAATTGATTAGTAAAATAGTTCCATCGGCAAAAAAAATATGGGGAGGTTATGCTGTGGTTATTCAGCTTTGCCGGGTGGTATAAGTATACTCTCTGTTTATCTCAGAGGCTGTTAAAGTAATCATCCTGCAGCCCGCGCAGATAAAGGGTCGGGATTCCCGTAAAATAAACTGCTACGCCGCCCTTATCCGGCGGGGCAGGCCAGATTACGATCTGATCACCAAGGTCGTGGGGGATCACCCTGACCGGTTCACCCGATCCGAAGTTGATATCATAGATATGCAGCTTCGAAAAGTTATTCAGGTAGATGGTAGTAGGCTTCCTGGCATACATCCCGAAGACGTCAAAGGGTGCAAAGGGCAGTTTATACTTCATGCTATTTAAGTTCAGCTTCATTAATGCCATTAGCTTAAGCGAAGGCGACTGGCGGACAGGTTTAAGGGTTTCTTCAATCATTGCAGCAATTTCAGCGAAACTGGTCCCTGCCGCAAAGGCCGGGGTGGCAATGCTCAGCGAAGAGTTCCCGGCATAGTTTAAAGGAATACCGGCCAGTCGCTTACGGGTGTTTACAACTGTAACAAAGCTGCACCGGGTGTTTTGCTGGTGCTTGTAAAGCTCCAGGCATCTTTTAGTGATAAAGGCCGCCAGCACCAGGTTGGTGCTGCCCTGAATGCCGGTTGTCTTCAAAACCAGTTCTTTTAAGCGGGTAATCGTTTCAGCAGAAACCCAAAAAGGGGTGGACCGTTTTTTGATCACCCCGGATAAAACAGCAGGCAGCAATCTGAAGATGGAGAAGATTGAAAGCTGCTGCCACCCGGCTTCCAGAGCAGCCGCCCTGATCTCTGCTACTGGCAGATCCTCAGCGACCGGAAGCAGCGATTGATCGAGCAGCGGTATATCAAAAGCTTCATTCCTGCAGATTTGGCCCCAGTTGTAGACCAGCGTATAGAAGCTGTCACCATCCATGCAGGCGTGCGAGCACTGCACCCCTAAAACTGTACCGTTCTTCAACCTGGTTACTTTAACGCTCAAAGGCGAGTCAAGCCCTTTTGAGAACCGGCCCGCGTTAATCCCTACCGAAAAATTACTGATATTGTTAGCGTCATTACGCTCTAAAACCTCTTCAACCGTCAACTCAGGCTCTGCGGAGCTAACGAACCGCACTCCTTCATTAGTTAGCGTTACGCCGGCCTGGCTGCTCATCCTGCCGGCCAGGTGTGGGTAATAGCTTAGCGTTTTGGCGAGTGCCTCTTTCATCAGCCCAACATCTAGCTGGGTCTCAAATATCCAGGTGCCCCGGATCACCATCTTCAGGCAGGCCCTGTCCAGCGGGGTAAACTCCCAAACCTTAAAAGGCACCTTATATTCGTTTGCCCTGATCAGTTCAGCAACCTCACCTTTGTTCATGCCTTAGCCTCCTAAGCGCAGTATTACAGATCCTTCACCATCAGATAATCGGTTTCCTGCTCCTTAATCAACTGGAACCCAGGTTCTTTAAGACCCAGGCGGCCCTAAAGGTAACCCACTTGTTGGCTTCTTTTTTAGGGCCGAAATCGACCCAGGTTTTACCGCTGTAGCTATATTCCATTAACCATTTACCCTCTGCATCCTGTTTGTTGCGAATATAGTCAAGCGCATTTTTTAACCGGGGGTCGCTTCCCAAACCTAACCTGAGAAGTGCTTCAACATTTTGCAGCAAATCGGTTACATAAAAGACCGGAAACCCAAACTTCCACCAGTTACCGCTCGGTTGATCATTCCAGCCGGAGGGGTATGCAGAACTCAAAGGATCAACGCCTAACAAAAAGTCGATGCCGGTTGCGATCGCCTGATCAATAAAGCGGGTTCTTTTCTCCACCGGCAGCTTACTGAAGGCTAGCATCACTTTAACTGCGCCCCAGGCGCAGGGTAGTTTGTTGTTAGCGCCGCACTTAAAACCGGGGCCGCATTTGCCGGCATAATAGCGCAGCGGCGCCGCTTTCTCTTCCATCGGCGCCACCCCATCCCCGGTTACGCTGCGGGCCATCCATTCAAAAGCCTGATCCAGGCGGGGGTCGCTAGACCCTAGATCAAGCAACGCCGCCAGTAAGTTGCCCTGCAGGCAGTCCACCGTGCCTGAGGCTGTCTTAGTAGTGCTAAACTGGCCATTGCTGGTCAGACTCTGGTCACACAGATAACGGCAGGCCTTTTCAAGCCGCTGATCCAGCTCGATCCTCGCGCCCAGCTGCGCCAGCATTATTAACGACCATACAGTGCTGTAGTACTTAGGCAGGTATCCATGTCCGGGGTTAACCCAGTAGCCATCGCTAGCCATCTCTTTCAAGATCAGCGCGATCGGGCCTTCCCGGTGAGCCTGCTCCCGGGCAGTAGTTAGCTCGCCATCGTTAGCGGGGCGGTCCAGCAAATCGCGCAAAGCAAGGTAGCGCACCCCCGGGCTATCCTCACCGAGCAGCCAAAGAATTGTATCGCCCTTTAGTTGCTGCTGCCAGTCCATTATCTAACCACCCCGCTTAGTTTCTTTAAGCGTATTGTAGCATAACTTTTTTAAGCAGATGGAGGAATCTCAAATAAGCAGTAGAAAATAAAAAAGGAACCCCAATCAGCAGAAGGGAGGATGATTACCGGTTGAAAGCAGAAGACGTCCGCAGAAAAGGAACAGCTGAGCAGTACCGGGCCAGGATTAATCTGGCCGTTGATTATATCGAAAGTAACCTCGACCAGGAATTCACCCTTGAAGCCATTGCTGCTGTCGCCGGCTTCTCTAAGTATCATTTCCACCGCATTTTTTATACCTTTACCGGGGAGTCGCTCTTTCAGTTTATCCAGAGGTTAAGGCTCGAGAAGGCTGCCACCCTGCTGCTGAACGACCCGGCCCGCCCGGTGGCTGATATTGCCCTGGAATGTGGTTTCAGTAACTCATCATCTTTTGCCAAAAGTTTTAAGCAATATTTTAATTACACGGCGTCCGCCTGGCGCGATCTTGGCCATGCCGCCTGCCTGCAGGACAAGTTCCCAACTGATCCAGATCGCAACCTGGGACAACTAAATCGCAACGGCGGAAAGGCAACTCCGGCAGCAAACCTCTATATTGAATACAAGAACAACATTCAAATCTGGAGGTATGAAATGATGGAAAATGAAAAAAGAGTAGTAGAAGTAAAGGATCTGCCGGAAACAAC
>VGTO01000048.1 GCA_016874655.1 Bacillota bacterium | reverse complement strand
AAAGAATCAAATCCAGTGGCCTTTGGCATTATCCTCCTCTTTCCTATGTGTCCCGCGGATTTGAAGTAGATTTGCAGATCAAAGCCAGCGGCAATTTGCAGGAGGCTGAAGCTATATTAGCTGAAGAGGAAGCATTAATCAGGCAGATTCTCGGTGATGCGATATTTGGCTCAGATGATCAAACCCTGGAAGATGTTGTGGCTGCTTTATTACGCGGAAAAAATAAAACATTGGCTGTCGCCGAATCCTGCAGTGGAGGGCAGCTCGCGGACAGGATAACTAATATTGCCGGTAGTTCAGATTATTTTAAAGGTGGAATCGTGGTTTACAGTATTGAATCCAAGATTGAAATACTCGGTCTTTCCCGGGATCAGCTGCACAAAGATGGCGTTGTCAGTGAAAAAACAGCTTTTGCCATGGCAAACGCTGCTCGGGAACTTTTTGGTAGCGACTATGGTATTGGCATTACAGGATTGGCCGGTCCAGGCAGTGATCAAAGTGGAAAACCGGTTGGTCTGGTGTTTATTGCTGCTACAGATCAGACGAGCTCACTGACCCGCGAATATACCTTTGGTGGTGGCCGACAGGCTGTAAAAGAAAGATCGGTCCAAATCGCGCTTAACCTGCTGCGACAAATGCTGCTTAGCCACTAGTAGTGCTGAGAATTGGAGGGACTAAAAATGCGACTTTTCATAGCCTGCAATTTATCTCAGGCTCAAAAACATGAGCTGGAAACTATCCAACATAAGATGACAAATTATCTGCCAGGAGTCCGTTGGGTAAAACCACAGGGATTGCATTTAACGCTATCCTTTCTTGGTGATACCGATGAAAAATCGATCGTTCCACTTCATAAAGTGCTTGAAAAAGTTGCTGTTACCGCTAATCCATTTCAACTTATGCTTGGCGGTTGCGGGGTATTTCCCAGTTTTTCAAAGGCCAGGGTCCTGTGGATTGGGATTAGAGAGGGAGAAGAGGCGCTGCAGAGGATCAAAAAAGAACTTGATTACTGTCTCGAGGGTTTAGGTTTTGTTACTGAAAAGCGCTATTATAAACCGCATCTTACTCTTGGCCGAATGCGCTATCCTTTAGAGGAGGAACTAATCAGACGCTCGCTCGATGAATTTGGAGCATTTAGTTCTTCGACTACAGAAATTTCAAAACTGGTGCTCTATGAAAGTCGCCTGACCGCTCACGGTGCTTATTACTACCCGCTGGTTGAAGCGGAACTTAAAAAAATTTTTGAATAAGCCAGGCGGCAGGAAATAATCTAAATAAGTTGAAGTAGGCGATTAACAATAAAGAGGAGGATAACTAGTTGGAAAGAGAAAAAGCTTTAGAAGTTGCCCTTTTACAGATTGAAAAACAGTTCGGCAAGGGTTCGGTTATGAAGTTGGGCCAAAATGTAAAATACGAAATAGCGATAATTCCAACCGGCAGCCTCGCCCTTGATGCTGCTTTGGGCATCGGTGGAGTGCCCAGGGGCCGGGTTGTTGAGATATTCGGACCGGAATCATCCGGTAAAACTACGGTGGCGTTGCACATCATTGCAGAAGCACAAAAAAAAGGCGGTTATGCAGCTTTTATCGATGCAGAACATGCCCTTGATCCACAATATGCGACCAACCTGGGTGTTAATCTTGATGAACTTTTGGTCTCCCAGCCGGATACCGGAGAACAGGCCCTTGAGATAGCCGAAGCGCTGGTGCGCAGTGGCGCGGTCGACGTCCTGGTTATCGACTCAGTAGCTGCACTGGTGCCCAGGGCGGAGATTGAAGGAGAGATGGGTGATTCCCATGTGGGACTGCAAGCCAGGCTAATGTCACAGGCCTTGCGTAAGTTATCGGGGGCAATCAGCAAATCGCGGACCTGTGCTATATTTATCAATCAGATCAGGGAAAAGGTTGGCGTTATGTTTGGAAATCCTGAAGTGACCCCGGGCGGAAGGGCATTGAAGTTTTATTCTTCGGTCAGGCTGGATGTTAGAAGAATCGAGTCTTTAAAAATTGGCTCAGATCAGATCATTGGCAACCGGACCCGAGTTAAGGTGGTAAAGAATAAGGTAGCGCCTCCGTTTAAGATGGCAGAATTTGATATATTATACGGAACCGGTATCTCTCTAGAAGGTTCACTAATCGACATGGGTATCGAACATAAAGTTATTAATAAAAGCGGGGCCTGGTATTCGTACGGAGATGAGAGACTTGGCCAGGGTCGCGAAAATGCCAGGGATTTATTGAAAGAGAACCCGCAGCTGCGCGATGAAATTGAACAAAAGATTAGGGCGGCTGCCGGTCTGCCGTTGCTAAATAGTGAAGCGGAGGCAGAGGACAAAAAGCAGGAGGAATAAGAACTTATTTTATGACCGAAAAAGATGAAAGGATCAGAAAAGCCCGCGCCCAGTTATTTCGCTATCTGGCTTATAGGGCCAGAACAAGTAGTGAAGCGGCAGCTTATTTGCAGCGAAAGGGTTATACTGATCGTGAATCCATGGCGGTGATCAAAGATCTGCATGAGATGGGCTACCTTGACGATGAAGCCTTTACACGTGATTTTATCAGTTATCGAAAATCCCGTGGCTTTGGTCTACGAAGGATTCAGCACGAATTGATTAATAAAGGACTCGAAAAAAAAACTGTCGCCGATATACTGGCCGAGGAAGTCAACGAACAAGAAGAGCTTCAAACGATCAGTGCTCTGCTGGGCAAACGAGTGCCAGAGGACGGGATTACCGATCAGCGTTGGCTGGCGAGCCAGGCTGCTTTCTTGCAGCGCCGTGGCTTTCGGGATCGGCTAATTATGAAAGTCCTACGGGCTTACGGTTTCGGCGAATAGTCGCTTTTTTGAAATATCATTCTTGACAGGACAAATCGTAAGGGCTACAATGATAACGAAAGAGTATTTATTTTTACATAGTTTAGGGCATGACTGACAAGAGAAAGCCTGTGGTATCGGAAGATACTGTGGATTGATCATAAAAACATAACATCTTTGGAAAAAGGTATCTGTTGTACCTTGTTCCAATCTTTCTCTTTAAGCTGTGTTCTGAACACAGCTTATTTTATTAATGATTATGAACGATACTTTTACTAATCAGAAACGGAGGTGAAACAGAATGATCTACAATTTACTGATGATTGCTGCCGCGCTGCTAGTCGGTCTGGGTGGTGGTTATTTAATTCGCAAGATGATTGCTGAAGCAAAAATATCTTCTGCTGAGACTGCAGCAAAGAAAATTCTTGATGAAGCAAACCATGAAGCAAATGCTTTAAAAAGGGAAAAACAGCTGGAAGCTAAAGAGGAAACCCATAGGCTGCGTAATGAGCTTGAGCGTGAAACAAAGGAGAGACGCGCTGAAATTCAGCGCATGGAGCGTCGTTTACTGCAAAAAGAGGAAAACCTTGATCGAAAGATTATTAATGTTGAACAAAAAGAAGAGGATTTAAAGAATAAGGAAGAGGAAATCAAGACATTTCAGGAAAAACTTGATCAACTGCTACATAAGCAGTTAGCAGAATTGGAAAGGGTCTCCGGTATGTCTTCCGATGATGCCAAGGAACTTCTGCTGCAACGAGTTCGTGAAGAGATCAATCATGAAATGTTAATCATGGTCAGAGATATGGAGAATCAAGCGAAAGCTGACGGGGATAAAAAAGCCCGTGAAGTAGTTACTCTGGCTATTCAGCGCTGTGCTGCCGATCATGTTTCAGAATCTACTGTATCGGTGGTATCATTGCCTAACGATGAGATGAAAGGTCGTATAATCGGCCGTGAGGGACGTAACATTAGGGCCTTGGAAACACTCACCGGCATTGACCTGATTATTGATGATACCCCGGAAGCGGTCATTATTTCCGGTTTCGATCCGATTCGCCGTGAAATAGCCCGCCTATCTTTGGAAAAGCTGGTTAGTGATGGTCGGATTCACCCGGCCAGGATCGAAGAGATTGTTGAAAAAACCCGAAAAGAAGTGGAAACACAAATTAAAGATGAAGGTGAACGTGCTACTTTTGAAACAAGAGTGCACGGTATCCATCCCGAACTAGTTTTCTTATTAGGTAAACTGCGTTTCAGAACTAGTTACGGCCAAAATGTGCTGCAGCACTCTATCGAAGTAGCGCATTTAGCCGGGATCATGGCTGCCGAACTTGGATTGGACGTAAACTTTGCCAAGCGGGCCGGTCTGTTACACGATATCGGAAAAGCAATTGACCATGAAACTGAAGGCTCTCATGTTTTTATAGGAGCCGAAATCGCCAAAAAATACAAGGAATCCGATGCTGTGGTCAATGCCATCGCAGCACACCACGGTGACACAGATTTTAATACCCTGGAAGCAGTTTTGATCCAGTCGGCTGACGCCATATCGGCTGTCCGCCCGGGAGCGCGGCGTGAGACACTTGAAAACTATATCAAGAGGCTTGAAAACCTTGAGAATATTGCCGACTCGTTCGAGGGTGTTGAAAAAGCATATGCGATTCATGCGGGTCGTGAAATCAGGATTATGGTAAAACCAGATCGGATCGACGATTACGCTTCGATTCAGGTCGCCAGGGATATTGTTAAAAAGATCGAAAGTGAGTTAGAATATCCCGGACAGATCAAAGTTACCGTGATTCGTGAAACCAGGGCCGTTGATTACGCAAAATAATATTAACATAAATTAGTTACTATAGACCGTTTGATGAACAGAAGGTGCCAAATAAGGGCACTTTCTGTTCATGATCAGAGAATAGTTGCTTTAATGAAAGTGGAGTGAAATAATTGAGGATTATTTTCATCGGGGACCTGGTTGGAAAACCAGGCCGGCAGTATTTGCTCGATCATCTCCCGGATCTGAAAAGAGAAGTTAAGGCTGATCTGGTGATCGCTAACGGAGAAAATGCTGCCGGCGGAGCCGGCATAACCGAAAAAGTATACCAGGAAATCCGTAAATCAGGGGTTGATTTGATCACAGGCGGCAACCATATCTGGGATCAAAAAGATGTTTATAATTTTATTGATCGCGAAGAGAGAATGTTAAGGCCTGCTAATTATCCGGCCGAAACAACCCCGGGACGCGGTGCTCTTTTGCTAAAGATGAAAAGCGGGAAGAAAAAAGCGGCGGTGATCAACCTGATGGGCAGAGTTTTTATGCAGGCTGTTGACTGCCCTTTTCGAAAAGTTGATCGCGAAATCGAAGCCATCAAGGACGAAACCCAGATCATTATTGTTGATTTTCACGCCGAAGCAACCTCTGAAAAACAGGCGATGGGCTGGTACTTAGACGGCAGGGTTAGTGCCGTCATCGGAACCCACAGCCACGTTCAAACAGCCGATGAGCGGATCTTGAACAAAGGCACTGCCTACATAACTGATGTCGGCATGGTCGGGCTATATGATTCAATTTTAGGCGTTGACAAGCATGAGCCTTTACAGATATTTCTTACACAACAGCCGCAACGATTTTCAATTAGTAAAGGCAAGGTGCTTTTTAATGCTGTTTTGATCGAAGTTGATGATCAAAGCGGAAGGGCGATCAATATTGAGAGAATAAAAGCTATAAAATAAATCTGCTCATATCAAATTATTCATATAATTCTGGCAGGAATTTTCAATAAAAGACAGAATAGGTTAGATAAATCCGCAAAGGAGGCATCTAATAATGGATGTATTAAAAGTCTCAGCAAAATCCAACCCAAATTCTGTAGCAGGGGCCTTGGCCGGTGTCTTGCGCGAAAAAGGAAATGCAGAAATACAAACAATCGGAGCGGGAGCACTAAACCAGGCAGTAAAGGCAGTAGCTATTGCAAGAGGCTTTGTCGCACCCGGTGGCATGGACCTAATTTGCATACCAGCCTTTACGGACATTGAAATTGATGGCGAGGAAAGGACAGCAATTAAGTTAATTATTGAACCTCGCTGAATTTCAATTTTTGAAAAGCCATATCTTTAAGCGCCCTCATCAATTATTAGCGAGGGTGTTTTTTTGCCTTCAACGCCAGTAATCGTTATTATTATCATAAGACAGGTTGTGCTGAATTGAATGTTACAAGCAAAAAAGCTGACTTACATCTGCATAGCAGCTGCTCCGATGGAGCGTATACGCCATCACAGCTTGTGCAAATACTGGCAGCTGCCGGTCTAAAAGCTTTTTCCCTGACTGATCATGATACCACTAAGGGGCTCAGTGAGGCAGCGAAGGCGGCTGAAGAATCAGGATTAGAATTTGTGCCTGGAATCGAGATCAGTGTTGTCGAGGAATCGCGTGAGATTCATATCCTTGGGTTTTATCCCGTCAAGTTGTTGATGTTGGAAGAAAAGTTAGCGGATCTAAGCCATCAGCGGTTTATGAGGATGGAAAAAACAGTTCGCTTATTGCAAAAATCTGGTTTTAAAATTAATGAGGCAGAAGTAATTGCTGAAGCAGGACAAGCCGCTCCGGGCCGCATGCATTTGGCCCGTATGCTGCTGCGTAAAGGATATGTACACTCGGTTGAGGAAGCCTTTAAACTCTATCTCGGTTTTAAAAGGCCTGCTTATGTGCAACGTAAAACATTCAGCCTGATCGAGACAATCAAACTGCTGGTTGATTGCCTGGCTATACCGGTTTTAGCTCATCCGGGCGAAGAGGGACTAGCGATTGCAAAAACCCTGATCCCTGATGGTTTGATGGGGATTGAAGCATTTCACCCTGATCATAGTAATAGTCTGATTCGCAAGGCGCTGAGCCTGGCGTCGGAACAACAGTTGTTGGTAACCGGTGGATCTGATTTTCATGGCTCCCCTGATTCAGGAACCTTCTATCCCATAGAACGAGCTATCGATTACGGATACCTGAAACAGTTAAAAGAGAAAAAAAAACTGTAGCCGAACAGATAAATAGAGGTTAATACTTTTCAGAATCACTATAAAATGCTAAAATCATTAATATGTTGAGCACGGAGGGATTCTGCTGCAGATGGATAAACTAAATTTCGCAATTGAGGTTGTGGTAGTCGGTTTAACAGTAGTAATGGTAACCCTGTTTCTGCTTTACGGCATCTTGGTTGTTTTCAGCCGAATTTTCAACAAAAAAGAAATCAAAGATCCAAACAGCGCGACTGCTGTAAAAAGCTCGCCTAAGGTTGAAGCAGAAGCAGACAATAATACTTTGTCTGCGGTTATCACAGCTGCTATTTACAGCTATTTAGAGAGCAACGCCCCATCATTTAACGCTGCTAATTTCAGGGTTACTGCCCCGGCTGCGGGTGGTGGGACAAACAGTTGGCAACTAATCGGTCGTCGTCAATTGCTAGAAGGAAAAGTAGAATTGGAAACCACCAGGAGGAATTTAAAACGTGAAAAAATTTAAAGTAACCGTCGAAGGAAAAGAATATCTGGTTCAAGTAGAAGAGGTTAACGCCGAAGCAACTTCTGCACCTAAACAAAATCAACCTCAGATGGCAGTAAAACCGGCTAATCCCTCCCCGGCTAAGACCGTTCTGCCAGCAACAAACCCCACGGTTAAAAGCACAAGCCCTGAGAAACCAGCTTCCACCTCCAGCCCCAGTGCTACAGGTGATTATATTGTTAAAGCCCCAATGCCCGGTTCTGTGCTGGATGTAAAAGTGGCAGCCGGAGATCATGCTGCCGACGGCGATGTATTGCTGATCCTTGAAGCGATGAAGATGGAAAACGAGCTTACCGCTCCTCAAGCCGGAACTGTTAAAGAAGTTCTGGTGAAAAAAGGCGATACTGTTAATAGTGGAGATCCCCTGATCATCCTGTCTTAGTATTCACTTTAGTTTAAGCACCTGAAAGGGGTTGTTCCGCTTTGATTGATTTGCTCTTGGAATTTATTTCGTTCACCGGATTTTATAATATGCAGCTTAATGAAGCAATTATGATTGTAGTTGCCTGTTTTTTGCTTTACTTGGGGATAGCAAAAAAGTATGAGCCTCTTTTACTGGTACCGATCAGTTTCGGCATCTTGCTGGTTAACCTGCCACTTGGGGGATTGATGCAGCCGGAAACAAATGGGTTGTTGGGAGGCCTTTTTTATTACTTGGCCAAAGGTCTTGAACTTGGCATCTACCCACCGCTGATTTTCCTGGGTGTCGGAGCAATGACCGATTTTGGCCCCCTGATCGCTAACCCGATAACCTTGTTACTTGGCGCTGCGGCGCAGTTAGGTATTTTCTTAACATTTATTGGCGCGTTTTTCCTCGGTTTCTCTGCCCAACAATCAGGAGCTATCGGGATTATTGGCGGCGCCGATGGACCGACAGCGATCTTTCTTGCCAATAAACTGGCTCCCGAATTGCTGGGGTCAATAGCGATCGCCGCCTATTCGTACATGGCCTTGGTGCCGATTATTCAACCGCCGATCATGCGCCTGCTCACGACGAAAAAAGAGCGCAATGTAGTCATGGAACAGTTAAGAGATGTATCTAAAACAGAAAAGGTTCTTTTTCCGATTATCGTGATCATTATCACCGGCTTACTGCTTCCAGCTGCCATTCCACTGCTTGGTATGTTGATGTTTGGCAACCTGCTCCGCGAAACAGGAGTAACCGAAAGGCTAAGCAAGGGAGCGCAAAATGAACTGAATAACATCATTGTAATCTTTCTTGGGTTAACAGTTGGGGCCAAAGCAACGGCAGCTTATTTTCTTACTCCCGATACGATTAAAATTATTATTCTTGGTCTCATCGCATTTGCTTTTGGCACAGCGGGTGGAGTTTTAATGGGTAAGTTTTTAAATCTGATCACAAAAGGCAAAATTAACCCCCTAATCGGTTCAGCCGGCGTTTCTGCCGTCCCGATGGCGGCAAGGGTATCTCAAACTGTCGGCAAAGCGGAAAACCCAAATAATTATCTGTTAATGCATGCTATGGGTCCCAATGTCGCAGGTGTTATCGGTTCAGCTGTGGCTGCTGGGATCCTGCTCTCAATATTAAACTGATCAATGGTGAATAAAGTGACAGCAATCAGAGTACGATTTGCGCCAAGCCCTACCGGAGAACTGCATATCGGTGGAGCGAGGACTGCTTTATTTAATTACCTATTTGCCCGCCGTAACGGCGGCACTTTTATGCTGCGCATTGATGATACTGATCTGGAACGCTCAAACAAAGAATATATAGACAAGCTAATGGATGCAATGAAGTGGCTTGGGCTTCAGTGGGATGAAGGTCCTGTTTATCAATCGCAAAGAGTAAGCGAATACTTAAACGAAATTAACCGGCTGGTTACCGAAAAGAAAGCGTACCGTTGTTACTGCAGTGTAGAAGAACTTACTGCAGGCCGGGAAGTTGCCCGCAAGGAAAATCGGGCTTATCTTTATCCCGGTACCTGTCGAAATCTTTCCCCTGAAACTGAAGCAATTAAACTACAAGAAGGTATTAAGCCTGTGGTCAGGTTGCGTACACCTGACGAAGGCGAAACCATAGTTAACGATCTGATCCGGGGAGAAGTAAGCTTTGACAACCGTGGATTGGATGATTTTATCATTCTAAAATCCAATGGCCAGCCTACCTATAATTTTGCCAGTGTTGTCGATGATCTTCAGCTCAAAATCAGCCATGTGATCAGGGCGGAAGAACACTTGTCCAATACACCACGACAAATCCTCTGTGCCCTGGCGCTTGGCCACGAGTTGCCGGTATTTGCGCATGTATCGATGATCCTGGCTCCTGATCGCAGCAAGCTTAGTAAACGCCACGGGGCAACTTCAGTGGAAGAGTTTCGCAGTCTCGGGTTTTTGCCGGAGGCGTTGGTTAATTTC
Source organism: Bacillota bacterium (assembly GCA_016874655.1). Taxonomy (GTDB): domain Bacteria; phylum Bacillota; class Dethiobacteria; order DTU022; family DTU022; genus UBA993. The sequence goes on along the minus strand of VGTO01000048.1, from coordinate 7,232 downwards.
ATGGCTTTACTCGGTTGGTCTCCGGGAGGTAGTGAAGAGGGTAGTGATATCTTTAGTCTGGCGGAAATGATCGACGTATTTAGTTTGGACAAAGCTGGTAAAACAGCGGCTGTTTACGATACTGAGAAGCTTACCTGGATGAACGGACAGTACATAAGAGACTGTAAAATTGAAACATTAGCAGAGGTGGCACGCCCCTTTTTTATAAAGCGCGGCTTACTGCCTAAAAAAAACGGTGAGGATGAACTGCAATACTTATCGAAAGTGATTGAACTTGTCCGGGAAAGATCAAAAACGCTGGTTGAACTGGCTGATCTGTCTTTCTATTTTTACAGAGACGATTTTTCTTACGATCAAAAAACACTGGAAAAAGCCTTTAAAAAAAATGGAGCCGCAAAGATCTTGGGCGATATTGCCCAGCAGTTACAGGAGCTTAAAACTTTTGATCGATATACCATAGAAGGCCTATTTAACGACTTCTGTTTAAAAAGTGAAATATCTGCCGGTAAAATAATTCAACCGGTCCGGCTTGCCGTTACCGGCCTGGGCGGAGGTCCCGGTTTATTTGAAATTATGGAGCTGCTCGGTCAGGAAAGAACCATTAGCAGATTAATCAGGGCAGCGGCTTTTATTCAGGATGAACAGCGCTGATCTTTAGTTTCCAGAAACGGTTAATTGAAAAACTTATATTTTTTGCTGTACTGATCGAAACGGCGCGGCGCATAGAATTTGTTGGAGATCAAATCTTCATAGATGCCCAGCATCTGTTCGGCACAATATGCTGATGATATTGTTTGGGCATTAATTAATGCAGCTTCGCTCATTTGCTTACACTGCTGTGGATCGGCAAGCAGTGCTAGCACGGCGTCGGCAAACGCATTTGTCGTTGGATCAGTTAGCAGTCCATCTATACCGTGAGCTACAATTTCGGCCGGCCCGAAAGCCCGTACAGCAACCACAGGTAAGCCAGCAGCCTTGGCTTCGCCGATGACCAGGCCCTGAGTTTCGGTAACTGAAGGAAAGACAAATAAGTCAGCGCTGGCGTAACAGTGAACAATTGAATTTCTTGGCAATACACCGGTGAAAGTAACAGAATCGTTAAGGCCATTGATCCTGCAATAATTTTTGAGTACTGCTTCCTGAGGTCCCTTGCCAACTAAAACCAGATGCGTATCAGGTTGGAGGCGTAGGATCTCTTTAAAGGATTTTAATAAAAAAAGGACATTCTTCTCTTTGCCAAGTCTCCCAACGAAGAGAAGAACTGTTTTTTCTTCACTAATCTTGTAATTATCTTTTAGCCACCTTGGATTTAGATCTGTAAATTCATCCAGTTCAATCCCAGTTGGGATATTAACGATCTGAGACTCAACCCCGATTCGACGCAGGTAATTAACTACCAGTTGTGATGGAGCAACAACAATGTTGCAGCGATTACAAAAATCACGACAGATCAGTTGTACAATTTGGCGTGACGCCTCTTCAACAAAAGGCACATAATGCACGTATTGATCATAAAGAGTATGAAAGGTAAAGACCAGGGGCAGCCGGTGTCTCCTGGCTGCTCTGGCGCCCAGGTTGCCCAAAATGAATGGGGCATGGACATGAATAACATCAAGGCCGATTTTTTTTATCGTTTGACTGAAATTGACGGAAATCGGCAGGGGTATAGAGAAATCAGGCATCGTCGGGGCAGGAAGAGCGGCAAAACGAAAAACATTATCTTCTTTTGGCGGATTGGAAAGCGGGTAGTCGGGTCCAAAAATATAGACTTCATGCCCGAGCCGGGTAAATTCCTTAGTAAAAAGATCAATCGATCTGACAACCCCACTGGTATAGGGACGATAACTGTCAGTAAAAAACCCGATTCTCATTGAAGGGAGTACCTTCCTTTTTCGTTATTCTTTATTCCGTGATAAAGGCTTTATTGTACATCTGTTCAGCCAGGGCTAGCGCCTTAATTGTATCTACGCTGAAGTTATAAGCTTCGGCAGCTTCGATAGTCCGCTCGGACCAGTTTCTCAATTCTTCAACTTGATTAGCAGTAAGGTTGTATTGAGAAGGTTCACCCGCGAACACTGCAGAGAGGGGGAGGATGCGGTGGCGCCAGAGACGGTGAATCCAGGTTACTTCACGGTCCACTTGACTGATCCACGTCTCGCCGCTGTCCATATTTTTTGTCAGCTCGATATCCAGCAGCAGATGATACTCGACCCGGGGAGAAACATTAGCCGGGTAGTGCTGATTGGATAATAATGTACCCTGGGAATAGATAGCCAGAGTTGCTCTTTCTGAACCGTCAGGTCGTTTATTAAAAAACCACTCCAAAGGTTGAACAAACTTCGGATGGCCACCGATAACTAAATCAGCTCCGACTTCAGCGAGTTCTGCGGCAACCTCGCGCAAACGTTGCGGTTGGGGCTCCTGGTTGTATTCGTCATCACCCCAGTGGGTAAAAACAGCAACCACATCTGCTCCATCGTTCCTGGCTTTGCGAATATCAGCAGTAATTTCCGTTAAATCAACAAAACCGGGAGAAAAGTTCACACAATACTCATGCCCTTCCGGGACCGGAATGCCGTTAGTGCTGAAAGTATAACCGATGAAAGCGATGAAGACGCCATCATGTTCTACGATCAGAAGCTGGTCTCTTTCTTCCTGGCTTTTATAAGCGCCAAAAGTTTTTACACCAATACTACGCAGATGATCCAGAGTGGCCAGAAGACCATCGTAGCCACGATCAAGGGCATGGTTGTTACCCAGGGTCATTAAGTCAACCCCCGCCTCTTTAAGAGCGACTGAGAGCTCTTGAGGGGAATTGAATAAGGGAAACCCGGTGTAACCGCGTGTGCCCGCAAAAGAGATATCGGGTCCAGCCTGGGATGTTTCTAGGTCGGCTACCACAATGTCGCCTTCTTTGAATAGCGGGGCGATAAATTCAAAACTCGGGGTAAAATCGTAGATTCCATTCCCAAGATGGGCTTGTTCGATCTGGGGTGTATGGGGAAATATATTGCCAGCGGACATCAGCTTAACCGTTCTTAAATCCGGTTCAAAACTTTCTTCTTCAGGTTCATCATCTGCAGCTTCATCTTCTTTATTACTAAGGTTTTCACGGTTTTGGCTGAATAATACCTCTGGTGGGTAAAACGCACCGGCAGTAATCCCGATGATAAAAAAAAGCAGGGTTACAAAAATAATTAGAAATAAGAATTGAATTCGTTTCATCGAATAAAAACACCTTTCGGGTTGAGATATCTGTTCATCAAATTATAGCACACAGTCTGAATGCTACCAGTCTCCAAACCAGTAGAGAACTGCCAAAAGCCATTCCCACTGAGCATTATTGCCGCCTTCCAGGTCATAATCGCCGCTTTGCTCATCAATTCCACCCATTTCGGGATGGGGCCCGAAAAGCAGATATTTACCGTCACCATAATGACCGGCAACCACCGCTGGTAGATTGTTGACCTCATAGCGGGCCAATATTAAATAATTTGCTTCAGGAAAAGCGTCAAAATATGGACCGTCGAAATAGTAAACGGGTATTGTCGCTTCAAAATCATCATTAATTGCAATATCCCGGTTTAGTAAAAGAACCGCTTCATCACCCCAGTTTAGGTCATAAACGAGTGGGCCTGTAGCCTTGCCGGGAAAAAAATTGAGCGGATAATCATGGTCTTTTCCGTCTTCACCCAGCCAACTTAGTATATCAGCCGCAAAGTAAGCTCCGGCGCAGCTGCCCACATAATAACCACCCTGGTCAACAAAATCGATTAGTGGTTCAAGATCGGTTATTAAATAGCGGTATTCACCGGCAAAACCGCCGGGAAACCAGATTAAATCAAAAGAATCGCTTAAATTAATTGACGCTATGTCATATTCATCAAAAAGCTCATAGTTTAGTTCATGCTCACTAAAAAAGTTTTTTAGCGCTGTCACGTTTAAATCCCAGACCCCAATACCATTATAGAGGCCAATTCTTAAGTATTTGATCGCTGGATCTGGCTTAGCAATTTCGTCTGACTCTGAAGAAGATTTTAGTTCGCTGAAGGGTTCCTGATCATCGTCTTCATTGTTTACATTGGTTTGATCATAATTGTCGGCAAGGGTAACAGGTGGTTGAGTGCAGGAAGAGAGGAGGAGGAAGTTTAGAAGCAGCATCGTGATAACGGAAATCTCAAAGCTTTGCCTGGTCATAAAAAAAGAGCCTCCCTGAAAATGTTCACAAGTCCAAGCCCGGATATCATTATACCAGTTTAAAATGATTTCTGCTGAAGATTAGATGGCTTGAGAGTTGAACTTTGATTTCCTTATTAGTTTACATAAGATATATTATCGGAAGTTAGTGTTATTATTGTCCAGGGCTCCCACACCTCTCCGGCACGCAAACCTACTCTCTTTTTACTTTCTTTTTACTTTGTATTTTTCAAAATGATTTACCCCAGTGTTTTAAGATTCTCTGAAATGTTGCACCACATTGCGGGCAATCACCCTGGTAATGCAGAATGAAACTACACTGGCAGCATTTCATGGCCGGGATTGACTGCCGCCCCTGCTGCTCTTCTTCAGCTTCAATGGCAATATATGGTTTGTCAGATTCGAAATTGTAACGTTTAATTTGTTTGCTATCTTGTTGCCGAATCAGGTCAGCAAACACTATTTGATCGTTGCGCGGCTGTTCGTTCACACCGGAATACTCAATGAAATATAATCTGATATATTGATGTGTGGTTGACTGATCCCGGTGACCTAAAACCTTCTGCAGGCGGTCAATATCACGGGTTTCATGTAAAAAATCGAGGGCAAATGTAGTTCTTAGCAGGTGTGGATAGACATCCTTGCCAATCCCTGCCTTACGGGCATAGCGTTTAATCATCTCGCGCAAGTAACGATCGCTTAGTGGCTCACCTTTTAAGGTAGTAAATATCAAGGTGCTGGATACCGGTTTTATGCGGCGCCAGCTTTTAAGCAGGTTGAGCTCCACTTCATCGATTGTGAGATATCGTTCCTTAGCCCCTCCGCTCTGATGAATAAATAAATTACCGTTGATCCAGTCAATATCTTGCTCACGAAGACATATTATTTCAGCAGCCTTGATGCCCGTTTTTAGCATTAAACTGATCAGGCATAAATTACGCAGACCAGTTGGTGCTTTTGGATTTGGCTGTTTGAGCAAACTTAGCTGTTCGCTTTTACTTAAAACCTGCGGTTCGCGTTTTCGGTGTTGCATTAGCTTGCCCCATATTAACCCGCTAAAAATACTTAAAATAACTTAATCGGTATTGTATTGCCTGATGCTTGAATTATATCTATATTCGGACTTAAAAGCAACTCCTTTTTCCTCCCGGCTGTTAGCTATTGACAAATAGCTGTTCATTAGATAGTCTTACAAACAAGTTGTTGAATAGTTTAAAGGCTATGAACGGGACCAGTAACGTTAAGTAACATAGCAGAGAGCCGTGATCGTGGTGAAAAACGGCAATGTTAGTTACCGCGAACTCCCCCGCAAGCCGCCGGCTGAAATTAATCGCTGCGATTAAAATTAAGCCTGGCCGGAGACTTCCGTTATATTAAAGAGTGGGTGGTAGTAGTTATGCCGCCAAGAAGAGTGGTACCGCGAACACAGGCTTTCGTCTCTTGAACGGAAGCTTTTTTATTTGCTCTCCCCCACTCTGCATTAATAGCTAAGGAGGGTTAAAGATGATCAAAAGTAAAAAGAAGATTAAGGGTGCAGAACAGATCTATCTTTTTGACAGTACGCTGCGCGACGGAGAACAAACACCGGGTGCCCGTCTTAACTATGAAGAAAAATTGGAAGTAGCTCGTCAGCTGGCACGTCTCGGTGTAGATATTATCGAGGCTGGTTTTCCGGTATCTTCTCCCGGTGAGCTGAAAGCAGTACAGGCCATCGCTGATCAGATTAAGGGTCCTACCATCTGTGCTCTGGCCAGGGCTGTACAAGGAGATATCGATGCCGCCTGGGAAGCGATCAAGAAATCAGAAAATCCGCGCCTGCATGTTTTTTTGGGTGCCTCAGATATTCACATGGAATACAAGCTAAAAAAAGATCCTGAAACACTACTTGAGCAGGCTGTTGAGGCCGTTAAATATGCCAAACAATACTGCCCTGATATCGAATATTCCCCTGAAGATGCTACACGGGCACGTGATGAATACCTCTATAAGCTTCTGGAAGCAGTAATTAAGGCCGGGGCCACGGTGATTAATATCCCGGATACTGTTGGTTATGCAGTGCCAGAAGAGTTTGGCGCTCAGATCAGGCGTATCAGGGAAAATGTGGCGGGTATCGACAAAACTATCATCAGTGTCCATTGTCACAATGACCTAGGTCTTGCCGTTGCCAATTCACTGGAAGCAGTTAAGAACGGCGCCCGCCAGATTGAGTGCAACATTAACGGCATCGGCGAGCGAGCCGGTAATGCCGCCCTGGAAGAGATTGCTGTTGCTTTAAGGATTCGCAGCAATCATTTCCCGTACTATGCAAATATCAACTATGAAGAAATTTACAGGACCAGCAGGCTGGTCAGTAAGCTAACTGGTATTTCAGTACCGGTCAATAAGGCCGTTGTTGGTCTTAACGCTTTTGCTCATTCATCCGGAATTCACCAGGATGGTATCCTAAAGAATAAGGAAACTTACGAAATTATCGATGCCGAACTAATCGGTGGCAAAGCTGCACAAATGTTGCTGACTGCCCGTTCCGGCCGCCATGCTGTTATGGATCAGCTAAAAAAACTTGGATTCTCCCTGAGCCGCAGCCAGCTTGAAGAAATTTACCAGCGTTTTTTAAACTTAGCCGACCGCAAGAAGGAAGTCTATCCGGAAGACTTAGAAGCTCTGATTTTAGATCACCTTTCGCTTGTGGAGCCGCGGTACAAGCTTGATTATCTGCAAACGGTCAGCGGCAGTAAGAGTATTCCTTCGGCCGTCATTCGCCTGAGAAAAGATGACGAAACTTTGATCGAGGAAGTAGCTATCGGATCCGGCCCGATCGATGCCGCCTATAATGCGATTAATAAAATTACCGGGCTGAGTATTGGGTTGGAGAAGTATAAAATTAATGCTGTTACCCAGGGGCGCGACGCGCTCGGTGAAGTTCAGGTGGAATTGGCTTATCAGGATCGCAAGATTACCGGACGTGGAACCAGCACTGACATTATCGAGGCCAGTGTTAAAGCTTACCTGAACGGCCTTAATAAGCTACTGCGCCT
>VGTO01000047.1 GCA_016874655.1 Bacillota bacterium | reverse complement strand
GGCGCGGAGGCGAAGAAAAATCTTTCGCGCCGGTTTCTTGTTTTACTGAAAATAAACGGGAGCTCGTGAATGTTTTAAATTACTACGAAAACAGCTTAAAACAACCGGTGCTGCCAACCCCATCAGCGGTGTTACTGGATCGCCCCGGTGGGGAAGACTTTTGCAGGAAGGCCATCGCTGATAATTTTCCGGCAATTATTAAAGCGCTAATCAATCAGAATAAGCAGGAATTAATAAAATATTGTCGAAATATTTGTGGGATGGGGCATGGTTTAACGCCAACCGGAGATGACTTGATTAACGCCGCTTTTGTTATAGCTAATCTCTCCGGTAGAAAAGGCAGGGAATTTATGAGTTCGCTCCGCCCTGAAGTAGAGGCGTTGTCTGCCCAAACCGGGCTGTTTGGCCGCCACATGATCGAAATTGGAAGGCAGGGCTTGACGCCGGAACCTTTCCTAAAATACCTGGAGGCCCTAAGCAGGGGATTTAAAGCATCGGAAATTATTAATGACATGGTTAGCATCGGCTCTACCACCGGTTTTGATCTGGCGATCGGCATGACCGTTACTGCAAAAGAGTGCATAAGTTATGGCCTGAAGTTAGATAAATGATACAAAAAACAAGCCTTAAAATTATTTACAAGTTATAAAGGTTTTTGATGCGGTGCATTGAATAAAGTAAAATTAAGAAAAAATGTTATTAACTAAATCTTTTGAGCTCTTATCTGAGAAATATGTGTAAAAGGATTTATATCTGATAGCTTAAAGGAGGTGTTGCAAGGAAAAATAACGTTTGGCAGGACCGGTTTTATTATTTTATAAAGGAGGATTAGACTATGAGTGAAGGTAGAAAAATGGTTTATACGTTGGATGAAATACCGAAGCCATTTGGTAAAGCTTTAGGCTTAGGTATCCAACACGTTTTAACCATGTTCGGCGCCACTGTATCCGTGCCGCTGATCATTGCACCGGCCCTTGGTGCCACACCGGAACAGATTGCTATTCTTGTCGCTTCCGTTATGCTTGCATCCGGTATTGCTACATTTTTCCAGGTTAACTTTGGAACTCGTCTGCCGATTATTCAGGGTGTATCGTTCTCATTTTTAGGACCGTTTTTTGCGATTATCGGCATGACTATTGCTGGTGGCATGGAAGTTTCAATGCAGCATATCGCCGGCGCCATTCTGCTTGGCGCTATTGTTGAGATGTTGATCGGTTTCACCGGTCTGATCGGTATGTTAAAGAAATACACCAGCCCGGTTGTTATCGGCCCGGTTATCGCGATGATCGGTTTGGCACTCTACCAGGCCGGTGCACCGTTGGCCGCTGCCAACTGGTGGCTGGCCATTACCGTTATCGTTTTTGCCTTTTTCTTCTCACTGATCCTGGGACCGAAAAAGCCTTTCTTTTCTCTTTTCCCGATTCTGCTGGCCATAATCGTCGCTTACGTCCTTGGGATTATTCTGGGCGAGGTAAGCTTCGACGCCGTCAGAAACGCTCCCTGGATTCGCATGCCCTGGGGTCCCGGTGGCTGGGTTCTGCCCTGGGGGATGCCGAAATTTGAAGTTGGCTTCTTCCTGATCATCCTTGCCGGTTACCTGGCTTCCATAATCGAATCCTATGGTGACTACCATTCAATCAACGAAGCCGCAGATGGCCCGCCCCTTACCAATAAGCAGATTAGTCGCGGTATCGGGATGGAAGGTTTAGGCTGCTTTGTCGGCGCTCTCTTTGGTGGTTTGGCCAGCACCAGCTATACCGAGAACATCGGTCTTGTCGGTCTGACTAAGGTAGCCAGCCGCTACGTGGTTAACATTGCTGTCGTTATCCTGATCCTGATGGGGATCATCGGTAAGTTTGGCGGTCTGGTGGCAACCATTCCGGGTTCGATCGTCGGTGGCTTATACTGCACCCTCTTCGGTATGATAGCTTCGATCGGTATCAGCAACTCGGCCAAATCCGATTTAAGCTCGATGCGTAACCAGATGATCATGGGCTTTATCCTGTTCATGGGTCTGAGCTTGCCCTTTTATTTCAAGAACGCCGGCGTATCCTTCGAGCCGCAGTGGCTTTCCAACATTGTGGTTTCGATCGGTTCAACCGGTATGGCCGTAACCGCTATTCTTGGTCTGATTCTCGACAACGTCATTCCGGGAACTGACGAAGAACGCGGTTTGCACATGTATGGAGAAAAGAAGTAAGTAAGCATCAGTCAATATTACAGCATTAGTGAGGCAGGCTCTGCAAAGAGCCTGCCTTTTGTTTTGAGCAGCAGTTTAGACTTTTTGGCTGCGGAAGAGCTTGAGGATATTGACGGCAATTTCTAAGTTAAGCGAGTCTTCGGGGTTGTCGAAGTTAATCCCCGTTAGATCTTCAATTTTACGAATCCGGTAGAGCACGGTGTTGTAGTGAGTAAAGAGCTTGGTTGAGGTCAGTTTCAGGTTGCGGTTGGTCTCGTAGTAAGTTTCAAGGGTTTTGATCAGTTCACCCTTGCGGGTTTGATCATATTCAAAAACAGCGTGCAGCAGCTCATTGACGAAGCTTTCCAGGTCACCGCGGTTTTTTTCACTTAAAATCTTGTAAAACCCAAGGTTATCAAAAAAAACAACCTGGGTGCGATCGGAAAGCTGGGCAATACGCAGCGCTTCGCGGGCTTCTTCGAAGCTGCGGTTGATCTGCTGAGGGGCATTGAAAAGCCGGCCAACTCCGATATTCAAAGATTCATCGGGGTGCAGTGAGCTGTTGAGGTAATTGGCTAACTCTGTAGCGATCTTCTTAATTTTATTATTGGGATTATCTCCATCAATGCTGCCGACAATGACAATATTGTTGCCCTTGATACCGGCAATGAAATTTTCAATCTTGCCCTTCTTGAAAAAGCCGTTAATCAACTTTAGAAGCCCCTCTTTTGACCTCAACCCATTAATGTTCATGTACTGTTTGATTTCTGTAATCTGCTCAATACTATTATCATTTACCAATAATACTGCAGTTGGCAATTCAAGGTTTATATTAAATACCCGACCCCGGTTAACAATCTCGCCGCTGCTTTCGAAGTCGCAGGAAAGCAATATTTCTAAAAAATCGCTGTAGTAGCTTCGTTCTATTTCATAGATCGCTTTGCGCTTGGTAAATTCAAGCGCGGCAATGGTTGCTGCCCGCTCCATGGTTAAAATATCAGGCTCGGAAACCGGGTTATTAACTATCGCTACCATATGTCCGTATAGATATTTATCAGCAATAATCGGAATACGCAGAGCCTTGATCGTCGGCGGAGCGTCTTTATCTGAAGCATATTCCAGGGAATACCTGACCTCTTTAATATTTCCGAAGCGCAACTTCTCTTTCTTAACTTCGACGCTACCGTCGGAGAAAAAAAGCTCAAATTTGTACTGATCAGGGCATTCGTCATTAACGATTATAAACCCCTCCCGGTCAACGATGGCGACCGGGTTAGATATTAATTTGCCGGTTTCTTTGCACAGTTCCTCCAGCGGGCTGCCGTTTAGGGCCAGATCCATTAATTTGCGGTGTGCCTGCTCAAGCTTTTGCAGGATCTTATTTTGCTTATTAAAGACTACGCCCAAAATCGGGGCAATTATTTCAGAAAACGAGAGATCAAAAGGAACTTCGAGGAGGGGGATATCGTAGAGATTAGCGCTTTCGATAATTTCATCGGGGATTTCTTTCATGTAACGTTTAGTTTTTATCGCCAGGGCGGCACTGCCTTTTTCATTCATTCTGGGAATTAGCGACTTCATCAGCTCCGGATACTCCCGGAACGAATAACCCGTAGTCAGTAAAAGCTCGCCATCGACCAGCCAATCCATAATATCAGGGACTTCGATTACATTAACCAGCTTGATTACCCTGTCCAGTCCTTTTTCGCCGCCGACAACCTTCAGCCGATCGACCAGATTAAGCGAAAGCGCTTCGCGAACCGTAATACCGTATTGCTTCTGCATGACGTTCACTCCTCGGAGATCAGAAAAATATCTGCGTTCAGCATAGCAATTAAGGACAAACTTTGTCAACAAAATTGTTGTACCTATACAAAGGTCAAACTGCATTTTAGTGATATAATCTAAAGGAAATATTTTTTAAATGTGTAAATTAAAAATAATTAATGCAAAACAGGCTGGGATCTGTACTCGCAGCATTAAACGATATTATTTCGATTATTAATTGCGATCAGTAGGAGGATGGTTTATTTGGTTCTAAAAAGCTACATATCAAAAAACATGTTTCGCGATTCAGTATATCTGATGCGGTTATCAAACACGGTTAGAGGTTTTGCTGGTGTTTTGGAAGCAGAGGTAATTATCGGTACTGATCATAACAAGAAATTTTTACAGTCTGGCGGGCTCTGGTCTGAGGAGATTGAAAAAGAAGCCGGTGCTAACGACCTGATCATCGCCATCAAAGCTGAAAACGAAGAAAAAGCAGAGCAAGCCATTCAAGATGCCCTTGCCGAACTGAACAAGTCGGTGGAGCGGGAAAATCTGCTCGGCGAATTTGTGCCCCGTACTTTTGAAACGGCGCTCCATAACTTCCCCGGCGCGAACATGGCTCTGATCTCGATTCCCGGTCGTTATGTCGAACGGGAAGCTGACCAGATTCTTGATGCCGGTCTTAACATGATGATCTTCAGTGATAACGTTACCCTGGAAGCGGAAATTGCCCTGAAGAATAAAGCTAAAGAGAAAGGGCTGTTGGTGATGGGCCCCGATTGCGGAACTGCCATCATCAACGGCGTGCCGCTTGCTTTTGCCAATGAAGTAAAGCGAGGCAAAATTGGCATCGTCGCTGCAGCCGGGACAGGACTGCAAGAAGTATCAACCCTGATCAACAACTTAGGCGAAGGAATCAGCCAGGGGATCGGTACCGGTGGCCGTGACGTAAAAGAAGCAGTTGGTGGCATTAGCATGATCATGGGGCTTAATGCTCTCTTAGAAGATGAGCAGACAGAGGTAGTAGTCATCGTTTCCAAGCCGCCGGATGCTTCAGTAACCGAAAAAGTACTTGCCGTAGCACAGAAAAGCAAAAAACCGGTGGTCGTCAGCTTCCTTGGCGGTGATCTCAATCAGGTCAGCGCAGCTGGCTGTGTACCCGCTGCAACGCTTAAAGAAGCAGCTCATAAGGCGGTATGCCTTGCCCGAAACGAGGATGCCTCCGGTGCTGTGGAATTAAAAGTAGATGACAACCTGCTTAAAGAGCACAAAGGTAAAATTGCCGGCAGCCAGAAATATTTGCGGGCCCTTTATTCCGGGGGCACTTTGGCTTACGAAGCCCTATTGATGCTGCAGGGTATAATTAAACCGATTTACACCAATTTAAATTATAAAGGCGCAGAGGCAATAGCTGACGTCTATAAAAGTACGGGACACACGATCATCGATTTTGGCGAGGATGAATTTACCCAGGGTCGCTTGCACCCGATGATCGATCCCTCTTTGCGCAACACCAGGATTGTCAATGAAGCAAAAGACCCTGAAACTGCTGTGGTTGTGCTTGACCTGGTTTTGGGTTACAACGCGCACCCCGACCCGGCTGGTTCAGCCCTGGAAGCAATCATTGAAGCACAGCAACTTGCTGCCAAAGAAGGCAGGCACCTGATCTTTGTAACCTCGGTTTGCGGTACCGACAGCGATCCGCAAAAACGAAACGAACAGGTGGCAAAGCTTGAAGCAGCAGGAGTTTTAGTTTTTCCGAGCAACGCCGATGCGGTGGCCTTTCTCGCCGCACTTTTATAAATTTTTCGAGTTATGGGAGGGACAGATCAATGAAAGAGCTTTTCGAAAAAGAACTAAAGGTAATCAATATAGGCCTCGAAGGATTCGCTGAGACCTTAAAAGAACGTGAAACACCGGTAATGCACGTGCGCTGGCAGCCGCCCGCTATGGGCGATGCAGATCTGCTCAGCCTGCTTGATAAACTAAAATAAATTTTTTTGGAGGTGTGCTTTTGATGAGTAAGTATGATCAGGCAAATCAGGAAGCAGTAAAACGAATGATGCTTTCCAGGCCGGTCTGGGTTGATGTCGGACGGGCAAAAGATGTTATACCGGGAATGAAAGATAATCTATTTCTACACGCCGGACCCCCGATTACCTGGGATAGAATGAGCGGGCCGCTTAAAGGGGCAATTATCGGTGGATTGATTTATGAAGGCAAGGCTAAGAACCGGGAAGAAGCAGAAAAATTGGCTGCTTCCGGCTCAATTGAGTTTGCACCCTGCCACCACTATAACACCGTTGGTCCGATGGCTGGTGTCACCACCCCGTCACAGATGGTCTTCATCCTTGAAGACAAAGAATGGGGCGGCTTTACCTATTCCAATATGAACGAAGGCTACGGCAAGGTTTTGCGTTACGGCGCTTACGATGAGTCGGTCTTAAACCGCCTGAAGTGGCTGGATGAAGTCTATGCCTCGGTAATCAAAGAAGCCGTTCACCTGGCCAAAGGCGTTGATATCAAGTCGATCATCGCCCAGGCTTTACACATGGGAGACGACGGACACAACCGCAACCGGGCTACCACATCGCTCTTTATCCGTAGCATCGCCCCCTTTATTGTTGAGACTCAATGGGGCAAAAAAACTGACTACAATGCTCCGCGCCTTGATCTTACTAACGTATCTGACTACTTTAAGGGCCACAAAGCAACAGCAGCTGCTGAAGTGCTGGCCTTTATGCACAGTAACGATTTAACCTCCCTTAACGCCATTATGGCTGCCTGCAAGAGTATGGCCTTAGCCGCGCATGGCGTGGAAAATTCAACAGTTGTGACCACCATGGCCCGTAACGGTACCGATTTCGGGATCAGGGTCAGCAGTACCGGTGATCAATGGTTTACCGCACCGGCCAATGTGCCCGATGGTCTATATTTCTCCGGCTTCAGCGCAGCGGATGCCAACCCCGACATCGGCGATAGTGTTATTACCGAGACGGTTGGTATCGGTGGTTTTGCCATGGCGGCAGCCCCGGCAATTGTTAACTTTATCGGTGGTTCTCCGTCTGATGCTTTTGATGCAACCAACGAAATGTATGAAATTACCGTGGCTGAAAACAGCAACTTCAACATCCCGGCGATGGACTTTAAAGGAACACCAACCGGTATTGATGTCCGCAAAGTTATTGAAAAGGGCATTGTGCCGCGCATTAATACCGGTATCGCCCACAAGGAGCCCGGTATCGGTCAGGTTGGGGCAGGGATTGTTAAGCCGCCGATGGAAATCTTTGTAGCCGCGCTCAGAGAGCTGGCTAAGTAAAGAATTACTGCAAAATATCATAGATAACGGAGGTGAGCCAAGTAAATGCTTTCTTACGATTATGTAAAATGTTCTGATTTAAAGCAGGCCTTTGACGCTTTGAAGGCCAACGAGCATGCTTTCCCGCTGGCCGGCGGAACCGACCTGATGGTGGGGATGCGCGGTGGAAAATTTGTCCCCCGTTTACTGGTTGATATCAAAGGCCTAGAAGAGTTGAAAGTATTGAAAGAAGATAGTGCCGGCATTACGATCGGTTCTGCTGTAACCCTCAATCAGATTGCCTTATTTGAACCGGTTGTCAAAAATGCAGCACCTCTCGCCGCAGGAGCGCACAGTGTAGGCAGTTACCCGATCCGTAACCGGGCTACGCTGGCCGGTAACCTGTGCAACGCCTCACCGGCCGCCGATACAGCGGCGCCGCTTTACAGCTTAGGTGCCATCATCAACCTGGTTGGGCCGGATCAGCAGCGCTCAATGCCGATCGAGGAATTTTTTCTCGGACCCGGTAAAACAGCGCTGCAAAAGGGCGAGCTGGTTCATTCAATCCTGATCCCCAAACCTTACCCGGCCGGAAAGGGTGTTTATATTAAAGCATCACGCACCGGATCAGTCGATCTTTCCACTGTGGGAGTCGCCGTTCAAAACTGGGGCGGCAAGGTGCGTATTGCGGTTGGCGCTGTTGCTCCGACACCGGTCAGGGCCCTGGCGGTTGAAAAAGCGGTGAACGAGGGGGGCGAAAAAGATTGGGCCAGGGCTGCAAAACAGGTCCATGATGATATCTCCCCGATTACCGATCTAAGAGGATCACGAGAATACCGCTACCATATTGCCGAAGTTCTGGTCCGCCGTGGCCTGGAACAGACAATGGGGGTGTGAAAATGACTAAAAAAGTAACCATTAACTTTACCGTAAACGGTGATCGTGAAACCAGGGAAGCAGTTGTTGGTCAAACCCTGCTTAAGTTTATCCGTGAAGATCTGCATCTGACCGGAACCAAGGAAGGCTGTGAAATTGGCGAGTGCGGTGCCTGTACCGTGCTGCTGGATGGCAAACCGGTTAACAGCTGCCTGGTTTTAGCGGTTGAACTGGAGGGCAAGGAGTTGGTCACGATCGAAGGACTGTCGAAAAATGGCGAACTTGACAAACTGCAACACGCTTTTATCGACAAGTTTGCTTTTCAATGTGGCTACTGCACCCCCGGGATGATCATGGCGTCCAAGGCGCTCTTGGATCGCAACCCGAACCCGACTGACGAGGATATCAATGAAGCGCTTAGCGGCAACCTTTGCCGCTGTGGCGCCTATCAGGAAATCAGAGAGGCGATTAAAGCCTCTGCAAAACAATAAGGAGAAAGGAGGAATCTAGATGGCGGATTTAAAATATGTTGGAACTTCAGTTCTGCGCAAAGACGCTGTGGACAAAGTAACCGGTGCTGCCGAGTTTATTGACGATCGTTTTCTTGGCCCTCTTCTCTATGTCAAGATGAAAAAAAGCACGATACCGCACGGTAAAATAAAAAAACTTGATGTTAGTAAAGCGCAGGCCCATCCGGGTGTCAAAATTGTAATGACCGGTAAGGATTACCCCAACAAGATCGGCCTCTACCTGGTTGACCGGGACTTTGTTGCTGTTGATAAAGTACGTTTTATTGGTGAACCGGTAGCCATTGTCGCCGCTACCAGTGAAAGGGCTGCCCTTGAAGCTGTTGAACTGATTGATGTTGAATACGATGAGTTGCCAGGGGTTTTTGATCCCCGCGAGGGCATGAAACCCGGCTCTCCTTTAGTCCACGACGATCTGGAAGCCTATGAGCGGGTGCCGATTTTTTACCCTGTTCCGGGCACCAATATCAGTAACCATTTTAAATTGCGCAAGGGCGATGTAGAAAAAGGTTTTGCCGAAGCCGACCTGGTTATCGAGCGTGATTACTACGTGCCGCAAATGCAGCACGTCCCGATTGAAACTCATAAGGCTGCCGCCCACTGGAGCCCGGGAGGGAAACTAACAGTCTGGAGTACCGCTCAGTCTCCCAATGTCGTGCGTCAGCTGCTGGCTAAGGCTTTTGGACTGCCGATGCATAACATCAGGGTTATCTCCAGCTATATTGGCGGTGGCTTCGGCTGTAAAGCCGGCGCCTCAATTGAGGGTCTGGCTATACCGATTGCGATAAAATTCCCAGGCTATGTAGTAAAAATTGTCTTTAACCGCGAAGAAGATATGCAGGGCACTTTCATGCGCCAGGGACTCTACTCAAATCTTAAAACAGGGGTCCGCAACGACGGGCGCATTACTGCCCTGGAATACAAAATGGTCTGGGATGGCGGCGCTTACACCGAGTACGGTGTCAATATCGTCAGGGCGGCCGGTTACAGCTCAACGGGCGCCTATGATATCCCCAACGTCAAGACCGACTCATACTGTGTTTACACTAATAACTCAATCGGCGGCCCGGTCCGCGGCTTCGGCATGTGTGAAATGCAGTGGGGTATTGAGCGCCAGATTGAAGCGATTGCCAAAGAGCTTAACATGGATCCGCTGGAAGTTCGCCTGCTAAACGGCATGAAAGAGGGCTCTACTTCCGCGGCCGGCCAGGTTGTCCATCACGTAGCTTATGATAAATGCCTACAAGTAGTAGCTGATAAGATCGGCTGGGGCAAAAAAGAAGGCAAATTCCGCGGCAAAGGTATCGCCGGTCTTGTTAAATGCCCGGCTCAACCCAGCAACGCCGCTTCATCGGCGATTATTCGCATTAACGAAGATGGCAGCGCTCACGTAATGATCGGGGCTACTGAGATGGGCCAGGGCATGCTCACAGCGATCAGCCAGATCGCGGCTGAGGGCTTGAACATTCCACTGGAAAAAATAGATATCAAAGTCCCTGATACCGATTTTACCCCCTATGAATGGCAGAGTGTGGGTAGCAGGGTAACCTATACCTGCGGTACTGCTGTCAAGAGAGCTGCTGAGGATGCCCTCGGTCAGATCTATACCGTAGCTTCCAACCTGTTGGAAGTACCTAAAGGGGATCTAACCTTTGACGGTAAAATGATCTATTCGACAAAAGATAAAAATATCAAAGCCACGATCAGGGAAGTGACCGACAGCTGCAAGAAATGCACCGGAGAGGGCATCGCCGGCCCGATTATCGGCCGCGGATCTTTCGTGCCCACTAATATGACCAACCTCGATCCGGAAACCGGCCAGGGTAATCCCGGCCTTTTCTATTGCTTTGGCGCAACCGCTGTTGAAGTGGAAGTTGATCCGGAAACCGGAGTGATCACCGTTTTGCAGTTAGCCAGCTCAATTGATGCCGGCAAAGCGATAAACCCGCAGCTCTGCCATGTGCAGTTGCATGGAGGGGCGATCATGGGTCTATCCACTGCACTCTACGAAGAAGTTAAGTTCGATAAAGGTGTAATGCTCAATAGGAACTTTACCGACTACAAGATAGCGGCCATCGACAACACACCACATCTTGATAGCTTTATCATCGAAACCCCTGAAGTTAATGGGCCTTACGGCGCCCGGGGTATCGGAGAACAACCGATGATTGGCGTTGCTCCGGCCATCGCCAATGCCGTCTGCGACGCTCTGGATATTGATGTTAATACATTCCCGTTAACTCCGGAACGGGTCTGGCAGGCTATTAAAGCGAAGCAATAATAGCGATGTAGCTGCATAAGTGGGGGTACGGGTTCTCCGTGCCCTTTTTCTTTGTCGCCTGAGCACGGTGCAGCAGTTGTTCTGCTTTGTAGTATAATTTAAACAGTATTTAATATGAACAAAATAGAGGCAGATCAATGATACCAAGACTAGTAGTGATCAGGGGCGCAGGCGACCTGGCCACGGGTGTGGCCCACCGACTCTGGCAGTCAGGCTTTGAACTAGTCATGCTTGAGCTTGAACAGCCGTTGGTGGTGCGCCGCACCGTATCATTTGCCACTGCTGTTTTTCTGAAAAGTATTTGCGTCGAAGGGGTTAGAGCTGAGTTATGCCCTACAGCAGAAGAGGTTTCCGATTACCATGGTCGAATTATTGTGCCGGTGTTGATAGACCCCGAGGCTGCATCGCTAGATGCTTTACAACCTAAAATTATAATTGACGCCACTTTAGCCAAGGGAAATCGGATCACAAAGATCAATGATGCCGAGCTGGTTATCGGCCTTGGCCCCGGATTTACCGCAGGTGTCGATGTGGATGCCGTAGTGGAGACCAACCGGGGCCATGCCCTGGGGCGGGTTATCTATGAAGGCTCTGCTGCGGCTGATACGGGCGAGCCGGGCCTGATTGCCGGTTACGGTAAGGAACGGCTACTGCGGGCCCCGGTAGACGGACTTTTCAAGCCGATAAAAGAAATTGGCGAACTGGTGGATAAGGGAGAAATAATTGCCAAGGTTGAAGGAACGCCGATCAAAGCGGAAATCAATGGAATGATCAGGGGCCTGCTCTACCCCGGTTTGCTGATTAAAGCCGGAACAAAAGTGGGGGATATTGATCCCCGGGGGGCTGAGGTTGACTTTCTGGCGATCTCCGATAAGGCCCGGGCCATCGGCGGCGGCGTGTTTTAGAGGCAATCTTAAACCGCTACAACCGAAGCTAAGCGAACATTTAAACCCCTTTACCTTGGAACTGAAGAGGGCACAAAAACTCCCTCCCCCTTGAGGGGGGGGTCGGGGTGGGGGTGAAAGAGGTGAAAGAAATGACTGCCGAAACAAACAAACAAATTAATCCCGAAGCGGAATACTGCTACTGTCACGACTGCCGCAAACTGCGCGAAACAACTGACCTGGTTCTCACCGACCAGGGCCTTATATGCCGCCACTGCGGCGGTCACAACTTCGACGAGGCTGGCTGGGTGATCTGCCCCTACCATAAAGTATCGGCCGTTAAATGTCCGCGGGCCGGTAAAGGCATCATCACCGGTGAAAACGGTCTGGAATGCATAGATCGCTGCTTTTTCCGCTTCAAGTAATTTTACGGAGGATTAATCGTTGAAACAGCTTTCGCTCTACCGCTCTGCAGCATTAACCGATCCTGCTTTAGTATCTTTTATCGGAGCGGGCGGTAAAACCACACTTATCCTGCGGCTGGCAGAAGAACTGACTGCTGCGGGGCATCAAGTTATCATAACGACAACTACAAAAATCTATCCTCCGGAAAATCTGCCGCTCGTCCTGGTTTCTTCATTTAAACCGACCATGACTGAACTGGCAAAAACCTTAGAAAAGCATAACATCGTAGTACTTGGGAGCAGTATCGGAACAGACGGAAAATTGCAGGGTTTAGAACCCGCTATTGTTAATCGCTTTTTTAGAGCACTGAAGATCTTTACTTTAGTCGAAGCTGACGGCGCCAGGGGTAAACCGCTCAAAGGTTATAACGATTATGAACCGCTGATCCCTTCACAAAGTGACCAGGTTTTTGCCGTAATCGGCGCCGATGTCCTGGGTCAAAAAGTTGACAAAGCGCACATCCACCGGTTTGAACGCTTTTGTACATTAACCGGTATTGATGCCGGAAAAATAATAAACGGTATAGTATTGGCAAAAAGCTACGGACTGATGCATGATATCGCGATCAGCCAGGCTCCCGCAGCAGAGTATAGAGCAATTCTTAATAAAGCTGATTTGCTTGTCAGACCCGAAAAAACAGCCCTTGATTTACTGGATCACCTGGTTAAAGAAACGGGTTCATACAGAAATCTGCTGCTGACAACAGCACAGGATGCAAACCCGGTAAAAATCATTTTGCAGGCCATACCGCAAAAACCTGCTGTTGGTGTCGCCGTTATTGTCCTTGCCGCCGGTCTTTCAAAACGAATGGGCGAAGATAAATTAAGTTTGGAAATAGGCGGCAGTACCGTTTTTGAAACAACCCTGAAAGAGATTTTAAAAGCGGGAGCAGATCAGGTTGTTGTGGTCACAAAACCCGGCAGCAGTCTTGTTAGCGAGATCGACAGATTCAACTGCCAGGTAGCAGAGAATCAAACGCCGGAACAGGGGCTTTCATCATCGTTAAAAACAGGCCTTTATGCTTTAAACAGCACCATCCAGGGTGCACTTTTTGCTCTGGCTGATCAACCGCAGATCACTGCTAATCTTTACCGCCTGCTGCTCAGTAGCTACCGGACTAAACTAAAACTGGTAACCTGTCCGCTTTACAGGGGTAAAAGGGGCAACCCAACCATTTTTGATCGCCGGACCTGGGCTTTACTTGAGCAAACCGAAGGTGATCAGGGTGGCCGTTCTCTTCTGAAAAGCCTTGCTGAAGAGCAGGTTGATTACGTAGCGGTTGACGACCCTGCTGTGATAACCGATCTTGACACCCCGGCAGATTACGCCCGCCTCAGGGACCAAAACAACTAAACAGATATGGGAAGTGAGCTGTAAATGAACCTATTAATCATTATTCAGGGCAACTACGGACAAAGAATTGCTGATCACATCGAAGCCAATAAGCCTCAAGACTGGCAGGTAAAAACCTGGATGGTTCCCTCAATAACTGAAAGCGTCGTTGACGAACCGGAGCAATACCTCCCTGATAGCCTGCCCCAGGCGGACCTGATCTTGCATTTGGCTGAATCGCCCCAGGCTGCCCAACTACTGCCAACCCTGGCTGATAAGACGAAAGCCAGGGGGATTATCGCCTCAATCGACAGCACAGCCTGGATACCGCTTGGTTTACGCAACCAACTGCGTCGCGAACTGATTAAAAAAGACATTGCCATTGTTTACCCGGAACCGCTATGTTCGATCGATGAAGAAACAGTTGGATTCTACGAAAATACCAAGCAGCCCTACACCAGTGCTGTGATCAGCGAATTTGCCCGCTATTTTGGCAAACCCAAAATAGCCCTGACCCTCGACCATAAAAAAAGCATTATTGCAGCAAAAATCTTAAGAGGTTCTCCCTGCGGCTCCTCACATTATACTTCCAGGCGCATCATCGGGCTGGAAGCGGATAACGCCATTCCGAAGGCCGGCCTGATGTGCCTACATTATCCCTGCCTTGCTTCAATGCAGTTCGAACAAACCGATAACGGGGTCGATACGATCATGCATACCTCCGGTCGTGTTTTTAACGAGGCGATGGAAAAAGCGTTAAAGGCCATATAACGAAAACATGCGAAATTTCCCTCTTTTTATGGTTGCTTTATTGGAAAAACAACTGTATCATAGGTAGCGTTGTTATTTTAAAAGCGAGAGGAGTATTATAGTATGAACAAACAAGAACTGATCGCGTTGGTTTCTGAGAAGGCAAATCTCAGTAAGAAAGAAAGCGAAGCTGCTGTAACAGCGGTAATTGAAGGGATCACCGCAACCCTGTCAAAAGGTGAAAAGGTACAGCTAGTCGGTTTCGGAACATTTGAAGTAAGGCAGCGCCAGGCCCGCGAAGGGCGTAACCCGAGCACCGGCGAAACAATAAAAATCGCAGCACAAAAAGTGCCGGCCTTCAAAGCAGGGAAAGCTCTAAAAGACCAGGTTAAGTAAACTTGCTGTTTTGAAAATAAACGCGGCAGGAACCGTAAAAAATGCGGTATCCTGCCGCTATTTTTATGATACAAATATAAACACAGGATCGGTGATTAGAAAGGTAGCCAAAAAGTTTGATCAAAAGGCGGGCCACAAAGAATTTGTAGACCACGCACACTGGAATATTGCCGAACCAGGCTGGGAGGAAGTAGCCGGGTATGTATCAACATAACTTGAGCAGAAGCTTAACGAAAAATAAACCGGAGGTATGTAATTTTGGCTACTGTTAAAAATGCGTCAGTATTTTATTTTTCCGGAACGGGCAATACCTGGTGGGTGGCAGAAGAAATATGCAGGCACCTTAATGATGAAGGCTTTGACAGCCGTGCTTACTCAATCGAAAACATTTCAGCGGTTAAGGTTGCCTCCCTGATCGAAGAATCATCACTGGTTGGCTTTGGTTATCCAATTCACGGTTCTGATTTGCCCCAACTGATGAAAGAATTTATGGAGGCTCTGCCCCAATACCCCGGCAAAGATGCGCTGGTGTTTTGTACCCAGTGGCTCTGGTCTGGTGATGGCGCCTACCTTGGCGCTTCCATGCTGAAAGAAAAAGGTTTTGCTGTCAAGTGGGGCCAGCACTTCCTGATGCCCAACAATGTAAGCGTAAGTGTAATTCGCCTGCCCTATACCAATAACCCGGACAGGCTTTCGGCAGTGCGGCAACGAGCAACCCGCAAAGTTAAACGACTCGTAAGCCGTATTGCAGCCGGTAAACCCTACCGGCATGGCTTTAACCCCCTTGCGTGCCTGCTCGGTTCTTTGCAGCGGGTGCCTTACCGCCGTTACTACCACAGATTGCAAAATGACATTGCCATAAACAGGGAATTTTGCATTGACTGCGGAGAATGTGTCCGTCTTTGCCCGGTCGGAAACCTTTACTACGCCGGTGAGGAAATAAAAACAAAAGGCAACTGTATCCTGTGCACTCGTTGCTATAATTTCTGCCCTGTAGCAGCAGTAACCTATATGAACCGACCACACCGGCCCGAGCGCGGCGAACCATACCGGGGCCCCATCGAAAACTTCAACCCCTCAATCTTAATCAACGCGTTCTAGGGACGGTTCTCTTGACGCATCCCATCAGCGCGTTCTAGGGACGGTTCTCCTGACGCGTACGCATATCAACTCTCGAAAGTTCATAACCATTCCTGTATAACCAACTGTATAGCTGCAGTTGCTAAGTTTAATTTATAATTTGGTGTCAAGCTAAAACTTTTTTTTTATTTCTGCTCAATTTCGGTTACACACTCGGTTTTGACTTTTTCAACCAGAAACTGCAAAGCATCCACGACATGGGGCCGGATGTCACCGCCGATCAGAACTAGCATGATATCATCCCCGACCTCCAGGTGTCCCTCGTTAAGCCAGGCCCTGACATAAAAGATGCCTTCCATCTGCCTGGTTTTCTCGATTACAGCATCTACCTTTGCAGCGTCATAAGAAAACATCATACCCTTTACCAGTGTGCTATCATCAACCCCCTGGCGGACCAACGCCTTAGGTGTTTCGCGCACAACGCCATTATGAACCAGAAACATCCCTATCCGGGCGGCGACAGGGTCGGCTTTCGCCTCCATCAGCCACTCGTCAATCGATGGTGCACGTTTCATTATTGATACCCTCTCTTTCTAAGAACCCACGTGGTAATATCGATTTGATCTGATAATATGGCCTATCATTAATCCATAATATATGATGGGTAAACAAGCGTCTGCCAGTCCAGCTGGTATTCATTAAGAATGGCTGCCGCCCTATTCCTGGACCAGTTGAAGGACTGCCACTGTTGAGCGGATAACCGTTCTTTTCTTAAGTATAAATCGTTTTCAACGTACGGGGCTACATTTTCATCGGTCAGATCAAGAAGAGTAACTAATTGGGGCACTGCATCGTCCGAAAGATAGGTAAGATAATGGACATCAATTTTACCCGTGTTAAAGTAGCGCTCAATATTAGATGCTGCAATAAATCGGTCGATGCCGAAGAAATTGAAAATCAGGTAAGCTACCAGCGACACGACTATAAAAGATTTTAATAGAGCAAACTTTTTCTGCCAGATGCGGTATAAAGCGGCCAGAAAGAGGATAAAAAGATAAATAATCAAAGCATGGGCAGCAACCCTGGCGAAGGTGAACCCATAGGCTTCTTCATAAAGAGCCAGCCGGAAGAAGGAAGAGATCAGCAAGATTAGGGTAGAAGCAGAAAGCAGGCTCAACAATATACGAAACAAGTTGAATAGAGCCCGTCTTGAATCATTGACAAAACTGATCAAGAAAATGTAAATAGAAAAATTGATTAAAGTAACAATAACTAGCTCAAAAAAACCCTGGCGGGCATACTCAGCGTAAGTAAATCCAGCCGGAAGGGTAAACTGCCCTCCACCGAAAAGATAGGAAAACTGGATGAAAACAAATATGATATAAACAAGATTCAACAACATCAAAAAAGTAGAAACTGTAATCGGATCCCACCGGGTTTTAAGCTCCAGTGGTTTGCTGGAGGATCCCTCAGCCGCCAACTTTTCTTCTCCGCTGCGGCGAAAGCTCTGGATATAAGCAAAGCTGAAGACCGTGATTACCACAATCAGCAGTGCACGGACAAAGAGCTCTCCCAGCCTTATCAGCTTAAGGTATTCAGGCAGTTTGCCCAGATAATGACTAAAAACCAGGTCAGCGCTGGAAAGCAACAAAATAATCACCAGCAGCAGGGGAAAGGCAATAATTATTCCGGTCAAAACACGCTTCAGCACTTCAAAACGTTGCTGGTCGGGTCGCCCTTTACCTAAATCTTTTACCACCTTATATGAGGTAGCAGCATTACCCAAAGTGCGCCCAAAAGCGCCTTCCAAAATATC
>VGTO01000046.1 GCA_016874655.1 Bacillota bacterium | reverse complement strand
TGAAAAGAATGCTCCGGCAGGGACCAGATAATCTCGCGCAGGGAAGGAACATAGCCCCAGGGGATGACATGCCTTTTAAGCCAGGGGCTGAGCGGCCCTTCAGCAGGCCGGTTGATGGTGTGCATCAGCGACAGGCCACCGGGACGGAGCATCTTTTTCAGACAGTTAAAATACCATTCAATATTTTCGCGGCCCACATACTTAAACATGCCGACGCTGACAATCTTATCAAAGACCTGCCCCTCAACCGCAAGGTCACGGTAATCGGCAACTCGCACCTCAACCTGGCCAACCAGACCTTCTTCTTCGATCCGCTTACGGGTATCTTGCTCCTGCTGTTCGCTTAAAGTGATCCCAAGCGCTTTAACTCCGTACTCTTTTGCCGCCCTGATCACCAGGCAGCCCCAGCCGCTGCCGATATCAAGCAGGGTTTCTCCTTCTTTCAGCTGCAGCTTGCGCAGGATGTGATCAATCTTTTGCTGTTGGGCATCCTCCAGTGTATCTTCAAAGGTTTTAAAGTATGCGCAGGAGAAGGCCAGCGATTTATCCAGCCACAGTTTATAAAACTCGTTTTCCGGTTGGTAGTCGTGGCTGGCAATTTCGGGCGGGGTATCATCCGGTTCATCCCGGCGGCTTTTGATCAGTCTCTGAAACAGGTTCTGCCCGCTGCTGTCGCTTCTGAAGAGCTCTTCATTGCGGATTAGCAAGTTGAGCAAGGCTTTAAAATCGCCCTCTACATCGATGATTTGCTCCAGGTAGGCCTCACCAAAACTTGTTTCTGGGGTGCTGAACAATGCGCGGATGTTTGGTTGTTCGTTAAATATGATCCTGAAAAGCGCTTCGCTCCCCTCAGAGCAGCCGAACAGTTCATTCTCGCCATCCCAGTAGGTCACAGCAAAGGGAGCGTCTTTCATGCTGCGAAATACCGCCCTCAATAGTTTCTTTTGCACCTCGTAACCCCCCTTTACCTTCCTTTGCCAATCAAGTCGCTTTTTTACAGCATAAGCGCTGTCTATATTATGAAGCAATTCTTTAAATATTACAACTATATGCTACACACCATGGATACATTGATACATTAAAAAGAGTTTGGAAGATTATGTGTCTCCCAAACTCTCTTTATGTACTGGTCGGAGCGAGAGGATTTGAACCTCCGGCCTCTTGGTCCCGAACCAAGCGCGCTACCAAACTGCGCTACGCCCCGCTGTTGTGTCTAAAATTATAGCACAGCACTTTCAGCTGGACAATAGGATGATTTTTGCCAGTGATCTTCGCTGGCTTTTTGCCAATTCTGTTTGAGAAAAAATTAACTTGTCAAATAATTTGCAATTGTATTGACATATCTTCTTCGCTTCGTTATAATGTTCAAAAGAAAGTGACTTGCTATCTAATTTTCAAAAAATCTTCAGTAGCCTTAGCCTCGGAAAGGCGGTAGCCTTGTGCAGTATGTAGTGATTATCGGCATTATACTTCTTATTTCCTGGGGGGTCAGGTTGCTAATCCACTGGGATCTTAAAAACAGGCAGCGTTAGCTTTGCATAGGAGTTTACGAAGGGAGAATCTGTCACATGCTTAATGCGGTTATATTTATAGGGATATTTTTGGCGGTTGCTCTTTCGATCAGATATATGGTGGTTCGTGATTTAAAGAAAATTAGTTAGTGCAGTACAGCTGTTGCTGAAATAATTTGATAAAAATCCTTTTGTTTTTTTAGTTTAATCTGTACAATGAAAGGGATGTCAGTGACATCCCTTTGCCTGTTTTATAGCTTTATACTGATGAGGTGTATAACTTGAAGCCGCTAAAAAGGGTGGGCATCCCCCGCGCCCTTTCATACTACTCTTTCTTCCCCCTCTGGAAGGAGTTTATTGAAGAATTAGGTTTTGCAGTTATTGTTTCCAGCCCTACGAACCGAAAAATCCTGGAAGATGGCATTAAGGAGACGGTTAACGACGCCTGTATCCCGATTAAGGTATATCATGGCCACGTGCTCGATCTTGCCGGACGGGTTGATTATATCTTTGCGCCCCGCATGGTCAGCGCGGACGGTAAATCCACCTTTTGCCCCAAGTTTTTAGGCTTGCCGGATATGGTGCGCTTTATTGACGAAGCTCTGCCGCCCCTGGTTGATAGTCGTTATAATCGTAGTGGCTTGCCCGGTGGTTTATGGCGTTTTTTTTACGCGGTTGCAGCGGCCTTGGGAGTAAGAAATCCCCTGCTTATTGGTCGGGCTGCATTAAGCGCCCTGAAAAAGCAGAGATCGTATCAGAAACTGTTGCGTAGTGGCCTGAAACCGCCTGCGGCACTCGAAGTGGTTTTCAGCCGGGATGAGATTAAAAAAGGCAGGGCTCCGGCTCAGCCTGGATTGAAACAAGAAGAAGATTCAGTAGCTGTTGCCCTGCTTGGCTACCCCTATGCAGTTTTCGACCCCTACATCAGCGCCGGCATCTATCAGAAGCTTGTAAAACTTGGCGTTGAAGTGGTTACCTATGAGCAGATTCCCCGCAAGATCATGCGGCGGTTTTCGAAAGTGATGCCGCAAAACTTTTTCTGGTATTACAGCAACCAGGTTTGCTGGGCGGGCCTGCACCTGATCGACGCTAAAACTGCAGTTGACGGCATCATCCACATCACCGCTTTTGGCTGCGGCCCGGATGCTATGGTGGATAAAACCTTAGAAATTGAAGCTAAAAGGGCGGGGCTGCCTTTCTTAAGCCTGGCGATCGATGAACATACCGGCGAGGGCGGTGTGCAGACCCGGGTGGAAGCTTTTATTGATATGCTTAAAATTAAAAAAGCGCCGGTTAGGGTGGGATAAATTCAGATGGGAAATGTATTTCTCGGCATTGATGTCGGTTCAGTCAGCACCAACCTGGTTTTAAGTGATCAGGATGACCGGGTTTTGGCCTACGAGTATTTAAGAACCCGCGGCCAGCCGATTCAGGTGGTGCAGGAGGGGCTGAAGCTGATCGAGCCCAAAATGCCATCCGGCTCAGCAGTTGCCGGGGTAGGTGTTACCGGCAGCGCCCGCAGCCTGGTTGGAGTAGCGGTTGGTGCTGATGTTGTAAAAAATGAGATTACGGCCCATGCGGTTGCGGCAGACCTGGTTGTGCCAGGTGTGCAGACGGTGCTGGAGATTGGCGGGCAGGATTCTAAGCTGATTATTTTGCGGCACGGAGTGGTCGTTGATTTTGCCATGAACACGGTTTGTGCGGCTGGCACCGGATCTTTTCTTGATCATCAGGCTGCCCGTCTCGGGATCCCGATTGAAGAGTTTGGATCGATTGCCCTAAGAGCGGAACAACCGGTGCACATTGCCGGGCGTTGTTCGGTTTTTGCCGAATCGGATATGGTTCATAAGCAGCAGACCGGTCACGGTCTGGAAGAGATCATTGCCGGGCTCTGTGATGCCCTGGTGCGCAATTACCTCAACAATGTTGGCAAGGGCAAGGAGATTCTGGACCCGGTGGTATTCCAGGGGGGCGTTGCTGCCAATAAGGGGATCAGGGCTGCTTTTGAAAAGACGCTCGGGCAGAAAATAATTGTGCCTGAACATTTTCATGTAATGGGGGCGCTGGGCGCTGCCGTTTTGGCCAAGAGCAGGGTGACGGAAAGTGATGCGGTAACCCTTTTCAGGGGCTTTGCCCTCAGCAACCTTCATTATAAATCGACAGCCTTTATCTGTGATGGCTGCCCGAACATCTGTGAAATTGTGAACCTCAGCTTGGACGGCAAGCTCCTGGCTCGCTGGGGCGGACGCTGTGGTAAGTGGGAAGATTCAGTAGATCAGCCTGACCAACAGTTCAGGAAAGAAATTTTTTCAGTTTAGGAGGAGTATTGTTAAAAGCAGCGAATTACGTACGTTGCTTTAATAATATAACAAGGGGGTTTAAAATTGAAAAAGCTTTTAGTTTTAACATTGCTTATCGTTTTTAGTTTGTTTGTTTTTGGTTGTGGCGGCGCGTCTGACGACGCAGTTGTCGAAGAGCCCGAGGGTGAAGAAGCAGCACTAGGCTACAAAATCGGAATCATGACCGGTACTGTTTCACAGGGTGAGGAAGAGTTCATGGCAGCGGTCGAGCTGGTTGAGAAATACGGCTCGGATGTTGTTGTCCACATGACTTACCCCGACAAGTTCATGGATGAACAGGAAACCACCATCGCTAACATCGTTAGTCTGGCTGCTGATCCGGAAATGAAGGCAATCGTTATTTGCCAGGCTGTACCAGGGACTAAGGCTGCCATCGATATCATCAAGGAAAATCGCGATGATATCTTGTTCATAGCCGGTGTTCCCCATGAAGATCCGGAAGTAATCGCATCATCAGCTGATATCTGCATTAACCCTGATGATCTGGCCCGGGGTGAAACTATCGTTGCCTTGGCGGCGAAGATGGGTGCAGAAACCTTTATCCACTATTCTTTCCCGCGTCACATGTCATATGAGCTTTTAGCCCAGAGACGTGATATCTTCCGTGATGAATGCGAAAAACTTGGTGTCGCCTTTGTAGAAGTAGAAGCTCCCGACCCCACTGGTGATGCTGGTGTTCCTGGGGCTCAGCAGTTTATTTTGGAAGATGTTCCCCGCCAGATTGAAAAGTACGGTGCTAACACCAACTTCTTCAGTACCAACTGCGCAATGCAGGAACCGCTGATCAGGATGGCTCTTGATGGCGGAGGAATTTATGCTGAGCAGTGCTGCCCGAGCCCTTACCATGCTTACCCTGGTGCTTTGGGTATTGAAATTCCCGAAGATAAGGCCGGCGATGTAGCTTACATTCTCGAGCAGATTGAAGCCAAAGTTGTTGAGGGCGGTGGCGCCGGTCGTTTTGCAACCTGGAGAGTGCCCTGCAACATGGCTATCATTCATGGCTCTGCAGAGTATGCGATGCTCTATGCCAAGGGTGAAGTTGGCAAGCAGGACTTTGATAAGTATACCGAAACCATGTCTGCTGCAGCAAAAGGCCCCGTTATTCTTAACGGTCTGGATGCTGCGCCCAACTTCCTTATGTTCGTTGGCGATTCCATTATTTTTGGCGAATAATTAATTGTTTGTTTTTGAGGGTTCTATCAAACATAGGGTTGCCTCAGGCAACCCTATGTTTCAGTTTGGAGGTAGGTAAGATGGAAAGCACATCTCTTTTAAAGCTGGATAAAATATGCAAATCATATTATGGCAACCGGGTTTTAAAAGATGTCTGTTTGGAAATTAAAAAAGGCGAAATTCACGGCCTGGTCGGTGAGAATGGCGCCGGCAAGAGCACCTTGATGAATATATTATTTGGGATGCCGGTTATTCAGCAGACCGGAGGGTACGAAGGTGATGTTGTCCTGGAAGGTAACCAGGTTTGTTTTACCTGCCCGTCAGAAGCAATGGATTACGGAATTGGCATGGTTCACCAGGAATTTATGCTTATTCCCGGTTTTACTGTCGCTGAGAATATAAAACTTAACCGGGAACGAACCAAACCAAATGTGATCAGTAGACTAATTGGGAAGAAAATGGAAACAATTGATGTGCAGAGAAACAGGCACGATGCGCGGGCTTCTCTGGATCGCCTGGGGATGTCCTTCGACGAAATGATGCCTGTAGGCGGGCTTCCTGTTGGTTACATGCAGTTTATCGAGGTGGCAAGAGAAATTGATAAAGAAAATACTAAAGTTGTAGTATTTGATGAGCCGACAGCTGTTTTGACTGAAAGCGAGGCCGAGCAATTTTTAGATACTGCCCGTAAATTGGCTAACGACGGTTTGGGTGTTCTCTTTATCAGCCACCGGCTGGATGAAGTGGTTAGTCTTTGTGATCGCATTACTGTGTTGCGAGACGGTGAAGTGGTCGCACTTTTAAATAGAGGAGAAGCCTCTATTCAAAGAATTGCCGAGTTGATGGTGGGGCGTCAGATTAACCGGTTGGCGGATAGAAAAAAAACTGTCCAGGTTAACAAGCCGATTCTGGAGATTAGAAACTTAGCGGTTGAGATGCCCGGTGAAAAAGTGAAAGAGTTTGATCTTGATCTTTATGAAGGTGAAATATTGGGTGTTGGGGGACTTGCCGGTCACGGAAAAATTGGCATTGCCAACGGTATCATGGGTATGTATCCTGCAACGGGCAGCCTTGTAAAACAGGGTAAGTCGCTGCCGCTTGGCGATACCATGCTGATGTTACAGGAAAATATGGCTTTTGTATCCGAAGATCGGCGTGGTGTCGGCTTACTATGGGACGAATCGATTGAACATAACATCATCATCGCTGCGATGCAGAGCCAGAAGAAGTTCCTCAAGCGCGTCACTCCTTTACTGACCATTGAAGACAGAAAAAAAATACACGAGCATACTCTAAAGATGATTAAAGATCTTGATATCCGCTGTGTCGGGCCCCAGCAGTTGGTCAAACGGTTAAGTGGGGGAAACCAGCAGAAGATCTGTATTGCCAGAGCAATTACCCTTTCGCCGGACATTCTTTTCGTATCCGAACCGACCAGGGGTATTGATATCGGCGCCAAGCGCATCGTTCTTGATTTGCTTCTACAGCTGAACCGGGATCTGGGAGTAACAATTGTCATGACATCCAGTGAACTTGCTGAGCTGCGGTCTGTTTGCGACCGGATTGCGATTATTTATGAAGGACGATTAGAGGGTGTCCTTCCGCCCGATGCACCGGATCTTGATTTTGGCCTGATGATGGCCGGAGAATTTGAGCACAAGGGGGCTGATCAGGTATGAAAAATATTTTAGACTTAGCCTACAATATAATTGGTTTACCGAGATTAATTATTAGTATTTTTTTACTTGTATTTCTGATTGCTGCGGCGGTAGTTGATCTATCAATACCGATGCTTACGGGAAGCCTTCTGGTCCGTGTGGGGATGAATGCCGTGCTTGTGTTAGCCCTGATCCCGGCCATTAAGGCAGGAACAGGATTAAACCTCGCTTTACCCTTAGGCATCATGTGCGGGTTGGTCGGAGCAGTTGTTGCAATTGAATATAAATTATCCGGAGCCGCATCATTTGCCGTTGCCCTGGCCATTGCGGTACCATTGGCGATTATCGTAGGTTACTTGTATGGTCTTGTCCTGAACAGGATTAAAGGACAGGAGATGATCGTTGGTACTTATGTTGGTTTTTCAGTGGTATCAGGTATGTGTATTTTTTGGCTGCTAGCGCCTTTTAAAAACCCGGAAATGGTTTGGGCTTATGGCGGTACCGGTTTAAGAAATACAATATTGCTGCATTCCAGTTTTGATAAAATTTTAAACGACTTTCTTGGCTTTAAAATTGGAGAAATAGAAATACCAACTGGTCTGCTGCTCTTTTTTGGCCTGCTTTGTTTTATGGTTTGGTTATTCGGTAAAACAAGAACCGGTAATGCCATGCATGTTGCCGGCAGTAATCCCCGGTTTGCACTTTCATGTGGCATTAATATCGATAAAATGCGGATCCTTGGCACAGTGCTTTCCACGATCTTGGCTTGCATCGGAATTCTGGTCTACTCCCAAAGCTATGGTTTTCTTCAGCTCTATCAAGGGCCGTTAATGATGGCATTCCCGGCGGCTGCGGCAATCCTGATTGGCGGTGCTTCGCCAAAGAAAGCAGCAATATCCCATGTTATTATAGGTACTTTTTTGTTTCAATCCCTGCTAGTGGTCGCTCCTCCAGTCATTAATGTTCTCGTTGAGGGTAGTTTTTCCGAGGTCTTCCGCGGGATTGTCAGTAACGGGGTTATTCTTTACGCACTGGCGACCAAGTGGGAAGGAGGAGAGTAGCAATGATACCGGAACAAAAAGAGCTTAAACCAAATACAAATAGCCCATTGATCAAGATCAAGCGAAAACTGATAGAGTTTGCTGTTCCCCTGTTATTTCTGGTTCTTTGTATTATTGGAGCCTATTACGCCAGGCTCCAGCCGTCGTTTTTAATCAACGAAATTATTATGCGGATGGCCCGCAACCCGGTGTTGGTTCTGGCGCTAATTATTCCTGTTCTGGCCGGTATGGGGATGAATTTTGCTATTGTTTTGGGAGCAATGGCCGGGCAGATCGGATTGATTATAATCACTCATTACGAAGTGACAGGTATAACCGGGGTAACAGTAGCGGCTCTCATTGCTGTTCCTTTTGCCATTGTATTTGGCTACCTGACCGGTAAATTACTGAATCGGGCTAAGGGGAAAGAGATGATTACCAGCATGATCTTTGGCTTTTTTGCTGTCTATGTCTGGCAGCTCTTTTTCCTGGTGTTTGTTGGATCAATTATCCCAATGCGTAATGAAAAGATGATTTTATCAACAGGGGTTGGCGTTCGCAACACGGTAGATCTCGTAGGCATTAGATACGCATTAGATGATATTATCAAGATCAGGGATCTTCCCGGTATCACTATCCCGATATCGACCTTGATTGTAGTGGCTCTATTTTGCATACTAATTACCTTTTTTATGAAGACTAAATTGGGACAGGATATCCGGGCTGTTGGTCAGAACATGGAGATTGCTGCCATTTCGGGCATTAATGTAGACAAAATAAGGATCACAGCCATTATCATTTCAACCGTGCTGGCTGCCTGGGGGCAGATCATCTGGCTTCAAAATATCGGAACTTTAAACACCTACGGCAGCCATGTGCAGGTGGGACTTTTTGCTGTGGCAGCGTTGTTGATTGGTGGAGCATCAGTGGCTAAGGCGAATATCTGGCAGGTTCTCTTAGGCACTTTTCTGTTCCACACACTCTTTATCATTTCCCCGACTGCCGGAAGAAATTTATTGGGCGATGCCCAAATTGGAGAGTTTTTCAGGGTTTTTGTTGCTTATGGGGTAATCGCGGTTGCCTTGGTGTTGCATGCCTGGCAAAAACATAGTGCAGCCAAAAATAAATAGGATTACTTACCTTTTGAATGGAGAGAATATAAATGAAGCCAGAGTCAATATTGAGCGACCTGATTAGAATTAATACGGTTAATCCACCGGGAAATGAAACAGCTGCGGCTGAATACCTGAAAAATCTTTTTAGCGATAACGGTTTGGAAAGTGAGATCATTGAACCCGAGTCGGGACGGGGAACTTTTATAGCCCGCATTGGAAAAGGCTCCAAAAAGCTGCTTTATGTTTCTCATCTTGACGTTGTGCCGGTTGGTGATGACTGGGATTTTGAGCCTTTTAGCGGAGAGGTCAAAGATGGCGTAATTTACGGCCGGGGCGCTCTTGATTGCAAGGATCTGACAGCAGCCCAGGTAGTTGCCGCTCTTGAGCTGCAAGCCGAAGGAGTTCCACTAAACGGTCAGATTATTATTGTCGCTACCGCAGATGAAGAAAAAGGCGGAACTCTTGGAGCGGATTACCTGATCAAAAAGGAAGCGGATAAAATAAAGGCCGACTATGCCGTCAATGAAGGTGCAGATCAGCCGATTTTGATTAACGAAAAGCTTGCTTATTTTATCCAGGTCGGCGAAAAAGGAACAGCCTGGTGTACCTTAAAAGCCCATGGTGTTGCCGGCCACGGCTCAATCCCTACCCTGGCCGACAATGCCGTGGTTAAAATGGCCCGCGCTGTCAGCAGGTTGCATAACTACCGGGCCGAGGTGGTAGTGGTACCGGAAGTTGAAAAGCTTTTAAAAAACCTTGCTAAACTCTGTAACCTGGAGCTAATAACCTGTTCCGCTGATGATGTTGATGCGCTCCTGGATCAACTACCGCTTGAAAAAGCCTTTGTTGAAGCCCTTCGTTCGATGACCAGAATGACAGTTTCGCCAAACCAGATTAGGGGCGGCACAAAAACTAATATTGTTCCGGATTATTGTGAAGCCGATATCGATATCCGTATTTTACCCGGACAGGATTGTGATTATGTCGAAAAAGAGCTGCGGATGATTATCAGTAAAGATATTGAGATTGAATTTACTGAGTGCAAGGCACCAACATTTTCAAGTGCCGATGATTCTTTTTACCGCCTAATGGAGAAAACTACTTTAGATTTGACAGGCAAAGACACGATCTGCTTACCGGTTATCTCTTCCGGATCAACTGATTCTAAGTACTTGCGCGGGGCCGGAATTCCCTCATATGGTATCGGTTTGATGGCACCAGGTTTTGATCAGGGAGCCAGAAGTACGATCCATGGCCGCAATGAGCGAACCGATGTGGCCAGTTTGAGGCTGAAAACCAACTTCTTGAAAGAACTCGCCCGCCGCTATTTAACATAAGCTGAAGACAGTATTTGTCATCCCCTCCCTCCTGATTTAAAAGGACCGAAAGCTCACTCCCCCTTGAGGGGGGAGGGTTGGGGTGGGGGTGGAGATTATTGCACTTCATTTAAGTGGAGGCTAGACTCTGTGAAAGTAGCTTTCGGCCATATGGGGACCCTGACTCCGATTATGGAGCTGATTTTAGAAGATCTTGGGCACCAGTCGATTACCCCCACCCGACCTACCCGCCAGACTTTAGCCCGGGGAGCCAAGTATGCCCCGGAATTTGCCTGCATTCCCTTTAAAATAGTGCTTGGCACATATCTTGAGGGCCTCGAACGTGGCGCGGATACTTTAGCCAGTGGTGGTGGTTACGGACCCTGCCGGGCCGGTCTATACGGGGAGCTGCATCGGCGAATCCTTAAAGATCTCGGCTATAATTTTGAGTTCATCTTTTTCTGGCCTCCGCTTAAAAAACCCTTGCATTTCTACCGCCAGCTTAAAAAGCTTAAAGGTAATAATTCTTGGTTGAAAGTAATGCGCACGATCAAGAAAGCCTATGGTAAGCTGACCATTCTGGACGAGCTTGAAATGATGGCTCAGCAAGTACGGCCGCTTGAAATTAAGAAAGGGTCAACATCCAGAGCTTTTGCAGAGGCACTACAGATCATGTGGAAGGCAAAAACTACGGCTGAGATAGCAACCGCCGGCGAAGAAGCAAGAGCAATATTAAAGGATGTTCCAATTGATCCTGCGCGACCCTCTCCATTAAAGGTAGGTATTATCGGCGAGATCTATGTCCAACTGGAGCCCTTTGCAAACTTTTATCTTGAAGAAATGCTTGGACAAATGGGGGTGGAAGTGCGCCGCAGTATCTACCTGGCCGGCTACACCCACCATGATGTTCTTTCAACTAAAGGCGATAAGGGTAGCCGGCGGCTGGCTATGCCCTACCTTGGGCAGAAAGTGGGCGGTCACGGCCAGAACAGTGTCGGGGACATTATCCGCTATGCCAAAATGGGTTACGATGGGGTGGTTCAGTTGGCCCCCTTTTCCTGTATCCCAGAGATTGTGGCTAAAAGCATAGTGCCCCGTCTCAGCAAAGAATACGGCATTCCGGTGCTTACTCTATTCATTGATGAACAAACCGGTGCTACCGGAGTGCAGACACGGCTGGAAGCTTTTGTGGATATGATGGCGCAGCGCCGCTCACGCGACTTAAGCCTGGGCGTCTTAAATCATAAGACTAGCTTTTTTCCCCGAGCAATAAGTAAAGCGTAATTTCTCCTCATGCGTTTATGACTATTGCCCTTCTACCTGATGGAAGGAGGACCTCCTTTGACCTTGCAAATTGGCTCTTTTCAATTACGCCCTGGGCTGGCCCTGGCCCCCATGGCCGGGGTTACCAATCATGCCTTTCGCCTCCTGGCCAAAGAACAGGGTTGCCAGCTGCTCTATTCTGAGATGATCAGCGCAAAAGGTTTAATTTACGCTAACAACCGCAATCGTTCGCTGCTTTACTTTACGGAAGCCGAAAGGCCTTTCGGGCTGCAGCTCTTCGGTTCTGAGCATGCCTTTTTAGCCCGGGCAGCAGAGAAACTGGAAAAGCTGGGCCCTGATTTTATTGATCTCAACCTGGGTTGTCCGACCCGTAAAATAACAAGCAATATGGAGGGTGGGGCGTTGCTGCGCCAGCCGGCGCTTTGCAGTGAACTGTTTAAAGCTGTGGTGGGTGCTGTCAGCTGCCCGGTGACGGTTAAGCTGCGTAAAGGCTGGGATGAACAATCCTACACCCTGCCGGAAATTGCCTTACGCGCAGAAGAAGCAGGGGTCAGTTTGATCACAATCCATGGCAGAACTGTCGATCAGGGTTACAGTGGCAAAGCGGACTGGGATGCAATCAAAGAGGTCAAACAGTTAGTTTCGATTCCGGTTATTGGTAATGGTGATATTGATTCACCTCGGGCAGCAATGGCCATGATTGATCACTGTTCTTGCGATGGGGTTATGGTTGGCCGGGCGGCGCGGGGTAACCCCTGGATTTTCAGCGAAATCCTGGCTCAACTTGAGGGGCTCCCTCTTCCGGCAAAACCCTCACTGGCTGAAATAACTGCGATGATAGTTAAACATTTTAAACTATTAATAGCGCTAAAAGGAGAAGCTGCGGCTGCCCGCGAGATGAGGCGTCACAGTGTTTGGTACATAAAGGGATTGCCCTGTTCAGCAGTGGCCCGGCAAAAACTGATTTATGCTTCTTCCCTGGCCGAAGTGGAGCACGTTTTGGAGGACCTGTCCAGAACCAACCAGAGCCAATAAACAATTGTATCGGCGATGGAGAAGTGCTAAAATGCTGTTGATCACATATATGTGCACATTTTTGCGCAGGAGGCTGCTTAGAATTGCAAAACGAGCGCGTTTTTAGAATCGGCGAAAAACTAATTAGCCTCGATAAGGTAATGCGCCAGGTTGAAAAAGCCCTTGAAATGCGCGAAATAGGTCATTCTCAACAAGAGATTGCCACCAGATTGCATCTTGACCGTAGTTTTATCTCCAGACTGGAGTCGATCGGCGAGATCAGAAAAGGCCGGCGGGTTGCGGTAATCGGCTTTCCCCTGGCTAACAGCAGTGAACTGACTAAGATTTGCAGGGATTATGGTATTGATTTCTCAATGCTGCTCAATGATCGGGAGCGGTGGGCACTGGTTCAGGATCAGCAGGCGCTTGATTTTTTTAACAAGATGCTGGAGATCGTAACCCGCCTACGCGAATATGACACCCTGATCATGATTACCTCGGAAAAGTGGTTTCATCTGGCCGAAGCGCTGCTTGATCTGCAGATTATTTACATCAGCCTTGGGTCTACACCGATTAGTGAAGATCGTTCGATCGACTTGCAACAGCTACAGGATGTACTTGAACAGGTCATGCAGATTAGAAAGGGGAACGAGTAAATTGAAGTATGTTGTCGGTATCAGCTTAGGTTCATCAACAAGAGATCATGTTGTCACGGTTGAATTAAAAGGCGAGAAGTATAAAATCGAACGAATCGGCACCAACGGCAACATGCGAAAGATGGTTGAAAAAATTTCCGAGCTGGACGGCAAAGTGGACGCTTTCGGCTTAGGTGGCATGGATATTTACGTATATGCTGTCGATCGGCGCTATACCTTCAGGGATGCAAAACGAATTATCAAGGCCGCCAGGAAAACCCCGATAGTTGATGGTTCGGGGCTCAAAAATACCCTTGAACGAAGGGCGATCGAATACCTCGCCGAGCATACGGATCTTTTTCGGGAGCCGCGTAAGGTATTGCTGATGAGCGCTATGGATCGGCTTGGCATGGCCCAGGCCCTGGAAAAAGCCGGCGCTATCATGACTTATGGAGACATTCCCTACGTTCTGGGATTGCCCGTTCCGCTAACGTCGCTTAATACCCTGGCGGTCATTGCCAGGTTGATTGCTCCTCTGGTTTGCCAGCTCCCCTTTACGATGATCTATCCTACAGGCGATAAGCAAACTGTCAACAAGCCACGCTTCCCCCGGTATTTTGAACAGAATGACATTATTGCCGGGGATTTTCATTTTATTCATCGTTACATGCCTGCTGAGCTGCCCGGCAAAACGATTATTACAAATACTGTGACCCTTTCCGACGTTGATTTTTTAAGGAACAGTAAGGTTAAAACCCTGATTACTACCACACCGGAGATGGAAGGACGTTCCTTTGGTACCAATGTAATGGAAGCCTTATTGGTCTGCATGGCCGGTGGTAATCAGGAGCTGACTGAAGAACATTACAACCATCTGTTGGTTGAACTCGATCTTAAGCCGCGCATCCTGGATCTCTGATTAATTGCTTGATCTTGATGTTCATCCAGTTACAGGGTCGGGAAAACCGTCCTTTTTTATATTGTATCCAGACAATCATTACTGTAGAATACAGCCCAGAAACTAAAAAGGGAGTAGATTCAGATGGAAACGGAGAGGATCGGCTTAATCGGTTGCGGCGAAATGGGATCTGCCCTGGCCAGGGGAATAGTTACAAAAGGGGGGATAAAGCCTTCAGCGGTCTATGTTTATGATCTAAATAAGGAGCGGGAAGCACTATTGGCAACCGAACTGCAAAGCATTACGGCGGAAAGCCTGGAGATGATCGCTCAGCAATGCCGCTTTTTATTTATTGCGGTAAAACCACAGGATGCCGGCAGTCTGCTAGACAGTATAAAAAGCCTGGTTCGCCCAGATCAGATTATCATCTCGATTGCCGCCGGCATTACGGTCAGCTTTATTGAGAAATATTTGCCTGAAGGGACCAAAGTGATTCGGCTGATGCCCAACACCCCCTGCCTGATCGGTGAGGGAGTGGTAGTGATCAGCACTGGAACTACGGTAACTGACGACGAAAGAAAGGAAGTCGAAAAACTGCTCAAACCGCTTGGCCTGATTATCCGCTTCCCCGAAACCTTGATGGATGCAGCAACCGGATTAAGCGGAACCGGCCCGGCTTATGTTTATCTATTTATTGAAACGATGATCGATGCCGGGGTCTCAATCGGGATCAGGCGTGATGTGGCCTCAAAGCTGGTGGTTCAGAACGTGATTGGTGCGGCTAAAATGCTGGAACGAGATACACACCATCCGGCGGAAATGCGTAATATAGTAACTTCACCGGCCGGCACCACCAGCTCGGCGATGCTGGTTCTTGAGGAATCAGGTTTCAGAAGTTGCCTGATCAAAGCCGTGATTGCGGCAACGAAGCGCTCAAAAGAACTGCTTAGGGGTTAGACCCAATCTTCACTTCCGACGGCAGAGGGCTGTGGTCGGGAAACTTGTGGTCGGGAAACACTCATTGGGTGGTCCTTTGGCTTGACAACACCTTGAGAACGCCTTATAATATAGCAAAAATTGCGGTTTATTTATTGCAGAGTCAGGTTAGCCGGGTTCTGCAATAACGGTCCAGGCTTCGTTGTAGGATGAAGCCGTTATTTATTTTAACAACTAAGAAACGGTCAACTTTAGAGCTAAATAGCTGTAAAAACATGAAATACAAATTGAGGATTACTGAGAAGTAAGGGGGTTACCGACGTGGAGAACAATGATGAGTTACTGTTAACTAAAGATGGTTTGGATAAACTGGAAAATGAACTGTTCCATTTAAGATCGGTCAAGCGCAAGGAGGTGGCCGCCCGTATTAAGGAAGCAATTTCATTTGGCGACATAACCGACAATTCGGAGTATGAAGATGCCAAGAATGAGCAGGCCTTTATCGAAGGTAGGAGAATTACCTTAGAAAAGATGTTGCGGCGGGCCAGGCTGCTGGAAAAAAGCGACACGGCTGATTTTAATATTGCTCTCGGTTCAACTGTTAAACTGATCGATCTTAATCTGAACCAGGAATACGAATACACCATTGTCAGCACAGCTGAAGCAGACCCGACGGAGAAGAAAATCTCTAACGAATCGCCTGTTGGTAAAGCTTTGATCGGTCTCGCTGCAGGGGAAGTTGTCGAGGTAAAAGTTCCGGCAGGAATATTTAAGTACCGGATTGAAGCGGTTTCCTAGCACCTTAAAAACTGTAACCCCGGAGGTCTAAACATGGAGCAGGAACAACAGCAGCTAAGCGAGCTATTACAGATTAGAAGGCAAAAGATGGAGGCTCTACGCGCAAAAGGGGTTGAACCATTTGGCAGCAAATTTGAGGCTGACCATTACTCTGTAGCTATAGCTGATCGTTTCGATCAGCTGGAGGGTAAAGAGGTAACTGTTGCCGGCCGTTTGATTTCAATCCGCTCTCATGGTAAAGCATCTTTTGCCCACCTGCAGGACTACCGGGGGAAGATTCAAATTTATCTGCGCCAGGACCAGCTGGGACCTGAAAAATATGAGTTGCTTGACCTCTTTGATATTGGTGATTTCATCGGGGTCAGGGGAGAAGTTTTTCGTACCCAGAAAGGTGAGGTTACTGTTAAAGTGCTTGACTTCGCCTACCTGGCCAAAGCTTTACGGCCGCTACCTGAAAAGTGGCATGGTTTGAAAGATATTGAGCTTCGTTACCGCCAACGTTATGTCGATTTGATCGTTAACCAGGAAGTTAAGGAAACCTTTATCAAGCGTAGCCGGATCATCTCGACTATGCGCGAGTTGCTAAATGAATGGGGTTTTCTTGAGGTTGAAACCCCGATCATGCAGACCATTGCCGGTGGGGCTCTGGCCCGACCGTTTGTTACTCATCACAATGCTCTTGATATCAGGCTCTACTTGCGTATTGCCACCGAGCTTCACTTAAAGCGGCTATTGGTTGGCGGTCTGGACAAAGTTTACGAAATCGGGCGGATCTTCCGCAACGAGGGCATTTCGACGATCCATAATCCCGAGTTCACCTCAGTTGAGATCTACCAGAACTACGCCGATTACGAAGATATGATGTGGATCACTGAAAACCTGATCTATCAAATCGCTGTTAAAGTGCTCGGCACAGGTAAATTAACTTTTCAGGGTAAGGAATTAGATCTGACCCCTCCCTGGCCGCGCGAAACGATGATCGAGTCGGTGCGCAAGTATTCCGGTGTTGATTTCTCCAAACTTGCTGACGGCCAGGCTGCCTTTGAAGCGGCCCGCAAGGCCGGACTGGAACTGGATAAGGGGATGAGCTGGGGTGACATCCTTTATCTTTTTTTTGAAGAGTTCTGTGAAGAACAGCTTCTATCACCGGTTTTTATCACCGGTTTTCCGGTGGAAGTATCTCCACTGGCCAAAAAGATGGATTCCGATCCCCGCCTGACCATTCGTTTTGAAGCTTTTATTGCCGGGTGGGAGATTGCTAACGCCTTTACTGAGCTTAACGATCCGATCGACCAGCGCGAGCGCTTTATGCAACAGCTATCCAAACGCGAGGCTGGAGATGATGAAGCTCATGTGATGGACGAGGACTTTATCCATGCTCTGGAGTACGGTATGCCACCGGCTGGTGGCCT
The DNA here is from genome assembly GCA_016874655.1 of Bacillota bacterium. GTDB lineage: Bacteria > Bacillota > Dethiobacteria > DTU022 > DTU022 > UBA993. Next base: position 577 of record VGTO01000046.1, on the reverse strand, counting down.
TGGCATTGGTATCGACCGAATGGTGATGCTCTTAACTGATAACATCTCTATTCGTGATGTAATCCTTTTCCCTACCCTCAAACCGAAACCGCTTTCTGATTAAACAGCCCGGGGAGTTGCCGTTTTGCCCCCTTATTCCGCCGTTCGATAATTGCATTGAAAGCCCTTATTCAAAGGGCTTTCACTGGTTCTTAAAAGAAATTTAATTTTTTCTTAAAAAAGACCTAAAAAGTGTTTGACAGTGTAAATGAACCATGCTATCATTTAAAGGTCGTGCTCGGCCCTTCCAGACAGCTGGAAGCGAGACAGGCCGACACAGCAAGGTGAATTTTCGTTCTTTGAAAACTGAGCAGGAAAAGGTAAAAAGGGTCTCCTACCGGGTGAGAATCTGGTGGAGGAGGACTCTTGCGATCTTTTTAAGTAATTAAAGCCAGGAAAAAACGAGTGTGAAAAGTTTGTATGCAAATATAAACTGGAGAGTTTGATCCTGGCTCAGGACGAACGCTGGCGGCGTGCTTAACACATGCAAGTCGAGCGAAGCGATTTGGGTAGCTTGCTATCTGAATTGACTGAGCGG
>VGTO01000045.1 GCA_016874655.1 Bacillota bacterium | reverse complement strand
CAATATGGTTATATTTTTATGAAATTATCACACAATTTTATAATTAATCACAGGGAGGTGTAGCCGGGGCGATCATTAGGCTATTAATTGTCCGGAGTTGTCACTTTGCTGCCGGAGAAGCAGAATTTAACATTTTTTTATGATGCGGGGTATGCTAATGAGTATTGAAAGCCAGACATTCACCGAAAGATATGATCTGCTGGGTTGTATCCAATGCGGACGCTGCACAGGGGGTTGCCCGGTTACTGTGCGGGCGGACCTTAATGTTCGCCGCTTTGTATATGATGCCTACAATGAGGAGAAGCTTGAAGAACTTGCCCGACTGGCGGAAATCTGGGATTGTACTGCCTGTCACACCTGTGCGGTGCGCTGCCCCAAAGGTTTAAAACCGCTTGAAGTACTACTGGGTTTACGAACCATGATTGTTGAAAGCGGAAAAGTAGAACCGACAGTTCGTGATGCTCTGCAAAGTGTTCTTCTGGAGGGTAACCCCTGGGAGAAAGCGAGAGCGGCAAGGAGTGACTGGATGGAAGGCCTGGATGTAAAAATTGCCGAGCCTGGTGTTCCGGTCGAAAACCTCTTTTTTGTCTGTTGTACGATCGCTTATGATCCCCGGGTTCAAACGATTGCCAAGAACCTGGTGCGCATTCTGAACAAAGCCGGGATTGATTATGCTTTTCTTGATGATAGTGAAATCTGTTGCGGTAGTGAGGTCTATACCCTCGGGGAAGAGGGTCTCTTTGAGATGCTGGTTGAAGACAATACGGCGTTTTTAAATGAGTTTTCCGCTACCCGTCTGATTACTCTTTCGCCTCACTGTTTTACAACTTACCGCAAACAATATCCTGATTTGAAAATGCCGGTTTTACATTATACTCAGCTATTGGAAGAGCTGCTCAGGGAAGGCAAATTGACCTGGAAGGGCGATCTTCAGAAAAAGATAGTTTTTCATGATCCCTGTTATCTTGGGAAACAGGGTGATGTCTATGATGAGCCGCGGCAGCTATTAAAGAGTATTCCCGGTGTTGAGCTGTTGGAGTTTGATCGCCGGCGTGAGCGTTCATTATGCTGCGAAGGCGGCGGAGGCAAAATGTGGGTCGAGTCGACATCAAAAAAAGAGCGACTGGCAGAAACACGGATCAAGGATGCTAAAGAGCTGAATGCCGATATCGTAGCAGTTGCCTGTCCGTTTTGTGTTTTAACCCTGGAGGATGCCATGAAAGGGCTTGGCTACGAGGAAGAGATGCGGGTGGCAGAGATCATGGAACTTCTGGGTGAATTTGTAGAAGCTTAAATTGCTTTTTAATTTTGGCAGGAGGTGGAAAGAACGATGAAAATGTTTGTTTGTATCAAGTATGTGCCCGATACTTCCGAAGCGGAAGTAAAGGTCAATCCCGATGGCGTATCGGTTGACAGCAGTCGTTTTTCTTTTGATATTAATGATGCTGACAACTATGCTGTTGAGGAATCGGTATTAATGAAGGAAGCCAGCGAGGGCGATGTTACGGTATTATCGATCGGTCCGAAACAATCGGATGTGATGATCCGCATGGCGATGGCCAAGGGTTGCGATCGGGCAGTGCGCATCGAAGATGAACGCATTGCCGGTTATGATCCGCTGATGGTGGCCAAGGTGCTGGCCGGCGCAATCAAGGGCCAGGAATTTGACCTGGTGCTGACCGGTTGCATGGCCAGTGATGACTGGCAAATGTCTACCGGTGTGGCTTTGGCAGAAGAGCTTGGTGTCAACCATGCCTCGATGGTTAAGAAAGTGGAAGTCCTTGGCGGTAATAAAGTGAAGGCTTACCGCGAACTTGAAGGTGGCCTGATGGAAGTTGTGGAGGTCGAACTGCCGGCAGTGCTGACCATACAGACTGGAATCAACGAACCGCGTTATGCTCCAATCCGTGGCATTCGGGAGGCGCAGAAGAAAGAGTTGAAAGTAGCTAGTCTTGACGACCTGGGCCTTGATGCCTCTGCAGTCAGCGCTGAAGCTTCTATGGTAGTTCTTGAGCGGCTGTACATCCCCGATGTAGTTTCATCCGCTGAATTTATTGAAGGCGAACCGGATGAAAAAGCAGAAAAACTGGCGTCGATCCTGGTTAAAGGAGGCCTTGTATAATGGGTAGCATCTTAGTATTGGCGGAACACCGCCAGGGTGTTTTAAGGGATGTTTCTTACGAAATGATGGCCGTTGCCCCCAAATTGGCCGAGCAGATGGGCACTGATGTAGTGGCTCTGTTAATCGGCAGTGGGATGGATGAACTGGCCAAGAAAATGGCAGCTTTTGGTATTAAAGTATTGGTTGTCGATGATCCACTCTTCAAGGATTTTAATGCAGATAAATATCAAAAAGTCCTCTCGGCCCTGATTGATGATCTGAAACCGGCAGTAGTGATGACCGGTCATACTGCTCAGGGTGTTGATTTTATGCCGGCACTGGCTATAGAAAAGAAACTGCCCCTGGTTGCTGATGCGATCAGCCTCGAATATGCAGGCGGTACGCTTAAAGCTACACGTCAGTTATATTCCGGCAAGGCTAATGCGGTAATGGCGTTCAAACCGGCTGCTACGTACCTGCTGACTTTCCGCGAGGGAGCAGTGGAAGCGCCCGATGCTTCAGCCAGCGGTTCGGTCGAAAAGCTTGATTCACCGCTTAAAGAAGATCTTTCTTACCGAAAATTTATCGAGTACGTTGAAGCCGAAGTGGGCGACGTTGACATTACCCAGTCGGATATTCTGGTTGCTGTGGGTCGCGGTTTAAAGGAAGATAAAAACCTGCCGCTGGTTGAAGAGCTGGCTAAGGCGATTAAGGCCGACATAGCTGGTTCTCGTGCGGCAACTGACGCCGGTTGGATTCCTCATGATCGCCAGGTTGGTACTTCAGGCAAAGCGGTCAAGCCTAAACTCTACATTGCCATGGGTATCTCCGGAGCCTTCCAGCATATAGCAGGGATGAAAGGCGCAAAAACGGTTGTAGCAATTAATAAGGATCCCGAGGCCCCGATCTTTTCTGTGGCCGACTACGCCATTGTTGACGACATGTTTAAGATTGTGCCCAAGCTGACCGAAAAGCTGAAAGAGCTAAAAGGTTAATGGTCAGCTTAAACGAGGGGCAATCTTGACAGGAGGATGAATAACCAGATGACGGAAAAACCGAAAATTGGCGTCTATGTCTGTCACTGCGGGATTAATATTTCAGCGACAGTAGACGTTGAGACAGTTGCAGATTATGCTCTGAAGCTGCCCAATGTTGAGGTGGCACGCACCTATTCATATATGTGTTCTGATCCCGGTCAGTCCCTGATTAAAAATGACATCAGGGAACATGGTTTAAACCGGGTCATCGTCGCATCCTGTTCTCCGCGCATGCATGAGCCCACTTTTCGCAAGGCCATTAAGGAGGCGGGGATCAATCCCTACTATCTGGAGATGGCCAATATCAGGGAACAGTGCTCCTGGGTGCACCATGATATCGATGAAGGGACAGCAAAATCTAAAAAGCTGGTCGCCGCATCCGTGGCAAAAGTAAGGTTGCTTGAGGCTCTTGAATCGAAAGAGGTTGACGCTGAACCCTCGGCCCTGGTGATAGGTGCCGGTATCGCCGGCATTCAGGCAGCGCTGGACATTGCCGATGCGGGCTTCAAGGTTTACCTGGTTGAAAAAACGCCGTCGGTCGGCGGCAGGATGGCCCAGCTGGATAAGACCTTTCCAACCCTTGACTGCTCGGCCTGTATCCTGACCCCGAAGATGGTTGACTGTGCCAGCCATCCCAATATTGAGCTATTAAGCTACTCCGAAGTGGAGGAGATTGGAGGCTATATTGGCAATTTTGATATCAAGGTGCGGAAAAAAGCACGTTATGTCGATTTTGACAAATGCACCGGTTGCGGGGATTGTGCGGCGGAGTGCCGGGTGAAAGATCGCTTCCCCAGTGAATTCGATATGGGTATGGGCAAACGCTCGGCGGTTTACCTGCCTTTTCCCCAGGCTGTGCCGGCCAAGTATACCATTGATCCGGAAAGCTGTCTTTACTTGACCAAGGGTAAATGCGGCAAAGGCCCGAAATGTGCCGAGGTCTGTCAGGCTGGAGCGATCAATTTCGATCAGGTTGATGAAACCGTGGAATTTAGAGTCGGAGCCGTAATTGTCGCTACCGGTTTTGATCCCTTTGATGCATCGCGCAAACCGGAATATGGTTACAGCGATTATCCGAACGTGATCACCGGCATGGAAATGGAGCGACTTGTTTCAGCTTCCGGTCCGACCGGGGGAAAAATTAAAATCTTTAATGGCAAAGAGGAAATTGAGCCGAAAGAGGTTGCCTTTATCAAGTGTGTCGGTTCCCGCGATGAAAGCGTAGGGAACGAATACTGCTCCAGGGTTTGCTGCATGTATGTAGCCAAGCAGGCTCACCTCTTAAGGGATAAACTGCCCGATGCCAATATCCGGGTTTATTACATGGATGTCAGGGCTTTCGGTAAAGGTTTCGAAGAGTTCTATGATCGGGTTCGTCGGGAAAATGTCCGCTATATCCGCGGTAATCCGTCCGAGATTTTCAAGCGAGGCGACAAGCTGGTGGTTAAAGTGGAAGATACTTTAACAGCAACTCCGCTCGAAGATGAAGTCGATCTGGTTGTGCTTGGTGTTGGTCTGGAGCCGCGAGCCGATATGCGCCAGACGATGGAACTGCTGCGCCTGTCGCAGTCGCCAGACCGCTTTTTCCTTGAAGCTCATCCCAAATTGCGGCCTGTTGATACCGCTACTGATGGGGTTTTTTTAGCCGGCTGTTGCCAGGGGCCAAAGGATATTCCCGATACAGTAGCTCAGGCCAAGGGAGCAGCCTCTTCGGCGATGATTCCTTTGGCCAGGGGCAAGGTAGTGATCAGCGCCCAGGTGGCCACTGTTGATGAATCAACTTGCAGGGGTTGTGGTTTCTGCGTTAATATTTGCCCCTATACTGCTATTGAGCTGGTTACGGTCAACCGGTTTGGCCATGAAGTTGAGGTGGCCAGAGTCAACGAAGCCCTCTGCAAGGGCTGCGGATCCTGTTCGCCCGGTTGTCTTTCTGATTCAATCCAGCCGAAATCCTTCCGTGATCGCCAGATCTTACCGCAGATCGCGGCATTGGGGGTCTTTAAATGAGCGATAATTACGAGCCTAACATTGTAGCTTTCCTTTGCAATTGGTGTTCCTACGCCGGTGCGGATCTGGCCGGCACCAGCCGGGTTCAGTACCCGGCTAATATCCAGGTGATCAGGGTGATGTGTTCCGGGCGGGTTAATCCGCTTTATGTGATGAACGCCCTGCAACAGGGAGCCGATGGAGTATTGGTTTCAGGTTGCCATCCCGGTGATTGCCATTATATGGAGGGCAACTTCTATGCCCGGCGCCGTCTGGGGATGCTAAAGGACTTGATGGAGTTTGTCGGCGTCGACCCTAAAAGGTTTCACATGAGTTGGGTATCAGCATCTGAGGGGCACAAATGGAAGGAAGTTGTGGAAAAAACCGTCGAAGATGCGCGTGAAGCAGGGCCGTTTGAAGGTTTCAGGCGCCGGCAGATCGACTGGTAGGAGGGGTAATTAGAAGATGGATTTGGAACAATTACGAAAAACTGCAGCAGAAGTTGTGGCCCGGGATGACGTCAAGTACCTGATCGGATGGAAGAAGGGTTCTTATGGCTACCGGGTGGCCCCGGTTTTTGTCGAAGATGCCGCAGGTGTGGCAGAGTTGATCTTTTCACCCCTCTGCACCGCAAACCTGACCACTTACCTGACTCTGGTTGAGAAAACTCCTCTGCCCCGTGGTCAGGAAGCTGATAAAAGGAAAGTTGCCTTGATGGTAAAAGGTTGTGACAGCAGGGCAGTTGTGCAGCTTTTGGTTGAAAAAGGTATTCACCGGGAAGAGGTGATTGTCATCGGTTGTCCCTGTCCCGGAGTGGTTGATCAGAGTTTGCTGGTGGAGAAATATGGCGACACAGAAGAACCGGTCGAGGTCAAATGGAACGGCGACGGGTTTATGCTGGTCCGCGGCGGAGAAGAAATTAAAATCCCCAGGGATGAAGTACTGGCCGAAAAATGCCGGCTTTGTCGCTACCCCAACCCGGTCATTAGTGACCATTTGATTGGTGCCGAGGTTGAAAAATGGTCCCCGGCTGAAGATAGTGGTGTTAGTGAACTTGATGCCAAGGATGTTGATGGACGCTGGGAATATTGGGAAGAACAATTTAACAAGTGCATTCGCTGTTATAGCTGCCGTAACGTATGCCCGCTTTGCTATTGCCAGGATTGTATCCTTGATCGGCTTAATCCGACCTGGATCAACCGGGCGGTCAACTTTTCCGAAAACACAGCTTTTAATATCTCCCGGGCTTTCCACCTGGCCGGTCGCTGCATCGAATGCGGCGAGTGTGAGAGGGTCTGCCCGGCCAATATCCCCCTGGGCAAAATAAACCGCAAAATGGCCAGGGAAGTTCGGGAAAAATACGGTTTCGAACCGGGACTCGATCCCGAAGCCGAGCCGTTCCAGGCCAGCTTTAAGCCTGATGATCCCGAGGATTTCATACTGTAGAGGTGGGTGATATGTCAGCGATGCTTTTAAATAAAGAAAAATGGCCTGAATTTGTTAAAAAGTTGACCGGTAAGAACCTCTGGGCTCCGAAGCTTGATGGTGAGGCGATGCGCTTTGCCCCGGTAGCAGAGGGTGAAGAGGTTTCGCTGGATTACGGTAATACGCGGGTACCACCCAAGGGAGCTACTTTTCCTCAAACCGAAACAATGTATCGTTTCCTGGTCGGCAACATGGAGATCGAGGAGCCGAAAATGGATGAAGAATTGGTCCTCCTCGGAGTCCGCCCCTGCGATGCCCGGGCGATGAAGATCATTGAGAAGCTTTTCCGGTGGGATTACGATGATCCTTACTACCTGAAAAGGCGCGAGCTGGTCACTTTAGTTGGCCTGGCCTGTACTGAACCGGGCTTAAACTGTTTTTGTTCCTCCGTTGGTGGTGCGCCTGATTCCAGTGAAGGGCTCGACCTGCTGATCTATGATCTTGGTGACCGCTTCCTGCTCGAGGCAGTAACAGTCAAGGGTGAAACATTAATTGCGGAGACAAAGGAGCTGCTTACCGACTCTGATGCCAGCGCCGTCAAAGCTAAAGATAAGCTAATGGCCGATGCCGGAGCGAAGATCAGGCGAACCGTAGATCACGATGGTATTCCGGAAGGGCTACCAGGCCTGTGGGAAGATCCACTCTGGAAGAGTGTATCTGCATCCTGTATCGGTTGCGGGACTTGTACCTACCTTTGCCCCACCTGCCACTGTTTCGATATCCAGGACGAGGTGGAGGGATTCGAGGGGCGACGTTGCCGAATGTGGGATTCCTGTATGTTTGAAGAGTACACCCTGCATACTTCGGGGCACAATACCAGACCAACCCGTCGCGAAAGAACCAGGAACCGAATTAACCATAAGTACAATTACTTTGTCGATAAATTCGATGTAATTGCCTGTGTTGGCTGCGGGCGGTGTATCAACCTCTGCCCTGTCAATATCGACATCGTTGAAATTCTAAGACGGGTGAAGGAGGCTCTATAATGACCGCTGATAATCCTTATATCCCCTATTTTGCAACGATAGAGGATAACTGGTATGAAACAGGCGGCGACCGCTGCATTAAAACCTTCAAAGTTGTTTTTGATGATCCGGCCGTACGCGACAGCTGGAGCCATAAACCGGGACAATGCGCCATGATCGGTGTGCTGGGCGAAGGGGAGAGCATGATCTCCATCTCCTGTTCGCCAACAGAGGGTAAGTTTTTGCGGTTCTCGGTCATGAAAATGGGTAAAGTTACCCAGGCTCTGCATAAACTTGAAACTGGCGACAAGATTACGGTCCGTGGCCCTTACGGCAACAGTTTTCCAGTTGACGACTGGCAGGGTAAAAAGATCCTGACCATCGGTGGTGGGATCGGGCAGGCCCCGCTCAGACCAATCGTTGAATATGTAAAAGCGAATCGCGAAAAGTATGCCGGGCTGACCATGATCTACGGTGCCCGCTCTTCCGGCGACCTTTGCTTTAAGGGTGAGTTTGATGAGATGAGTAAGTGCGATGATCTATCCTGCCACCTGACCATCGATATCGAGGAGGAAGACTGGAGCCACAATGTCGGCTTTGTACCACAGATGCTGCTCGACCTTAATCCTGCGCCGGAAAATACAGTTGCCGTTACCTGTGGTCCGCCGATCATGATCCGCTTTGTCTTGGAAAACCTGAAAAAACTTGGGTTCAGTGATGAACAGATCTATACTACTTTGGAAAACAGGATGAAGTGCGGCATTGGAAAATGTGGACGCTGCAACGCCGGTGGCATGTATGTCTGTAAAGACGGGCCGGTCTTCAGTTACGCCGTTTTAAAAGATATTCCGGAAGCGTTTGCCTAAGGCAATTTGAGTTGAAGAACATCAGGAAGACAGGGAACCTAAGGTTCCCTGTCTTTTTTAGTTTTTTTAAGAACCGGAAAAACCCTGCTCTCTGCTTGGAATTTCATTGTTTCTTCTTGCTTGTCGGTCGCTGGTGGTTATGCTAAGATTACTCTACAGCAGGGCATTATTGTTGCCCGGCTGCTTCGGTGGGAGGTTAACCTCATGGAACAGTTCGGACTGGTAATAAAAACCACAAATAATATCGCAACAGTTAATTTGCAACGACATCTAACCTGTGAAAGCTGTGGTAAATGTGGTATTTTAAGTGGTTCTGGCAAGCGTGACTTAACGGTGGAAGCCTTAAACCCCATTCAGGCGAAAAGCGGCCAACGGGTAATAGTTGAGACCGATGATCGTCAAATCCTCTTTATTTCTTTTATGCTTTACCTTGTGCCGGTTGCAGCTTTGCTGGCCGGCATCTATTTAGGCCTGGCAGCAGCCGCCCGTCTTAACCTGGTCATGAACCACGAGCTTTTTGCAGTTTTAGCCGGCCTGTTGATGATGGCGGTGATTTTCACCCTGATTCGTCTCTGGGACAGAAGGGTAAAGAATGACCCGAAATATAAGCCGGTCATCATCGGCCTGATTCAAAATGAAGAAACCTGTGCTGATTAAAATAAAAATATAAAAAGATCTACTTATGACAGTGGAGGGCTTGCCGTGACAAAACAATTCAATGTGGCAGTAGTCGGAGCAACCGGGATGGTCGGTCAGAAGATGATTGAAGTCTTAATCGAAAGAGAATTTCCTTTCAAAGAACTAAAACTGCTGGCTTCTTCGCGCTCGGCCGACCAAAAGATTGAAGCCGGTGGTAAGCGTTATACGGTTGAAGAATTGACAACCGCATCCTTCGCCGGTATTGATTTTGCCTTCTTTAGCGCCGGTGGGGATATTAGTAAAGCATTTGCTCCGGAGGCAGTTAAACATGGCGCGGTGGTAATTGATAACAGTAATGCTTTCCGGATGGACCCCGCTGTGCCTTTAGTTGTACCTGAGGTCAACCCGGACACTGTGTTTGAGCATAAAGGAATTATTGCCAACCCCAACTGTTCGACAATCCAGATGGTCGTCGCCCTGAAACCTCTGCAGGATGCAGTGCCGATTAAGCGGATAGTGGCTGCGACTTATCAGGCGGTATCGGGCGCTGGTAAAGAAGCAGTTGATGAGTTGCTGGAGCACAGCAGGTCTGCCCTGGAAGGAAGACCGATAAATCCTGAGCGAATACCGCATAAAGGGGCCAAACGAAATTTCCAACTCGCTTTTAACTGCGTACCCCAGATTGATGTTTTTGTCGAAGATGGCTATTGCAAGGAAGAAATAAAGATGATCAATGAAACGCGCAAGATTATGGGTCTTCCCAATCTGCCGGTGACGGCGACGACAGTAAGGGTACCGGTAGTAACCAGTCACTCGATTGCCGTTAATGTTGAATTTAGTGGCTCCCTTACAGCAGAAGCAGCAAGAGATCTTCTTGCCGGGGCCCCGGGAGTTGTTTTACTGGACGATCCCACTGAGTTAAGCTATCCTATGCCCCTTCATGCGGCTGATCATGATGCTGTTTATGTCGGCCGGATCAGGCCTGATTATTCGGTTGAGCACGGGCTTAACCTTTGGGTGGTTTCTGATAATATCCGTAAAGGGGCGGCAACAAACTCGATCCAGATTGCCGAGCTCTTAATCAATCAATAATAAAACGGAGGGATTAAAATGCGTATCCTAATCAAGAACGGTAAAATAGTAACCGCTGCGGATAGTTACCAGGCTGATATTTTGATTGAGGACGAAAAGATCGTTGCTATTGAAACCAACTCCGCCGCTTCGGCAGATCAGGTATTTGATGCCGCGGGCCGGTACGTCTTTCCGGGCGCGATCGATGTGCACACCCATCTTGATATGCCCTTTGGCGGCACAGTTACTGCTGATGATTTTACAACCGGCACCACCGCCGCTGCGGCCGGGGGAACAACCTGCATTGTCGACTATGCACTCCAAACACCGGGAAAAACGCTTGGTGAAGCGCTGGAGGCTTGGCATAAGAGGGCTGACGGTAAGTGTGCTATCGATTACGGTTTTCATGTGGCGGTAACCGACTTAAATGATGCAGTTTTGACTGAGATGCCCGCCCTGATCAACAAAGGCTACCCTTCTTTTAAAGTTTTTATGGCCTACAAAGGGGTATTCCAGGTCGACGACTCCACTTTACTAAAGGTGCTGAAAAAGTCGGGCGAAGCAGGCGGGTTAGTTCTTGTGCACGCTGAAAACGGTGATGTAATTGATGTTTTGTGCAGAGAGATGCTTGCCGCCGGGCACACTGAGCCGCTTTACCATGCGCTCAGCCGTCCGCCGGAGGCGGAGGAAGAAGCAGTTAACCGCTTTATAACCATGGCTCAGCTTAGCGGTGCACCGGCCTACATAGTTCACCTCAGTGACGCCGGAGCCCTGGCCAGGGTGGCAGAGGCTAGACTGCAGGGTTACCCGGTCTATGCAGAAACTTGCCCCCAGTATCTATTTCTGGATCTCGATCGATACAATGAACCGAATTTTGGTGGGGCAAAATATGTAATGTCACCACCGCTACGGGAAGCCGGTAATGAGGAGTTTCTTTGGAGCGGTCTGGCATCCGGTAATTTACAGGTTGTGGCCTCTGATCACTGTTCCTTCAATTTTAAGGGGCAAAAAGATCTGGGACGTGGCAACTTCACCAAGATCCCCAACGGGGCACCGGGCTTGGAGACTCGGGTTCAGCTGCTCTATGATGGTGGAGTGGACGGTGGAAGGTTTAGTATTAATAAGTTTGTTGACCTGGTCAGCACGGCCCCGGCCCGCCTGTTTGGTCTCTATCCGCAAAAGGGTACTATCGCGGCAGGTAGTGATGCCGACCTGGTAATCTTTAACCCGGAAGCGCCGTTTACCTTTTCACAGGCAACCCAGCACCAGAATGTCGACTATAACCCCTATGAAGGTTACAGCGGAAAAGGGGTGCCTGAGCAGGTATTCTCCCGCGGCGCCCTGGTTATCGATAACGGCAAGTTTGTTGGTAAAGTGGGGCATGGTCGTTTCCAACCCCGCAAGCCATTTAGCGGTTTATAAAAGAAGGAGCGAACCTTAAATGATTGTTGTCATGAATCCCGGCGCCGGAGAACAAGAGGTGGCCAGGATCACCGATAAACTAAAGAAAATGGGCTATGGAGTGCATCTTTCCACCGGTGAAAACCGGACCGTCATTGGAGTGATCGGGCAGCGTCGCGAGGAAGTTGCTCAGATGATGGAAGCGATGCCAGAGGTTGAAAAGGTTGTCTTTATCTCCCGTCCCTTTAAATTAGCGGGGCGGGAGTTTCACCCTGATAATACGGTGATCAGGGTCGGTGATTTAAGCATTGGCGCCACTGAGATAGTAGTAATGGCCGGCCCCTGTGCTATTGAAGACGAAGAGCAACTGATTCAGGCTGCTGAGGCGGTAAAGAAAGCCGGAGCCCGGGTGCTGCGAGCCGGCGCTTTCAAACCGCGAACTTCTCCTTACAGCTTTCAGGGTTTGGAACAGCAGGGTCTGCAATTTTTGAACCGGGTGAGGGAAAAAACCGGCTTACTGATTGTTACAGAAGTGATGGATCAGTTTACCGTGGATGAAGTTGCTGAGTGTGCCGATATTGTTCAGGTCGGGGCGCGTAACATGCAAAATTATTACCTGCTGCGGGAACTGGGGCGGATCAGAAAACCGGTGCTCTTAAAGCGGGGGCTTTCGGCAACTATTGAAGAATGGCTGATGGCCGCTGAATATATTCTTTCCGGGGGCAACTATGATGTGATCCTCTGCGAACGCGGTATTCGCACTTTCGAGCCTTATACCCGCAATACCCTGGACTTAAGCGCTGTGCCTCTGGTTAAACAGCTGAGCCACCTGCCAGTGATAGTCGATCCGAGTCATGGCACAGGGCTTTCAGGCTTGGTGCCGGCAATGAGCAAGGCGGCCCTGGCTGCCGGAGCTGACGGGCTGATGATTGAAGTCCATCCCAACCCACAGGAAGCACTTTCTGACGGGCCTCAGTCGTTGACTCCCGCACAGTTTCAGACCCTGATTAAGGAGCTGAAAGGGGTGGCGCTGAGTGTCGGCCGACTCATCTGACCAACTGTTTTACTTCGAAAAGGTGGCCTTAATCGGTGCCGGCTTAATTGGCGGCAGTATTGCTCTTGCCCTGCGTGAACAAAAATTGGTCAGGCAGATTAACTGTTATGATCTCAACCATGAAGCCTGCCGGGTGGCAGTAGAATGCGGGGCCGCTGATTTATTTTCGCTAACCGCGACCGAAGCTGTGCGAGATGCCGATCTGATCATTATCGCTATTCCTGTCCTGAAAACGGTAGAGCTGATTAGAGAGATCCTGCCCGCTGTCAAACGCGGGGCGCTGATCACCGATGTGGGCAGCACCAAGGGGGCAATTATGGCTGCTGTTGAACAGATGCTGCCTGCTTTCATTCATTATATCGGTGGTCATCCGATGGCCGGCTCTGAAGAAAGCGGCATCAGCGGTGCTGATCCGGCTTTGCTGGAAAATGCCATCTATGTTTTGACTCCCGGGCCGGACACCCCAAAACCTCTTGTTGATCAGCTCTCGCAAATGATCTCAAAGACAGGGGCAGAGCCGATCATCATCGATCCTCTCAACCATGACCGGGTAGTTGCTCTGGTCAGCCACCTGCCGCATCTGGCAGCGGCGTCTTTGGTCCAAAGTGTAACCGATGCCGGTGAAAAGGAGTTAATTGACACCCTGGCAGCCGGAGGCTTCCGGGACAGCACCAGGATTGCGCTTGGCAATCCTGAAGTGTGGCGTGATATCTGTATTAGTAATCGGTGGGCGCTACTGGCAGCCCTAAAGGGATTTAGAAAAAACCTGGACACCGTGGAGAAAATTTTAACTGAACAAGATGGTGATGCCATCCACGAATATCTGCTGCGGGCCCGGGAATACAGAAGCTCAATTCCGCACCGTGGGCGCGGCATCTTGCCGGAGATTTATGAACTGATAGTATTAGTAAGAGATACTCCGGGTGCAATCGGTAAACTAACTGGGTTACTGGGTGAGGCAGAAATTAACATAGATGCGATCGAGATCATTCATGTTCGTGAGTTGTCTGGCGGCAGCATCAGGCTTGGCTTTCGGGATCGCGAAAGCCGGCTTAAGGCTTTGGATCTGTTGCAGAACAACGGCTATCCAACTCATATCAGGGAATAGCTGCGTAAAAAACCCTAAATCGCCATATTCACCTTTGACTGCTGCGCTGCCAGGTCGGCCAGGGTTTTAGATTTAAGCTCCTCGCTAACTACATCTTTCATTCTTGCCCAGACCTGGCGGGTGACACAGGTGTGGTGACGGTCACAGGAAGACGTATCGTCGACACAGCTGACCGGAGCCATAGAACCTTCAATGCTTTCCACAATATCATATAAGGTGATCTCTCCAGGGTCTGCGGCCAGGTGGTAGCCGCCCTTGCTGCCCTTTTGGGTCCTAACGATCCCTTTGGCCCTGAGGGGCCCCATGATCTGTTCCAGATACTTGACCGAGATATTCTGGTTGCAGGCAATATCATTCAGCTGTACCGGTTCGCCCTTGTAGAGCATGGTCAGCTCAATCATTGCTCTTGCTGCATAACGTACTTTTGTGGAAAGCTGCAACAGGTTCACCCTCTTCTATTATTTATAATCAGTACAATAGTATTAGTTGCATATCGTATTTTAATTTTAGGCTTTAGATCTTTAATTGTCAAAAAAATGTCAAGATCCACTCGGAGTTTAATTCAAAGTTTAAAGTTGAATGGGCAGTCAGGATTTAATTTGTTTTTTTACTGGCCAGTCTGCCAACCGAATAACATTTTGGGGCTCTGAAGAAACTAACTGGTAAAATGTTGCTGCTGTAGGGGAGTCGGTCGGGGTGTAGAGGATCAGCTGCAATTCACCGTAAACTGTTTGAGTATTTGCCTCAGTAGCAACATAATTTAGTGGACCGTATTGGGGGTGTGTAAAGTTGAATGCTTCATACTGCAGGTATTTATTAATCGGATCGCGGAGGCTGGCATACCAGTTAATATCAAATTTGGGTCCCCTGTTCAATTCATTCATCAGCTGTTTATAGTAGTCATGGTGTTGGAATCGAAACGAAGTGCGTCTGAACTGGTGAATCTGAATCATCGCTATGTTTTGCCAAAGTGGACCGAACATATCTTCAAGGCCGAAAAAAGGATCATACATGTATTTCAATAGGTTAAAGCCAAAGGGGATCTTCTTCGCATAACTGATTAACTCTTCAGTTATCATAAAAAGATCAAGGCAGCTTTTATTAATGGCAACTATGTCCTGGTAAGCGTCCAGAAGGAAAGCCGGGGTTATAACATTACCGGTGACTTCAAGCAGTTCTTCCAACTGCTCTTCCGGGGTCAGGTGATAACAATAATCTTCATCGTTGATTCCGGCGGCTGCAATATAAAACTCTTTGCGCTCTATTGGGATCAGCATGAAGGCTTTTGCCAGAAGCTCTAAAGTCTGACTGTCATAATACTTGCGATCGCCCCGCTCCAGGCGGCCTAACTGATCTATGCTCAAATGGATCTTTTTGCTTAAGGTTTCCCGGGTCCATGGGTCACCATTGGTGTCGCTTGTCTTCTTGCGCAATTCCCTTACCAACTGACCAAAAGTAGCAGCTTTCAAATGTCTACCTCGCCTAATAGGTAAATTTATGTCTATAGATTATATTTTTTAGAACTTCTACCCACCAGCAACAATCCAGGTGAAGCTTGCGCTCAGCGTCGCCTGGATTGTTGTTCATGTTCAATAGAAAGCAGTCTTCAGACTCCTAGTCCTCATACTTAAAAGATACATTCATTTTAACCCGGTAAACCAGCTTGCCTTCTTCAATCTTCATGTCCATCCTTTTAACTTCAGCAACCCGCAGGTCGCGCAGCGTTTTTGCTGCGGTAGTAACCGCTGTTTTAGCAGCTTCCTCCCATGATTTATCGCTGGTGCCAATGATATCAACAACTTTGTAGACACTTTCCATTATTTAGCCCTCCCCGGCCAGAATTTGTGTTATCAGCTATATTGTATAGAATATTTTAATATATGTCAATATTAAGCTAACGTTTGGCCTGGTTCTTGTTGTAACTGTAACAAAAGTTGTTTTATCAGATCTTGAGCAGCGATTCAAACGAGGGTTGGATCATTAAACCTACCGCCCCCGGCCCGATATGGGCGCCAATTGCCGGGCCGACCATCCCGATATGCAGATCGGCAATTTCATAATGCTTTTTAAGCTCAGACAACAGTTCATCTGCCCCTTCTCTGTTCCAGGAGTGGACCACCGACAGATTAATCGGCATTTCGGGTGCTCTGTTCTTAAGAGCGGCAGCAACCAGGCTGGGAATGATCTGCGAGCGGCCACGCACTTTATCGTAGGGGGCAACCATGCCTTCCGGATCAGCGTAGAGGATTGGTCTGAGTTGTAAAAGTGACCCAAGCAGTGAAGCCGCTTTGCCGATCCGACCGTTTCGCTGAAGATACTCTAAGGTGTCAACTGCAAATACGCTGAAAGTGTTGGGTATCGATTTGTTTATCAGAGCGATTATTTCTTCCTTTTTATAGCCCCGTTTAACTGCTTCGGCAGCAATCAAAACAGTGCGACCGATGCCCTGGGAGGCTGTTTTCGTATCAATAGGAATAACTTCTGCTTTCGCGATTTTTGAAGCTAATTCGGCAGAATTCAGCGTACCGCTTAATTTACCGGAAATGTGAATACTAAAAATTGAATCTCCTTCAGCTCCGATTTCGTCATAAGCCTGGCGAAACGCCTCCGGTGAGGGCTGAGAGGTTTTTGGCAAAACTTTTTCTGAGGTTAGCTTTTTATAAAACTGGTCAGCATTCAGATCAACGCCGTCAGCGTAGGAATCCGAGCCAAAAGTTACGGTGATTGGCATAACCTTAATACCGTATCTTTGAACTTGTTCTAAAGATAAGTCTGCAGTACTGTCGGTAACTATTTTAATTTGTCCCATGATCCTTCTCCTCCTAATTCACCTTTTAAGCTTTACTTAACAAAATAATATCATAAAAATTTCAATAATAATACTCGCTGCGACTTAAGCCTTTCTACTTTGCTCCCCCATTCTATGATAGAATGTAAAAAGGCAAGACAAAAGGAGATGTTGGCAATGATCAAGATGGAAGTAAAAACAGTTACTGCTGATCAGGGCGGCAACTTCCTGGTTTTGTTAATGGATTACGAAGAGAAAAAAGTACTGCCGATATCAATCGGGCCGCTCGAAGCACAGGCCATAGCTTTAGTTTTACAGGGTGAACAGCCACCGCGTCCGATGACCCATGATCTGCTCAAGACCGTTTGCGACAACTTGGAAGGGCAGATCGATAAAATTGTGATCACAGATATTATTGACAGTACTTTTTATGCTGAAATCTATTTACAAAAAAACGGGGAAACCCTGATTTTAGACTCCAGGCCCAGTGATGCAATTGCCCTTGCGCTTCGCTGCCAGTCGCCTATTTTTATGGTCGCGAAGCTAGTTGAATTTACTTATGATTTTCAGGATATCATCGCCCGCGAAGGCGGAGATGAAGAACTTCATTAATGATAATTTTAAGTTTTAAGAGCGGTATGCGGCATTATCTTGCTGCTGACCGGTTTTACCTTTGCCAGTTGGACCAGTACAACCCCGGCCAGAATGATAATGGCGGCAATCACTGTTTGCGCTGTAACAACCTCTTTTAGAATCAGAGCCCCCAGCACGACCGCTACAATCGGGTTGATGTAAGCGTAGGTGCCGGCTTTTGCTGCCGGGATTACTTTTAGCATGTAATAAAAAGCGCTGTAGGCCAGTATTGAACCGATAAAAATCAGGTAGAGCAGCGCTCCGATTCCACTCGCAGAAGCGCCGGCTATTGAAATACCTCCGCTTACCGCAGCGGCGATCAAAAAGACAACGCCGGCCGAGAACATCTGAATCCCAACATTTGGCAGCATCGATCCGCTTATTTTCCTGCGCTTCAGATAAATTGAGGCTGCAGCCCAGTTAAGCGAAGCGGCCAAAACGGCCAGCATAGCGGGAAGAGTATTACCCTCCAGTGACAAATTTGGGCTGACCAGGAAAGCTACTCCGCAAAAGCCGACAATTAGCCCTACCCAGCCCAACCAGCCTAATTGATGTTCGCCGGGAAAGATAACCTCGATCAAACCCATGAAGAGCGGCACTGAGGCTACCAACAGGGCAGTCAGGCCGGAGTCAATCCACTGTTGAGCCCAGCAGATTAAACCATTACTGATGAACAGCAGCATTGCACCGGCAGTAATTGATGTTCGGTATTCCATCCAGCCTTTGGGGAAAGCCCAGCCTTTGAGCAGCGAAACGGTCAATATGATTAAACCGGCACTAAAAAACCGGATTCCGGCAAATGATAGAAAGGGCATGTCAGTTACGGCAATCCTGATGGCCAGGTAGGTGGATCCCCAGACAATACAGACAGTAAGATAAGCTGATAAAGCCAGTTTGTTATTGTTGTTCAACGGCATGCTTCTCCTTTGTTGGCCAGTGCCGGGATGTGTCTGTCAGGTGACGCTTTGCTTCTATAAGAGCAAATAATTCAATCAGAAAAGAGATTATGGCTGATCATAATAAGAACTCCCGCCTGAGCAGGGGAGCTTATTAAGATGAGCTAATGGCCATTTTAAATATTGGTGCGGGCGAGAGGATTTGAACCTCCACAGGATTGCTCCCACTGGATCCTAAGTCCAGCGCGTCTGCCAGTTCCGCCACGCCCGCAGCTTAACATCATTTAACATTATAAACACTTTGTTGCCTAAAAACAACAAGTTGCTTCAATCT
>VGTO01000044.1 GCA_016874655.1 Bacillota bacterium | reverse complement strand
GCCTTGACAGCATTAACAACTTCCTGAAAATCAATCTGAACCATGATCGGGTACATCATGGCAAAGAGAAAAATTGCTACCGGAATATTAACCTGGGCTATGGCAAGTGAATTTAAGAATTGAGCTGCACCAGGAAAAGCAGCTCCCATACCAATTCCGATCAAAATGCAGAGGGCAACCCAAACAGTTAAATACTTATGGAAAAATCCAAGTTCATACTCTTTCTGAACACTCATTTTTGCCGATCACCTCTTTGTAGTAGTTAAGAGTTAATTTCAAGGATCAAACAGAACATTCAATTTTCGGTTCTGCTTTTCGGTTCTGCTTTGATCTGGTATTCATATTCATCTACCAGCTTGACGATCTTATCCTGCAGAACATCAAGTTGAGTTTTGAAGCCTGCCTGATTGATGGAGCAAAAAGTCCATTTGCCGTCGCGTCGATCGTTAACCAGGCCGGCCTGCTTCAAGATTTTTACATGATGGGATACTGCCGACTGTGATAATTGTAGTTCTTCAATCAATTCACATATACACATCTCCTCCTCAAAAAGCATCATTAGTATTTTCACCCTGGTTTCTTCCCCCATAGCTTTGAAAAAGTCAACTAAACTGTTCATCCTGAAATCCCACCCTTTTAGCATCACTAGATATCTAAATATCTAATTCTATCGATATAAAAGATTATAGACGAAGTGCCAGGTCAAAACAAAATAACTTTTTCAGAAGCATAATTTGCTCTGACTCCTCAGGAAGACAACAGATTAATTAGCCTGCTTTGTGCCGAGCGAAAATCTCCTGCTTATCATCATCAGAAATTAACCGGTTAATGATGACAGACATCACGATGATGCCAACCAGGCTGACCAGCCAGCGGGTAGTGGCAAAAGAGCTACCGAGCGAAGTAATTTCAAAAAGAAACATGGGGATTTTCATCGTAGACCAGGCTCCTAAAGATATTAAAATATTACTGAACTTTACTCCTTTCTGGATCATGATTGCCGCTAGGGGGAAAGCAGCATAGAGCGGCCCTGCTGCCGCTGCACCCAGCAGTACACTCAAGGCTACCCCGATCATTTTGGATTCTTCGCCCATGTAGCGCATAAACTGCTCGCGCGGTACCCAGACATCCAAAAGACCAATCAATATAAATATTGGAGGCAGAACAGCCAACATCTGCAGAATATGACTGCCGGTATTGACGGCAACCCTGATTCCCAGATCTCTGTTCATGAAAAGCACGATAATATCTGCGATCACTACCAGTATCAACAATAAATAGGGTTTATATTTTTTCATCTCAGTACCATCCCGATTATACTGGCAGCAATAAAGGAAAAGAGATATGCAAGACCATTGCGCAATATTGTTACTTTCCAGCCGAAATATTTTGCTTCAAGTGGCGCTGTCACAGTGCCAACCATAGTTAGAGTAGATACAAAAACAGCAATTTGCATAATGCCCGCTCCACCGGCCAGCAGCGAAGCAGCCATAGGAAAAGCCACAAAAGCCGGAATTAGTGTAATCGCACCGATTAATGAGGTTAAAAACATACCCCAGATTCCGGTATTTTGTCCGAGCACGGCAGTAATTACTTTTGGAGAAAGAACAGTTAAAACCAAGCCGATCAAGGTCAGCACTCCAAGCAAAGCCGGCGCGATATTTTCAAAAGCTTTCCAGGCTTTCATCAAAGCCATCCTGGTTTTTTTCCTGTCTTTCAGAAATGAAAAAAGCAGCAATGTTAAGGCAAGACCATAGAGAACTACTTCGAACAATTCTTTCACTTCCCCGTTTCTATTTATAGAATCCTGCCGAAAATCATTCCCGACAGTGATGCCATAATCACAACAAGCGATACAAATACTACTGTTTTTTGGGTACCCAAAACAGATCTGATCACCAGCATACTAGGCAGGCTGAGCGCCGGGCCGGCTAAGAGTAGTGCCAGGGCCGGGCCTTTACCCATGCCTGCTCCGAGCAGCCCCTGCAGGATTGGGATTTCGGTAAGTGTAGCAAAATACATGAACGCTCCGACCACCGAAGCGACAAGATTTGCCCTGAGGCTGTTACCACCAACAAGCGCTTCTATATAGCGAACAGGAATTAGGCCGGCATCACTTCCGGGGCGCCCCATTAAAAGTCCCGCCACGAGCACACCGGCAAAGAGCAGGGGCAGAATCTGCTTGGCAAAATCCCAGGTGGTATGAATCCAGTCTTTCCGCTCTTCCTGTTTAAACCATTTAACAAGGATGTATCCGAGTAAGATCAGTAAAGCAGCTACGACCGGCCACTTAATCGTATAAATTACGTTATAAAAACCAATCGGCTCCGCAGGCTTACTCCAGGTGGCAAAGATCAGAATTAGAACGAGGGTGAGGAAAAAGAGGATATTCTGTACCGGACTGCGGGTTTTACTTTGATCATCATCCATCCCGGCCATTTGTGAAGCAAGCCTTTTCTGGTCGTCCTTGCGGTAAAAGTACGCCATCAACAAACCAATTGCCGCAGCAAAAACTACTGCCCCGACCGCCCTGGCCAAACCCAGCTCCCAGCCAAGAACCCTAGCTGTTAAGACAATGGCCAATACGTTTATGGCCGGGCCGGAATAAAGAAATGCACAGGCCGGGCCTAAACCGGCACCCCGTCGATAAATACCGCTAAACAGCGGCAAAACTGTGCAGGAGCAGACAGCCAGGATCACGCCGGATACTGAAGCAACTGAATAGGCAACAATTCTACTGGCCCCACTGCCAAAGTATTTGATGACCGACCCCTGTGAAACAAAATTGGCGATCGCCCCGGCAATAAAAAAAGCAGGCACCAGGCAGAAAAGAACATGTTCCCGGGCGTACTCCTGCAGCAGGTGAAAGGCTTCAATGATTGCCCCGCCAACCAGGGGGCTTTCAAAGGGAATAAAGTAAGCAGCTACAAATACTGCCACAATGATCCCTAATTTTTGATATTCCTTCATTACTGACTCATCTCCTCAGTTTTGACAGCTTAACCTATAAAAACATTTCAATAATTAGAGCTCCTGCTTGATCAGCTCTTTAATTTCCTCCGGCTTTAAAACTTTACCGGCAGACTTAACCTGATCATTTATCACTAAAGCCGGAGCCATCATCACATCGTACTGCATGATTTCGTCCATCTTGGTTATCTTTTGCACATCGGCAACCACATTTAGCTCGGCCAGGGCATTAATCGTTTCCTTCTCCAGGGCTTGACATTTACTGCACCCAGTTCCTAATATTTTTATAATCACTTATGAACAGCTCCTTTAATTTATCTATACACACTTCATTGGTCCCTGCATCTTTTTGCTGCGCAGCTCATGATCACGATACAATTTCGGCTTTCTCCTGCCAAATACGCCTGACCGATTCGGCACAGCGATCGATGATCTCGTAAACCTGCGGGTCTGTAACCCAGTAAATAACCTTCAGGCCTTCTTTGCGGGAACGGAGTAAGCCTTCTTTTTTTAACAGGGCAAGATGGCGCGAAGCACTGGATTGCTCGATCTTCAACTCCGGAAAAATCTCACATACACAGCGTTCGCCAGACCGCAGCAGTTCTAATATCTGCAACCGGGTAGGGTGAGATAAAGCTTTAATATAATCAGCCATTAAGTGATATTGGTCCACCGGTTATTCCCCCTTGACAAACTTACTGACTATATTCTTATATATACATATAGTATCATAGGTTAGATGGTATTTCAATTATTGTTAAACAAAAATAAAAGGTTTTAGCCCAATACAAGAGCTAAAACCTTAATTCCATGTTTGCTAATTATAAAGCTAGCGGGCGCCGCCGCCCCCGCCGCCCCCGCCACCGCCTCCGCCACCGGAGAAGCCGCCTCCACCCCCCGAACCGGAAGATGTGGCCGAGCGAAAAGCTGTTTTAAAAGATCTTTCCATGGCCGAACTCATGCTGTTAAAGCGAACCGGGTTCGAAGCCATCACCCCATAGGCAGGCCATACGTGATGCAACTCTGTGCCCAGTTCCGCGTAAACCAGCTGCAGCTGTTCCATCACCTCTTTGGCCACGCCCAGCGTAACGGCATAGACCAGATAATGTTCCCAGACAGCGAGGGCCGGAATAGTAGAACGATCAAGACTTGAAAAGTGCCTGAGGAAGCGCTTAAAAGCTTTCCACTTGGCATAGTGATCTGCTCCCTCGGGAGTAAGCCTCTTTAAGGTGGCAAACAAAGCGATCATAATCGGGCCGGTAACCAGGGCAATAGCCCCGGTGACAAAAAGCTCGAAGAAAAAGAGACCGAACCCGAAAAGGAAAAAGATAATCCCTACTACAATACCCTGCCAGGCCGAACCTTTGAAAAATTTAAGCTTGTCGAATTCCTTCTTGATGCCCTCAGTCCAACTTTGATAAAAGAGGTAGGTTTCCTCTCCGTTTTTCTTGCCATATTTTTCTATTTCGCGCATTGTAACGCCATTGCTTCTCATGTCGCTGACCTGGCCGAAAATGAAGCGGTGCAACTCAGCTTCATGAGCTTTAAGCCTGTCTTTACCAGCTGCAGGGAATAGCCGGTAATCTGTAAACGGTTTTTTCCTAATCAGACCTCCCTCGCCCTGGTATTCCTCCAGACGCAAATGCCTCCTGCGAGCCAGGTCCATTACCGTCGCCGTAAAATCCTCCGGTTTGATCTTACCCATCCGCACCAGGTAACCGGCCTCAGCCGGTGAATACTCCCCCGGCAGATCCCGGTAATATTCGCCCTCGTAGATTCCGGGAGCCCGTTTCGATCTAAACCTTGTGATGAAGTAATAGATTAACATGGCGATTGCAGCAAGCGGCCCAAAGTAGTAGTCGAGCCGGGTAAGATTACGTTTCAGGTTTGCCTGGCTGGCCCATTTTTGTTCCTCTGCCAGAATACCGGGTAATCCTTCTTTGCCACTGAAATTATTGGCCTGCCCGACCAACGAGGAGGGGAAGGTTACCCGGCCTTCAACAAAAGTATTGGCCGGTAAACCTTCAACTGCCCACACGACCGTATCCGGGCTGACTATCTGCACATCACCGTACAGAGGACCATGCCCCCAAGCCCTGAGGTCGCCATCACCGGCTCCCGAAGGAAGTCGCAGGGTGACACTGACATACTCCGCTCTTTCACCCCATTCATCGCCAATAAACTGCCAGTAAAGTTCAGCCAGATCCGTGTGAACAATGACTGCGTTATCTACCGTGTAGCTAATGGTAAAGGTTCGGTCCTCGTTGTATGCTTCAAAGCTCCAGTCAATATAAACCTGGTCAGATTCATATTCCACATAATAAACCCCGGGAATATCCTGAACGCCAACAGCAACTTCTCTGTATGGCATGCCCCGCTCAGAGACCTGTACATTCCAGATCATGCTATTGTTTTTGAGGGGAATATAAGACCAGGCACCCCGGTACCGCCCGTCAAACCTGAAAGTCCGCTCCTCCACGACTTGCATCGACCCATCCGGGTTTACTTCCGCTTCAATGATGACTGAGGGGAAATAAAAGGAGCGGTCATCCTGAGCTCCGGCCTTAGCCGGAAGCAACAGGGCAACCGCCGCCATGATCAGCAGATAGATCAGGCCTTGCGGAAATCCCCCAGACCCTGTTCTTAAAAAACGTCTGTTCATCCGACTAACTCCTAAAACTCTACTTTAACTGCTTCACGGGCTGCCACTTCTTCATCAAGGTTGAAATATTCTTCTTTGCTAAACCCAAACATACCGGCAACAAGAACAGTGGGGAAGCGCTGAATGGTTGTATTGTAAGTCATCACCGTATCATTATAAAACTGTCTTGAAAAAGCAATTTTGCCTTCTGTATTGGTTAGCTCTTCCTGCAACTGGCGGAAATTAGCGTCAGCTTTAAGTTCCGGATAGCTTTCTGCAACAGCAAAGAGCGTCTTTAAGGCTCCGGAAAGCAAATTTTCTGCGCCGGCCTGCTCATTAACATCCTTTGCCTGTATAGCCATGTTGCGAGCCTGGGTTACTTTTTCAAAAGTTTCTTGTTCATGTTTGGCATACCCTTTAACGGTATTCACTAAATTCGGAATCAGATCGTAGCGCCTTTTTAACTGAACCTCAATCTGTGCCCAGGCATTTTTGATTCTCTGGCGCAGCGTAACCAACCGGTTGTAGATACCGATCAGCGAGACAACAATCAAAGCGATAAGCCCTAAAATACCCCATCCCATAATTATTCATCTCCTCATCAATGATATTTAAAGCAATCCCTTATCAGATTGCGCTGATCAACATTTCGGGAAAAAGAGCCTAATTCCTGCCTTTACAGGTCTGGTTATAAAAATGATTTCTTTAGAATAGCTGTTAAAGCTGCAGTTCCACAATATCACCGTCATCGAGAACGTATTCCCGCGAAACTGCCTGGCCTTCAAATTTTGCCGAACCCCAAACCAGGGCACTTTTTAGCTTTTGTGGAAAATCTTTGTGGATCTGAGCGGCAAAATCAAGCACGGTGCTGCCCTTTCTCAGAATAAAAGGGCGATCCAGATCAGCTGGTTTACCGGCCGGTTTACCGTAGACCCGGATGATATTTAGTATCTGGTAAAGCCTTTGCTTGAGATCCTCTAAACCACTGCCGTTGCTGGAAACCGGAATGATTTCCAGATCAGGCCACAGTTCCCTCAAAACCTGCATATTTTCCTCCGCTTCCCGGTGATCGCATTTATTACCTAAAACAAGAAAGGGAATCGGGGCAATAATCATACCTTCTTCTGATAAATCGATCACTTCACGATCCTGAAGCACCTGCATCAGGCCTTCGAGCTGGTCGAGACATTCGGCAGTGAAAAGATCAAGAATCACTAATAAAGCATCGGCTTCTTTAAAAGTGCCGATCAGGCCGGAGGGAATATTGTCAACAGAAAGTGGCGGGGTATCAACCAGCTGAATAAAAGTATCTTTATAGGGCATCATGCCGCTAACTGGCAAGGCAGTCGAGAAAGGATAATCCGCAATTTTAACCTTGGCCCGTGAAAGAGCGCCTACCAGGGATGATTTTCCGCTGTTTGGGTAGCCGGCAAGCACTATCTGGCCGGCACCCTGCTTCTCAACACCAAATGGGTTAAAACCCTTGCTCTGCTTTTTCTTCTTGCCTTCTTCTTTCAGCTTGGCGATCCGTTTCTTGATATCGCCCTGTAAGCGTTCAGTACCTTTATGTTTTGGAATAACAGCCAGCATTTCCTGCAAGGCTTTAACTTTATCTTCAGTCGATTGCGCCTGGCGGTATTTATCTTCAGCGGCATAGTACTGTGGAGTCAGATTGGCAGGCAATAAAGCCCCTCCCTGCTTTAAATTTTACAGTTACATGATAGCACAGAAGACTAATTATTTATAGTTTTTGAAAGCTCCATTTCCTTGACACCCAAGCTGTGCTAATGCTAAAATGTTTTAGCATTTATTAATATGCGCTTGTAGCTCAGGGGGAGAGCGCCTGCTTGACACGCAGGAGGCCCGTGGTTCAAAACCACGCAGGCGCACCACAAAAAACCGGGAATAATCCCGGTTTTTTATTCTATATTTCTTTTTAAAAATAATGCAGAGGCCCGTGGTTCAAAACCACGCAGGCGCACCACAAAAAACCGGGAATAATCCCGGTTTTTTATTCTATATTTCTTTTTAAAAAAAATGCATCGTTAAAGATAAACCTTTCTGAAACTAAATCCGCCACATGTCGGCAATATTGTCAAATGATTCGACCTTCATAATCTGCTCTATCCAGGCTTCGATTTTGGAGGGCGGCAGCAGCAGCGCTGAAAGACGACGAAACTTGGTATGTAGCTGATCAAGGGTCAGCTTATTTTCCGGATCGCCCTTCGGAAAATCGGTCTGCTCGTGATCGATAGTGCCATTGCGCAAAATCACATTTAGCTTCGCTCCCCATTTCTGCGGATAGTGAGCATCAATAAGCGGATCAATTTCGACTGTACAGTGACTCATCAACTCTTCGAGTACCGGATCTTTGATTCGCTGCTCGGTGAAGTCTTCCACCCCGACATGCCCGTAGACAAGAGCCGTTGATACACAGAACGGCAAACTGAATTTCGCCTCGTAAATACTTTCGGGGAAAGGCTCACCAACTAGATCACGGGCAACCGAGTAGGTTTGAATCCTGAGCAGTTCAATATCTTCAGGCTTGATGCCTTTACCACGCAAGCGCAGGGCCAGGTCGATACCGGCATGGGTATGACGGGTCGAAGCATAGATGCGGTAGCTGATTTGCATGATTTTAAAATCTACACCCAATGTTTCCACTATTTTTTCCATCTTTGCTTTAGGGGCAAATACTCTCAAGAAACCCTTTTCACCGGATAAAATAGTCTTAGTGCTGGTATACCCACCCTTAGCCAGCATTGCAGAAAATAATCCGTTCTGCGCCGCTTTGCTGGCATGGAGCGGTTTGCTCATCATCCCTTCTGAGCTGTAATGAAGTTCCATCAATCCGGCAGCCTGAGTCCCGGCATGACCGAGAGCATGAATCAGTTGCTCTTCATCCAGATTCATTACTTTACCGGCAGCAATGGCGGCGGCAAAAGTGCCACAGGTACCGGTAGTGTGCCAGAAGTTATAGTGCGAAGGCGTCATCGCCTCGGCGATGCGAATCCCCACCTCGTAACCGACCACTATAGCCGTAATCAAATCTTTTCCCGAAGCCCCAGTCTTTTCAGCTGCGGCCAGGGCAGCGGGGATAATTGGTGAGCCGGGTCTTAAGATTGAGCTGCGGTGCAGATCATCGAGCTCCAGGGCATGGGCATACAAACCATTACCAAGCGCTGCGTTTAAAGCCGGTACTTTTTCCTTACGGCCGATTAAAACCGCCTGCGGACTACCGCCTGCTTCTTCAATTATTTCGGTGACCACATGCCCGGGAAGGGCTGTAGCCCCGGCGCAGGCTGCGCCAACCAAGTCCAGCAAACAGAGCTTAGCTTGCTTAATAACATCTGCCGGCAATTTGTCATAAGTGGTCTGCCTGGCAAACTTCGCCAGTTCTTGTTCAATCATTATTCGGTTCCCTTCTTTCTTAGCTTAGCCTTAATGCTACTGTGTTTATCTTTGTCTTTAAAGTAAAGCTTGTTTCTGCCCACCAGGTATTTTAGGTAAAAAGCTGTAGCGACATGACAATAATCAGCACTACAAAAAAGATAATAACATAGTACTCGAAATTTGAAGTGTTGACCAGCATAAAAAATTTTCCACGCGGTTTATAGTCCAATCGGAAAAGGAAGTAAAATATGGTGAGAAAAAAGATCCTGATACGGTTAAAAAATGTCCTCAGGTAATAAGTCCAAGCCTTATGGCTATGTAACAATATCCAACTAACCTGCCGCATCAGCCTGATAAAAAAAGTGCCCTGCTGTTCCAACTTGTTAACCTTATAGCTAACTTTCTTCAGCGGTTCCAGGGTGCCAACAACCAAAAATTCGGCTGCAGAATCAAGCATTTTGCCGCCAATGCAATAATAAGTTAACAGGCGGGGGCTGTTGATATAAGCACTGTCAACCGCCAGCTCTAAGGCCCTGCCACTGCGGGTAAAGATCAACACCAGCAGGCTGACCAGGGGGCGATAGATTAACTGTTCTATACTCAGCCAGCCGGGCAGTTTTATTTTGAATAAACCGGTTAAGGTCCCTGCTGTAAAGAATACAGCTGCAATGGCCACAATCCAGGCCATTCCCTCCAAATCGTGAATATCCCAGAAATTAACCTCCAAAAGATGCTTTATGGAATAAGAATCAAAAGGAAAAGACTTGGCCAGAGGAGTGATCAGCTTCTCCAGGGCAAAAAAGGGCCTGGTGCCGATGAAGAGCATCATGGCGCCGATGGTAATGAAAACTGCTTTTTCATTCCACGGTTCCCTGGCGGTAGAGTGCAGATGATCAGGCTTGCTCCCGAGGAATATCGAACTGAATAAACGGGCTATATAGGTGGTCGTCAACACTCCGGTCAGCATAAAAATCCGCTCGGCCCAGTAGAGCGAGATCAGGTGGTGATGTTCGTATGCTTCAACTATGGCGTGATGCAACAGAACTTTACTGGTATAACCGTTAAGACCCGGAATACCGGCAATGCCCATGGCGGCCAGCAGAAATACAAAGGTGGTTACCGGAAAATCCCGCCAAAGACCACCCAGCCGGTTTAGTTCAATCTCACCGGTCCGGAAGAAGACCGCACCGACCATCATAAACATTCCTGCTTTAAAGAAAGCGTGGTTTACAATATGAAAGCTGAAACCACCGAAAGCAACAGCGCCGTCTACTCACCGGTCCGGAAGAAGACCGCACCGACCATCATAAACATTCCTGCTTTAAAGAAAGCGTGGTTTACAATATGAAAGCTGAAACCACCGAAAGCAACAGCGCCGTCTAAGCCTAAATAAGCACAAACTCCGACACCCATCAGGATGTAGCCCATCTGGCTGACACTGCTGTAAGCCAGGATTCTTTTTGCATTGAGCTGGAATAAAGCCATCACAGCTGCAACAAACATCGTGGTAATACCGAACCAGATCATGACGTAGCCGATCTGTTCAGTGAAAGCCCAGAGTGTTTTTGCCTCTTCGCCTGACGGGGTATAAATCACGGTGAGAACCCTGATGATACCGTAAGCACCTGTTTTGATCATAATACCGGAGAGAAGAGCACTGGCCGGAGCCGGCGCCACCGGGTGCGCTTTAGGCAACCAGATATGAAGTGGAACCATCCCGGCCTTAATGCCAAAACCGATGATCAGCAGCACAAGGATCAGGATCCGGGCCGGAACCATTATTAACTCTTCTAGTCGCGGTTCAATTAAAACTGAACCGGTGTACCAGTAGAGCAGGATCGTCGCGGTAAGCAAACAAAGCCCACCAAAAATACCAAGAAAGATATAAAGCCTGCCGGCGCTGATCGCTTCTTCCGACTGGTTGTGAACAACCAGCAAATATGAGGCAACTGACATCAATTCAAAGAAGAAAAAGAGACTAAAGAGATCGGCGGTCAGGAAAACCCCTAAGCACCCGCCAAGGGTCAGCAGGTAAAAAGTATAATAACGATTACGTCTCTTTTCATGGGTCATATACGAAAGTGAAAAAACCGTAGCCAGGAACCAGATAAACGATGAGAGTAAATTAAAAACAGCGCCAAGCTGATCAACCCTGAAATAAAGAGGTAGTTCACCAAAACCAATATTAAACTTAGCGGTCACAACCCCTTGCCAGCTATAAAAGAAAAGCAGAGCAGAAAGGATACAGGTGAGTGCCGTTACGGTAAGCGTTAAATAGTCGCGATATTTTTCGGAGAGCCTGCCCAAGGGTGTAGCCAGGGCAGCGCCGATGAACGGGATCATTACGATCGCCAGGGGAAGAATGCCGACTAATTCATTATTTAAGGGCTCTCCGTTCATCCTAACAAGCTCCTCATTACCTGCATAATTGCGGTTGAATAGATCAGAAACATAACCAATGCTGTGGTCGATTCCCCGAAAGTCCCTTTTGTTTGAAGCACAGTTTTATTTGTGAGTTGGTCTACATGCTAAACAGAGACCTGACTGCCATCTGGGCTAATTCCCATGGCCAGTTATACGGTAACAGGGCAAAAGCAACACAACCGATAGCCAGCAGCCCCATCGGTACAACCATATGCCACGGCGCCTCCTGAGCAAGCCGCCCGCCGTAGTAAACTTGGTGCCCGCCATGATGAGCGTTAACATGATTCGTTTCCATCGCAGCGCTGTGCACTTTTTCAGACTGATCGGCGTACCCGTGGCCTTCAGCATCGTCATGCCCGTGATGTGCCGCTTTTTCACCGGGGAAAAAGGCCGTAATCACAATCGGGAAGTAATAAGCGGCATTAAGCAAGCTGCTCAAAATTAAAATTGCCACAAAGATCGGTTGTCCTGCATCAAGCGATGCAAGCGATAGCTGCCATTTACTGATGAAGCCGTTAAAAGGTGGAATGCCAACCATCGTAACAGAGGCGATCGTAAAAAAGACCATGGTCAGAGGCATCTTTAAACCGATACCCTTCATCTGGCTGATATTGCGAATACCGGTTTGGACAATGATCGCCCCGGCACAAAGGAAGAGTAAACCTTTCATAAAAGCATGGGTAAAAAGATGGTAAAGGCCTCCTGTCAAGCCCTGCTGGCTTAACAGAAAAACACCAAGCACGATATAACCGATTTGAGCGATACTGGAATAAGCAAGCCGCCTTTTTAGGTCATCTTGAAGCAGGGCCATAGCCGAACCGAGCAGGATGGTGATTCCGGCCAGGACTAGCATGATCATATCCCAGTTAGCTTTACTGATAAAGTCCGGATTAAAGACATTAAAGACAACCCTGATCATACCGTAGATACCGGTTTTTAGCATAACCCCGGAAAGAGCGGCGCTCACCGGTGAAGGAGCAGCCGGGTGGGCATCCGGCAACCAGACATGCAAAGGGAACAAACCGGCTTTTAAGCCGAAACCGATCATGAAAGCTATAAAAGCAGCAGTAGCCAGGGAAGATGGCTCAGTAATCAGGCCGGGCCTGGCAAAGGTAACCGACCCGGTAAGATAATACATGGTCAGTAATCCGAAAAAGACAGCCAACCCTCCGCCTACAGTCATAAATAAATACTTGGCGCCGGCAAACATTGTAATAGCATTTTCCTCATGGGCAATTAATACATAAGTAGTCAGCGCCATAAACTCGAAGAATAGAAAAAGGCCCAGCAGGTCACCCGCAAATATTGTTCCCATACAGCCGCCTTCCGCCATCAGGAAAAAAGCATAGTAGCGTTCTTTTTTATGCTCGTGAGCCATGTAGCCAGGAGAATAACAGGCTGCCATAAACCAAACAAAGGAGAAAAATAGACCGAGGAAAAAGGTTAGCTGATCAACTTTAAAGGAAATTGACAGGGGAAATGAAAAATACTGAAAAATACCAAGTAAGATTTTCCCGCTCTTGATTGCCGGGTACATTGACAGTACCAGGATAAAAAAGAGGCCGGTTACCCCGATACAAATGTATTCTTTATAAGGGTATAGCCTGTCTGCCAGGAAAAAAAGCAGCAATCCAGATATGATCGGCACAAAGATTATAATGGCCGGTAATAAAGTGTGAACTATCTCATGTTCCAAGTCAAATCACCTCCGGTAATCGTTGACCAGATTACAACAATTTCTTACTAAAAATAATAATTTACTACTGCCCTGGCCAAATTTAAAGGCCAGTTGAAGGGCGCCAGTGTAAAAACTGCAGCTCCCAGGGCAAGAATAATGACCGGAACCATGCGCAGCGGCTGCAGAAGTAATCTCTTTCTTTCAATATTCTGCAGTTCCCGGCAGCCCAAAAACGCATTAATTGAGATCGGGAAGTAATAAGATGCATTAAGCAAACTGCTAAGCAGCAGCAAAATAATGATCCAAGGCAAACCAGCTTCGTAGGCACCTAGCCCAAGATGCCACTTACTCACAAACACATTAAAAGGAGGAGTACCCACGGCGCTTATCGCAGCCACGGTAAAAGCCATCATCGTTACCGGCATTTGCAGTCCCACCCCTCTCATTTCGCTAATCTTCGTTTTACCGGTATTGACAAAGATAACTCCGGCGCAGAGAAACATGCACCCCTTCATAAAGGCATGTGCCATAACATGGTAAACGGTGCCTACGAGCGCTTGCGGAGATAAGAGCGCTATGCCAAGCAGCATATAACCAACCTGGGCAATACCGGAATAAGCCAGCCGGCGGTTTAGATCATCCTGAGCAAAGGCGCAGATTGATCCATAAAGAACGCTTACTATAGATAAAACCAGCAATATGTTGTTCCAC
This sequence comes from Bacillota bacterium, assembly GCA_016874655.1. Taxonomy (GTDB): domain Bacteria; phylum Bacillota; class Dethiobacteria; order DTU022; family DTU022; genus UBA993. The sequence goes on along the minus strand of VGTO01000044.1, from coordinate 4,549 downwards.
CCAAGTTCCTGTATAAAAGATAAGCCAAATAGATCATGAAAAACCCGGATCAGTCCGAGTACTCCGGTCTTCAGCATAACAGCTGAAGACAAGGCAGCTGCCGGAATCGGAGCCGCAGCATAAGCATCCGGCATCCAAAAGTGAAATGGCACCATGGCTGTTTTTATCCCGAAGGTAATCAGGAAAAGGCAGCTGCCGGAATCGGAGCCGCAGCATAAGCATCCGGCATCCAAAAGTGAAATGGCACCATGGCTGTTTTTATCCCGAAGGTAATCAGGAAACAGATGAATGCCGAGAGAACCAAAGGTGAAGCGGAGCTGAAGAGACCGTCCATTCCAAAAGAAGTACTGCCGGTCAGATTATAAGTAACCATTATCGCCCAGAACATGGCTACCCCGGAAATGATTGTCATAAAGAAAAATTTTAATCCAGCTGCCGCTGCTTCAGGAGTAGACTTGTAGGAGACCATCGGGAAAAACATCAGCGACATGAATTCAAAGAAGAGAAAAAAAGTAATCATGTTGCCGCTGAGAGCAACACCAAAAGTGCCACTAATCGCCAGTAGTAAAAAATAAAAAAATGCTTTGCCCTCTTGCTTATCCCGGTAATAACCCAAGGCGTAGACGGTAATGATCAGGGCAAAAAAACTGAAGAGCAGGATCATGTAAATAGCTAGGATGTCAACCCTGAACTCTATACCGATTGGGGGTAAAACATCAAAATGATAATAGAGAAATAATTTATTTTTAACTAGATTGTACATATAATAAACTAACGGGAGGGGTACCAATACTCCAGATAAAATTGCTGCGTTTCGTAATATCGGGCGGTAGCGATCAGCCAGCATGATACAGCCCGCTCCAAAAATTGGAGCCAAAATAACCAGCACCGGTATGATGGAAATAACATAATCATTCTGAGGCAACTATTATCCCCCCTATAAGCTAAAATACGGTTTTTAAAACAGTTTCGATAAATGGAATGGTTGTATAGTTAGCAAATAGCCCAAGAAGAATCCCGGTAATCGCCAGGACAACAGTCGGTACCAACATGGATAAAGGCGCTTCCGGTCCCGGTTGTATTTTAAATTCGCCATCCCTAAAAAAGGCATTAACAATAATTGGCAGATAATAGATGGAGTTAAGCAAAGTGCTGGTCACAATCACGTAAGCATAAACCGGGTGACCAGAAAAAACACCGCCTGTAAGCAAGTAGTATTTGCTGATGTAACCGCAAATAGGCGTAACCCCCATCAGGCCTAAAGCGCCGACAGCAAAGGCCAGCATAGTTAAAGGCATCTGTTTACCGATCCCGCGTAGTTGATCCAAGTTCTTTTTACCGGTAACAGTAATGATCATGCCCGCGCAAAAGAAGAGCGTAATCTTTAATACAGCATGGTTGATGATGTGAGACAAACCGCCCAATGCACCTGCCGGATCAAGCATCAGTATGCCGAGGGTGATATATCCGAGCTGGCCGATAGTGGAATAGGCCAGTCTGAGTTTTAAAACAGTCTGTTTAATGGCCATCAGCGAGCCGACAATTATGGTAAAGCTGACAATAACAGCCAGTATATTGGTAACGTTGAGACCCTGAAGCACATCAACCCCGTACAGAGAGTAGAAGACCCTTGAGATCCCGAACACCCCGGCTTTGACGATAGCCACGGCATGCAGTAGAGCGCTAACCGGAGTCGGCGCCACCATTGCTCCCGGCAACCACGAGTGAAGAGGCATAATCGCGGCCTTGGTTCCGAAACCAGCAATTAGGAGGGCGAAAATGACCGTGATCCGGGTGCTGTGTTCAGCAGCAACAGCCCCCAGGATCCCTCCGGCCGTAAAATCAAGGGTGCCGACCAAGTCATAAATCATAAAAATAGACAACAGGATCAAAGCACCACCGGCCAGGCTGTAACTGATATACTTTATGCCTGCTTTAACCGATTCTTCAGTGCCGGCATGAACAACCAGGGGATAGGTGCAAATCGCCAGATATTCATAAAAAATGTAAAGGGTAAAAAGATTCCCCGAAAAGGCAACGCCCATAGCTGCACTGCACGATAGAACGAAGAACACAAAATAATTGCGTTGATCGTGTTCATGAGCCATGTAACCTATAGAATAAACAGTGGCGAATACCCACAAGGTAGATGAAACGAGACCAAAAACCATGCCAAGGGGATCAATCTTAAAGAAAAGGCCAAGCCCATCTAAAAGTCTGAAGAGGTTGACCTTAATAATTTCACCGGCCATGACCGCCGGGAGCATCGAAATAACTGAGATAAAAACGATCGAGACAGCAATAAGGGCGACAAGATGACGTTTGGCAGCCTGATCCTCGTCAAGAGCGCGGATAATGATTGCCCCGATAATCGGCACAATCACAGCTATTAGGGGTTGCGGAAAAGCTATGGTCAATAGTATCGCCTCCAGCTGAGCTAATCAAAGCTGATAAATCTAAAGTATAAAGAGCAAGCTTGTTGCCAGTATAGCACCGATCACAATTAAGACAATGTACAGGTCAAAGTCAATATTGGAAATATTAACTGTCCGGAACCGTTCATCTCCACGGGTGCTGTAATCAAATTTAAAGAGCGTCATAAAAACCTTCCTCAGATAGAACCCGATTATACCAAAAAGACGTTTTATATTTCCAGCCCAGAGTTCGTATAAGCCATCCCAGGCAGATCTGCTGGTTTTGGCCATCTGATTTCCTACTTTTCTGAGGAGTTGATCGTCAAAGTAACAGGCTTCGTCTGAGACCCTGGCCAGTAGCGCGGGCGTACCATGATAACCGCGATTTAGATTTTCATCAACGAATCTTCCTGTTTTTGTAAATGTGGCCCCCAGGATGGAAGTTAGCGGCCGGTATACTGAATACTCTACGCTTAGGTAGTCGGGCAGTTTTAGGGAGAAGAGATCTTTCTTTGTAAAAAGCAGATAGAAGCCGGCACCGAGAGTAAAGCCAATTACGATACCAAGCAGATCGTGGATGTTCCAGATATTGGTCTTATAAAGATAGTTAACGTAGTACTCAGCATAAGTGAAGGTTTCGGTCATTGGAATCAGCACTTTCTTGATCATTGTTTCAGGGAATAGTCCGAGATAGCTGATTATAGCAATAAATGAAAGGGCTACCAACCTTTCAAGCCAGTTTTCACCTGCTCCTTTATTCTTTAGTTTAATGGCAGTCTTTTCCGGGCAACTGCCCAGGAAAATACGAATCAAGAGTTTGGCGATGTAACAGATTGTCAGGCCGCTGGTTAACATGAACAGCTTTTCGGCCAGCCATAGATCCCAGAGATGGTGGTGTTCGAAAGCCTCTACAATAGCATGGTGAAGCAGCGTTTTACTGGCATAACCATTAAAACCGGGGATTCCGGTAATTCCGGCCGCACAGACTGCAAATGCAGCAAAGGTGACCGGAAAGCTCTTCCAGAGCCCGCCAAGTTTGCCCATGTCCACCTCGTGCAGGCGGGTATAAATAATACCGAATAATATAAAGAATCCAGACTTGAAAAAGGCATGGTTAATAATATGGTAGGTAAATCCGCCAAACCCCATCGGGCCATCGTAACCCAGATAAGCGGCAGCGCCGATGCCCATCAGGATATAGCCCATTTGACTGATACTGCTGTAGGCCAGCAACCGTTTAGCATTATCCTGCATTACTGCCATAATTGCCGCCAGAAGCATTGTTACAATACCGATCCAGATAATCAGGTGACCAAGGTTTTCAGTAAAGTGCCAGAGATTGCTTTCAGCCAGATCTTTTGCCGGGGTATAGAGCAACACTGCAACCCTGATAATGCCATAAGCACCGGTTTTAATCATAATTCCGGACAGCAATGCGCTAGCCGGTGCCGGCGCCACCGGGTGAGCCTGCGGCAGCCAGATGTGCAGTGGGATCATCCCGGCCTTCACCCCAAACCCGGCGATCATCAAGGTCGCAATCAGAGCCGCTATTCCTTTAAGGTGGACAATGTTTTGTAATGAAGGAACTAGTGCCACTGAATCCGTATAGACGTATAAAAGAATAATTCCAGAAAGCAGTGACAGTCCGCCGATAACTCCCAGGTAAAGGTAATTACCGCCGGCTGAGAAAGCTTCACTGGTCTGGTTGTGGACCACCAGGGCATAGGCAGCAAGAGTCATCAGCTCAAAAAAGAGGAAAAGACTGAGAAAATCACCACTAAGGAAAACACCCAGGCATCCGGCTAGCGACATGATAAGAAAGACAAAATACCTGGTCTGTTTTGGATCTTGACGCATGTAGGGAATGGAAGCGAGAACAGCCAGAAACCAGACGACTGCCGAAAAAAGAATAAAAACGGAACCGAAAAGATCAACTTTAAAACCCATCTCTATCCCGGCAAGGGCCGGAAGGTTGTAAATAACCTGGTAGCCCTGCAGGCGGGTTAGAAAAATTTCCAGAGCCAGATATACAGTTACCCCGGATACTGCAACCGTAAAGAGATTACGTAGCAGGTTACTTTTCAGACCGATCAGACCGATCAACAATGAACCAACCAGGGGTATTAGCACAATCA
>VGTO01000043.1 GCA_016874655.1 Bacillota bacterium | reverse complement strand
TTTTCTTTTTACTCTATGCCTTTGTCAAAGATCGTGCTCTTTTATGAGCCTAAAGTTAGCTTAAACCCTATGGTAACAATCAAATTATGTCGTTAGCAGTTTTTCCAGTTACTTTTCGAGTGCCTTCTATCTATTTTTGTGCTTTGGCCCAGCTGTCGCGTAGTTGCGCGATCCGGTTAAAGACCAACTCCCCGCCGGTTGACCGCTCCGGTTCCAAGTAAAAATAGCCCTTACGCATAAACTGAAAACGGCTTCCGGGGTGCGCTTCCCTGATTGAAGGCTCAATTGGTACATTGTCAATGGTCAGGAGCGAATCGGGGTTAATCAGGGTGGTAAAGTTTCCCTCTTCAGCTTCCTCGGGGTTTTCAACGGAAAAAAGGGTGTCGTAAAGGTTTACCGTTGCATATACGGCATGTTCTACCGTTACCCAATGAATTACACCTTTTACTTTCTTTCCGCTGGAATCGGATCCACTGCGTGTTTGCGGATCGTAGGTGCAGTGAAGCTCGGTAACAGAGCCAGACTGATCCTTGATCACCTTGTCACAGCAGATGATATAAGCTCCTTTCAGGCGGACCTCCCGACCAGGAGCCAAGCGGAAGAAATTCTTGGGCGGTTCTTCCATAAAATCGTCACGCTCAATAAAGATTGTTCCACTAAAGGGCACCTGGCGTTTTCCGGCACTTTCATTATCCGGCATATTCTCCATTTCAAACATCTCAGTCTTACTGGCCGGCCAATTTGTAATCACCACTTTAATAGGGTCCAGGACAGCCATAATCCGCGGTGCTTTGGTTTCAAGATCCTGGCGGATGCAATGCTCAAAGAGGGCCAGGTCTGCGGTGCTGTCAGCCCTCGATACACCGGTCTTTTGCTGAAAATCTGCGATTGCTTCCGGAGTAACGCCCCTGCGCCGCAATCCGGCGATGGTTGGCAGACGCGGGTCATCCCAGCCGGCTACATAATTTTCTTCAACCAGCCGGCGTAGCTTTCTTTTGCTCATTACCGTGTAATTCATGCCCAGGCGGGCAAATTCTGTCTGGCGGGAGCGATATTTAATTACTTCCGGCATTAACTCTACCGCCCGGTCAACGATCCAATCATAAAGTGGCCGGTGATCGCTGTATTCAATGGAACAGAGCGAATGAGTAATGCCTTCGAGGGCATCAGAGAAAGGATGATCAAAATCGTACATTGGGTAGATGCACCACTGATCACCGGTCCGGTGATGATGAGCATGCAGGATGCGGTAAATTACCGGGTCCCGCATGTTTAGATTGCCCGAACTCATATCAATCTTTGCCCGAAGGACCCTGCTGCCGTTTGGGAACTCTCCCTTGCGCATTCGATCGAAAAGGTCAAGGTTTTCTGCTCCCGGACGATTGCGATAAGGACTTTCAGTGCCCGCTTCGGTCAGGGTGCCGCGGTAATCCCTAATTTCTTCAGGGCTTAAATCACAAACATAAGCGTAACCAGCTTCAATTAGGCGCAGAGCAAACTGGTACTTTGTTTCGAAATAGTCAGAGGAAAAAAAGAGTCTTCCCTCCCAGTCTGCTCCCAGCCAACGGATATCTTCGATAATTGAGTCGACAAACTCCTGTTCTTCTTTTATGGGGTTAGTGTCGTCAAAGCGCAGGTTAAACCTGCCTTTAAAATCCTTGGCAATAAAGTAATTCAGTAATATTGCCTTGGCGTGGCCAATGTGCAGGTAACCATTAGGCTCAGGCGGGAAGCGGGTATGGACAGGGTTTTTGCCCAGAGCTTTTTGCTCAAGATCTTCGCGAATCATAGAGTAAATAAAATTTGTTTTTTCGACAGCTTCGTTTTTTTCTTCCAACCTCAATCATCCTTTCCGGGGGGCAGGCAGATTACTTAACAGGTACTATAATAATTTACGCGGTATAGTAGTTTCAACCAGCAGCTAAAAAAACCCTTTAAAAAATAAAATAACGTTGGATAACTGAACGTTTCTCAGGCAGCCCGAGAAATAGATTTCGACTATGCTTTATTGTATAATGAATTCTGCATTGCTTGATCAATAAGGAGTCAGCCAGATGGAAGATGTACTAAGAATTACACTGATTGGCTTGGGAGCAGGGGTGATCGGCACCGGTTCAGGAGCTTTTATCGCTCTTTTTTTAAAAAGTCCCGGGAAGAATCTGCTCAGCTTTTTCCTTGGTTTTGCCGGCGGGATTATGCTAGCCATCGTATTGAATGATTTGTTGCCGGAATCGATCGAAGCCGGTAATTTTTTTACTGCTTTTAGTGGTCTATTGATTGGTGCTTTTTTCATTCTCTTTCTGGATCTCAAGATGCCGCACTTTCATTTTTTTGAAGCCTCTGACGAGCTGGCCCGCTTTATTCGTACCGGTACGATTCTCGGTCTTGGTATTGCTATGCATAACCTACCGGAAGGGATTGCGATCGGAGCCAGCTATGTTGCTTCACCAACGCTTGGTTTTACCCTTGCCTTTACAATTGCTCTGCATAATATCCCGGAAGGGATCGCGATGGCCTGTCCGCTTTGTGTCGGTGGTCTTCGATTACGCTGGATTTTTCTCTATACGGCACTGGCTGGTTTGCCGATGGGCATTGGTGCTTTTTTGGGGGCAACACTGGGCGCAATATCGGATCTGGTTCTTTCCCTGGCACTTGGCTTTGCCGGAGGGTCAATGCTCTATATTATCTTTGGCGAATTGATACCCGGTGCTCAGAACTCGGGTAACGGGCATTCTGGTACTTTTGGTGCTGTCTTTGGCACCATTTCTGGTATTCTGCTGCTGGCTGTAATCTGATCACCGGTGGGCAAAAGCTTTGGTTATGCTAGCAGTTCGAGGCAGGTATCGACAAATAATTCCAGATCGGTGTCCTGATCGATACCCATCTCGGTTCTAATGTTAAGCCTTCCAAGCTTCCATCCAGTCGGTAGCTGATATTTCTTTCTTCATCGGAGATGTTAAAAAACAATAGTCCTGTCGCGAGGGATGTAAGTCCAGCCTTTTTCTTGTGCGAGAGCGGACCGGTCCTGCTCTGCTTTTTTACCGGAGCGGATTAAAAAATAGGCCATTGCTCCCAAACCGCCTAAGATAATGATCAGGGGCAGATAATCAAGCATCGTCGATTCTCCTTTGATGGCGGTTAAAGAATAGTTACTTTATGTCCAAGCAAAAAGATCAGGCAAATCCAGTAAAAAACTAGTGGGTTAAATCCAGGATGTTCTCTAATAGTTTAAGTCCAAATGCATGCACACAAGCTGATTATAGCAAGTGAGCATTTAAAGAGTAAATGCTGAAATAAAAAATTTACGTGCAGAGGACAGATCTATGATATAATTCATATAAAAGCCATAGGATTAATAGACAATAATTAAATAAGGAGTTTATTACGATGACAAAAAAAAATAACCGGCAACCGAACCGGCTAATTAAAGAAAAGTCGCCATACCTTTTACAGCATGCCTATAACCCAGTCGATTGGTATCCCTGGGGTGAAGAGGCTTTCAGAAAGGCAAAAGAAGAGAACAAACCACTATTCCTGAGCATCGGCTATTCAACCTGTCACTGGTGCCACGTAATGGAGAATGATTCATTTGAAGATGAAGATGTAGCCGCTCTACTAAATAAACTCTATGTGGCGGTAAAAGTAGATCGTGAAGAGAGACCCGATTTAGACCAGCAGTATATGGCTGCCTGCCAGGCTCTGACCGGCCAGGGTGGGTGGCCGCTGACTGTATTTTTAACTCCCGATCTTATGCCTTTTTACGCTGGCACCTTCTTTCCGAAGGTTAGTCGCTACGGGATCAGCGGTATGCTGGAGATCCTGCCCCGCATCAGTGACTATTGGATTAAAGAGAATGGTCGGGTTGTTCAGGCGGCCGAAGAGTTAACTGGTGCCTTGAACCGCCTTGCTGCAGATTCGCGATCGGGCCAAAGCGAGCTGCTTGAAGATCAGGGCCGGCAAATTTTAAGCAAAGCTTATGCACAGATGAAGCAAAATTTTGATCAGAAAGATGCAGGCTTCGGCGCAGCTCCTAAATTCCCGGCCCCGCACCAGTTGCTGTTTTTGCTGCGCTATGGAGCAAAACATGAAGAATCTGCAGCATTCGAGATGGTTGAAAAAACGCTTCAGGCATTTCATCGTGGAGGGATCTTTGATCAATTGGGTTTTGGAATTCACCGTTACTCGGTAGACAGCAAATGGCTGGTTCCCCATTTTGAAAAGATGCTTTACGACCAAGCGCTTACTCTGCTTGCAGCGGCGGAGGCCTACCATCTCACTGGAAATATCGAAATGCGGGATCTGGCAAAGAATATAGTAACTTATTTGTTTAGGGATATGCAGGCGCCCGGCGGCGCTTTTTATGCCGCCGAGGATGCCGACAGTGAAGGAGAAGAAGGCACTTTTTATGTCTGGCGCCTGGCAGAGCTGCTTGAGCTTTTTGGTCCTGAGCAGGGTCAGCTGCTGGCTGACTATTATGGTGTAACCAGGGAAGGTAATTTTGAAAAAGGCTTAAATGTACTCAGCCGTCCGCACAGCGATCCTGAATTTGCTTCACTTAAAGGCCTTGATGAAGAAGAACTACATAACCTGCTTCAAACAGCCAGAATTAAAATGCTTGAAGTCAGGGCTGAGCGGGAAAAACCTTTTTTGGATGACAAAGTGATTACCGCCTGGAACGGTCTTCTAATCGCTGCCCTGGCACGGGCCGGGGTTTTGCTGGAAGAGCCTGATTACATCAAGCAAGCAGAGCGAGCAGCCGCATTTATCGCTGAGCACTTGATCCTCCCAGATGGGCAGTTGCAACGGCGTTACAGAGATCAACAGGCGGCAATTTCGGGTTTTCTTGATGATTATGCGGCCATGGTCTGGGCTTACCTGGAGCTATACCGGGCGACGCTTAAAGAAGAATATTTAAAAACGGCAACAGCCATCAATAAGAAGATGATCGAGCTGTTTGGCAATCAGTGGGGCACCCTTAATTACAGTCGTGCGGTAGAAAGGGAAGGGCTTGCACCCCTTGAAGCTGAAGCTTACGATGGCGCTATCCCTTCGGGGTTTTCGATGGCAGTGATGAATCAGTTTCGGCTTGGCAGACTCTTGCAGGAAGATGGTCTTCAGCAAAGTGGCATAAAATTGCTTGGTGCGCAGGCTAAAAATCTGAAAAAACAGCCCACAGCGTATGCTTATCTATTGACAGCACTTGACTACCGATTAACGGCCGGTGACAGTCTTACTTACTGTCCCGCAGGGGGCAACTGCGATTTGGAATAACTTTGCGTACCCCACCCCTGGGGTCGGCTACATCTCCCCGGTAGCGCGGAATGATATGAATGTGAAAGTGAAATACCGTCTGACCGGCCGCTTCTCCGACGTTAGCCCCGATGTTATAGCCGTCGGGGCTAAGATCTCTGTTTAAGATCCGACTCACTTCACCGATCAGAATGCTGATGGCAGAATGCTCTTCGGGTCCGGCATCGAAATAGGTTGCTACATGCCTCTTCGGTATTACCAGGCAGTGGCCTTCGCTTACCGGGCAGCTATCTTTAAAGGCCAGGGCCAGTTCATTCTCGGCAATTATTTCTAATCTATCCCTTTGGCAAAAAATACAATCGCTCACTTTTTAGGAGCCCTCTCTTTTTATTCTGATTTATTTTCCCTTCTATGATAACATATAGAAAACAGTCCCGGCAGTGGCTTAATTGCTGTTGCGATTGTCGTTCAAAGCCTAAAAAGGAGGATAATTTATGTACGATTACCGGAACAGCGCTTTTATGTTTTTGCTGGGGGCCATTGTTGCCTTGTTTGTTACCGTGCAATCGCTTGTTTTTCTCCGTACTGCCTGGTCGGAAGGTAAGCGCCAAGGCCTTGATGCTAAAAAAATGCGGCGGTCGGTTATTTCCAGTGCCGTATTTACACTGGTGCCTTCACTTTCGATCCTCTTAACCATGCTTACCCTCTCCGGAGCACTGGGGCTGGCCTTGCCCTGGATTCGTCTCTCGGTAATTGGAGCGGTTACTTATGAACTGCCCGCTGCCGAGGCGGCAGCACAGGCAGCCGGCGCCAGTCTTGCCGGGGCTGGCGTACCGCTGGATGTTTTTTCCCTGATTGCCTGGGTGATGACCTTAGGGATCATGTCGGGACCGATCTTTATCATTGCCTACTTTAAAAAGCTGCAGGGCCGGGTCAACAAGATTAAGGTTGAAGATAACCGCTGGGGAACGCTGCTGATTTCCGCTATGTTTGTCGGCCTGATCAGTTCCTTTTTAGGCAGCGCCCTGGCCGGAGGGTTAGTATCAATCTTAACCCTGCTCTCCTCGGCTCTGATCATGGTCATCTGCATCCAGCTGGAGCAGAAGGCCGGTATCAAACTATTTAAAGATTTTGCCCTGCCGCTAAGCATGGTGGGGGCGATGGCCCTGGCGATCCTCTATGCCGGGCTGTTAGGGGGTTAATGTCAATGACTAAAATCAATAATAACAGTCTGAGTTACGATGTGGCCATCCACCGCATCGGCAGGATCTGGATGTCGGTGGCGCTGATTGTGATTTTGGCCGTTCCGCTGGCCATTTCAATTCATTTCAAAGTGTGGCCTGCAGCGGGGCCTCTTTTGGGCGGACTGCTACCGATTATGATGATTTATGTTCCGATCGGTATCATTGAAGTGATCACTTTCTCGCCAATGTTAGGCAGCGGCGCCACTTACCTGGCTTTTACGACCGGTAATCTGACCAACCTGAAAGTTCCCTGTGCGCTTAATGCTTTGGAAATTGCCGATATTGAACCTGGCTCTTCGCAAGGCGAGATTATCTCGACTATAGCGGTGGCCACCTCGTCACTGGTTACAAACCTGGTGTTGATCATTGGCGTGTTGCTATTTGTGCAACTAACGCCTCTGTTAGCCTCACCTTTGCTGAAGCCGGCTTTTGAGAACATCTTACCGGCGCTCTTTGGAGCCCTGGGCTATCTCTACATATCTAAAAACTGGAAGCTTGCTGTGGTGCCGGTTACCCTGATGATTATCATCTTTATTCTTGTCCCTACGGCACCGGTTGGTATTCTAATCCCGGTCAGCGCCCTTTCTGCCATTGCTGCTGCCCGCCTGATGTACAAGAAGAATTTGATCTAGGGGTGATTGTATAGTGATATTATCATGGTTTCTTTTGGCGTTATTACTGATCTTTATCGCTGTAATCCTGATTAGAGCTGCTTTATTCAGGGCAGGAGACCATAAATCCGGCTCCTTTGCCGTGGCTAGCGATTTGCCTGCTTACCAGCCTACTGAGGCTGCCGGCAGGTTTGCCGAACTGATCCGCTGCCGCACAATTCACCCGGAAAAAGCCGGCGAAGAATGGCTGCCCAATGATTACAGTGAATTTGTCCGATTTCGCAAGCTGCTGGAAAAATTTTATCCTCTTGTTCATCAAAAGATGAAGTGGGAACTGGTCAATAAACATTCTCTGCTCTACCACTGGCCTGGGCAAAACAGTGAACAACCCCTGGTGTTAATGGCTCATTACGATGTTGTACCGGCGGAAGATGAACTGTGGAGCCATTCGCCTTTTTCCGGTGAAATTATTGAGGATCAGGTCTGGGGCCGGGGCTCCCTGGATACCAAATGTACTCTATTTGGGATCATGGAAGCAGCCGAAGCTTTACTAAAAGATGGATTTACGCCAAAAAAGGATCTATACCTAGCTTTTGGGCACGATGAAGAGACCATGGGCGCAGGCGCTCCGGCAATCGTTGAGCTACTTAAAAGCCGCAGCATCAGGCCGGCCATGGTCTTAGATGAGGGTGGCGCGATTATCGAAGGCGTTTTTCCGGGTATAAAACAACCAATTGCTGTAGTCGGTTTAACTGAAAAAGGGCTTACTGATATTGAGGTTATGCTCGAAGGAAGCGGTGGTCATGCTTCGACCCCGGATCGAATCAACCCTCTGGCGGTAATGAGCAAAGTAATTTTACAGCTTGATAAAAAACCTTTTCCGGCTTCAATGCCGGTTGAAGTTAAGGAGATGTTTGCCGTTCTCGGTAAGCAGATGCCTTTTGGTTTGCGAATCGTTTTTGCCAACCTCTGGTGCTTTAAACCTTTACTGATGGCCGCTTTGCCGTTGATCGGCCGGGAGATGAATGCTTTATGCCGCACCACCTGTGTTTTTACGATCGCCGAGGCCAGCAAAGCTGCCAATGTGATCCCCGACCGGGTGAGGGTGGTTGCCAACTTAAGGCTGGCAGCAACCGAAAACTGTGATCAGGCCCTGGCATATGTTTCTGAACAGGCGCTGCAGGCGACTAGCAGAGCCCGGCAGGCTAAGGATCCACTTAAACTCAGCGTAAAAAGACTCTACGGTCACGATGCTTCGCCCTCGACAAGCTCAGATTCGGCGGCCTATAAAAAACTGGTTGAAGTTATCGATTCAGTTTTTAAAAATGTACTTGTTACTCCCTATATTATGCTGGGCGCTTCCGATTCCAGACATTTTTGCGCGATCTGCGATCAGGTCTTAAGGTTTTCTCCCCTTAAAATGAGTAAGGAAGAGCTGCGCAGTATTCACGGAATCAATGAAAGAATCAGCTTTGATCAGCTCGGCGGAGTTGTAGCCTTTTACTATAACCTGGTTCGTGGATCATAAACAAATCAAAGCAGTTATAATCTCTGAAGATAAGTTATTGTTTGCTGATCGAATTACTGCAGGATCAAGATAGAGAGAAGGACGGATTAAAGGAGGCGGTTCTTTGTTATGCCCGGGAGTGATAATGCCGATCGTTTTTTAAACGCATACTCGACCATTGAACACGAGATGGAGAGAATTTTAAATCTAAAGGATCACCGGCGTTTTTTTGAGTTGGTTGATAAAAGTTCCAGACTTAATCCGGTTATTGAACGATACCGCTTTGACTTAAGAGAGTACAGCGAACTGCGTAACGCCATAGTTCATGATCGTTCCGGGGGTGAGATTATCGCTGTGCCCACCGATGAGGTTGTTGAAAAGATCGAGCGGATTGCCGCTCTCCTGCTAGAACCGCCGAAAGTGGCTCCACTTTTTTTAAAAGAGGTTCTGACCCTCTCCGGTAGTTATCCTGTATCAAGAGCAATCCGTGATCTGAGCAGGATGTCATATACCCAGGCCCCGGTCTATGTAAATAATCAGCTGATCGGACTGCTAACTTCAAATATGATTGTCAAATGGATGGGGATCTGTCTGATCGATAACAGGGAAGAGGTTAACCTGCACGAAACATCACTGACCGATGTGATCAAAAAGGCTGGTCACGAAAACGATTATCAGCTTGTTTCGGTTAACCAGTCGCTTTTTGCCGTACCGGATCTTTTCTATCACTGGCAGCAGGAAGGGCGCAAACTGGAAGCTGTTTTAATTACCCAACACGGAGATCCGGCGGAACCGCTATTAGGTATTATTACTAATCGCGATCTGCCGGCGGTGCACCGTGCAATTGATCAAAACAGCTCTGCTGCAGATAAAAATTAGGCCCGAAAAGTAGTTAATGCGAGCTGTATCTGCGATACTATATCAAGCTGGAGAAGGAGCTATTTTCGCCGGATGTTAATGAAGCTAATTAAACGCACCATCGGTTTTTTCGGCCTGTTTGCCCTGGCGCTGGTATTTCTCTTCTTTGCCGATGATATTTTTATCTACCGGGAGCCGGAACCCGCCGGGCTGCTTAAAGAGGCGGAAATGAAAAGCCAGGTTATTGATTTTTCTTTCCACGTCAGCAAACTTGAGCAGGAATTAGACTTTGAAGTAGGACCAAAAGAGCGACCCAAGCCTGAGCCGAAGCCGGCACCTACTGCCAGTGGCAGTGGCTCCGGCAGCAGTAGCAGTGGAGCAGCAGCCAAGGAGCAGCAGATGGTTGGCCTGATTAACCAGGCCAGGGCTAACGCCGGCCTGCCACCGCTGCAGGTCAGCAGCCAGCTGACAAATGCTGCCAGAGCTAAGAGCAGAGATATGATCGAAAAGAATTATTTCAGCCATACTTCACCAACTTATGGCAGCTTCACAGATCTTCTGAATCATTTTGGAATAAGCTACCGTTCGGCTGCCGAAAACCTGGCTATGAACTCCAACGGCAGCGTCACCGGAGCCCATGATCTGCTGATGGCTTCGCCCGGCCACCGCACCAATATCTTAGGAGGCAGCTACAGCCTGGTCGGCGTTGGTATTCAGGTGCGCAGTGATGGCAGCCACTTTTATACCCAGCTGTTTGTCGGGTATTAATAAGCTTTTTATAAAGTATTAAGACATCGAATTAGTTCTGGGGGAATTAAACGGATGAAGAGAATAATCCTGGCGATAGTACTTTTAATGACTATCGCTCTTATACCTTCGATAACAGTAGCCGAAGAACCGGTCTACACGGAAGAACATTTTTACCGGGCCCGGGTGCTTGAGGTCAGAGAAGCGGAAGAGCAGCAGCATCAGTATTTCACCTCCATTGAGCAGGAAGTGGTTGTGGAACTGACCAGCGGCCCATTCCGGGGCGAAGTGTTAACGATCTATAACTCTTTTTTTGCCGGCGATCCCGTTTATGATTTTGTTCTGGAAGCCGGTCAGGAAGTAATCGTGGTGACGATTGGCGAAGAGGGCTTCTTTGAACAGGTTTATGTCCAGGATCTGGCTCGTGATCGCGGTGTTTATTATTTAGTGGTTGTATTTTTGATCGCCTTGCTGGTAGTTGGCAGGATGAAAGGCCTAAAGACAATTATTACTCTTGCTGTCACCATATTCCTGATCTTTTGGGTTCTTCTGCCGCTTTTACTAGCTGGTTACAGCCCGATTCTCCTCGCAGTTGGGATCGCTTCGGTGGCTATTGCCTTTATCCAATTTGTAATCGGCGGATTAAACCTCAAGTCGCTGGTGGCTACATTTGGAACAATTACTGGTGTTGTTGTCGCCGGGTTAATGGCTTTTTGGGCTGGTGGGCTGGCTCGCCTCACCGGTTTTGGTTCACATGAGGCTCAGATGCTCTACTTCATGGATCAGACCATTGATTTCAGGGGGTTGCTCTTTGCCGGGATTATCATCGGGTCATTGGGGGCGATTACCGATATCGGCATGTCTATTGCGTCCGCAGCCACCGAAATCAAGCAGGCTTGTCCCGATATCCGGCCCCGTGAACTAATTAACGGTGCTTTTAATGTCGGCCGCGATGTGATGGGAACGATGGCCAATACACTGATTCTCGCTTACGTGGGGGCGGCAATTCCAATGCTGCTGCTGGTGATGGGTTATGAAATTGACTGGCTAAAAGTGATTAACATGGATATTATCGCCACAGAATTTGTGCGCGGCATTGCCGGCAGTATAGGTCTGATTGCTGCTGTGCCGGTAACTGCCATTCTCTCCGGCTATTTACTGGCCGGCCGGCACCGGTGATCGCCGACAATAAATTTCGGACAGTAGATGCTAGTGATCAGCTTTCCGGCTAAGTTCATTAACGCTACAGTGGGTTGACCGTCAGTATGATAGAATAGAATCAGCTGAATCGTCTGCTGAGCTATTTCATAGATCCAGGATTGGAATCAAACAGAAGGTGGATCAACCAATGAGCTTTAGAATGCTAAAAAAAATATTTCTGATCACGATCGGCTCGCTGGCACTGGCGCTCGGTTTCTTAGGTGCTTTTTTGCCGGTGTTGCCTACGACCCCATTTTTGCTGCTTTCTGCGTACTGTTACTTGCGCAGTTCTGAGAAGCTTTACCGCTGGCTGATTAATCATCCGCTGCTTGGAGCCTATATTTACAATTATCTTACCTACCGGGCAATCACGCGTAGCACCAGGTACGGAGCTCTGTTCTTTCTCTGGGTTACTTTGATTATCTCAATGCTGGTCATAGCCAACCTGCATCTGATCATATTTTTAATAGCCGTGGGAATCGGGGTTACCATTCACCTTTTTGCCCTGAAAACCCTTGACCGCGATCAATCTGGCCGTTTGGTGTTGGTGCATAAAGGTCGGAAGGAACTAATCTGAAAAGATTATCAGTTAAAGAAAGTACTAATAAAACGACTGACCACTTCTGCTCCCCCGATGATTGTTCCCGCAGTGCTCCCCAGGTTCACGAACACAACAACCAGCAAAATGCGGGTTACTTTGTTGCGCCAGAAACCGCTCACGGTATGAATATCTTCCGCCAGATTTTCAAAATCACTAACGCTTGGCTTTCTGACCAGCGCTTCTGTCAGGCCGGCGAACCAGCCGGCTGCCATCAACGGACTGAGCGAACTGATCGGGGCGGCCAGAAATGCAGTCAGCATGGACAGCGGGTGAGACAGGGCAACAATTGCACCCAGCAAACTCAGTGAACCGTTCCAGAGAATCCAGGTTAGGATCTGCTCAGTTCCAGTTGTCTGGTCAACCGAAAAGGTCAGGATGATCAGGGCGATAATCAGAACCGGGATGCTCCAGCCAATAATTTTATTGATTTTCGGGGCAGGGGCCACTTCAGTCAACTCGGTAAGATTGTGGTCCCGGTGGATTTCTTCAGTAATGCCAGGGATATGCCCGGCACCCAGCACAGCCACAATTTTTTCACCGGGAGCGCTCTTAATCTTCTGGGCCAGGTACTGGTCCCGTTCATCAATAACTATTGACTTAATTTGCGGAAAGGCGGTTGATAGCTCTTCTAAAGCAGCACTTAACATATCCTTGCTCTTCATCTTTTCCATATCTTCTTCGGTTAGCTCTTCATCCATAAAGATACCAAGCATAAACTGAAACAATATCTTCAGTTTGCCCCAGAAACCGGTACTCCGCCAGAGGCGAAGCATAGTAACCTGTAAATCGCGATCAGCCAGACAAATCTCGGCCCCGATTGCCTCGGCCGAGGCAATGGCCTGCTTCATTTCCTGTCCCGGTTGGATGCCAAACTTTTTGGCCAGTTTTTTCTGGTAGGATGACATGATCAGGTTGGCCAGCAGCAGAGGTGCTTTACGCTCCCTGATGATTTTGGCAATATCTGTATTCTTCCAGCGGTCGGCTTCAGTTATCGCCTGGTAGCGTGCCTGGCACAGTTCGATACAAACTGTGTCGGGTTTTTCAGCTTCAATCAGGGCTTTCACTTCTTCAACGCTGACTTTTGAAATATGGGCCGTGCCGATTAATATTATTTCTCGCCCTTCCAGGTCGAGGCGGTGTATATTTTCACTGTTCACTAGATCACATCCTGCGATTTTGTCAATTACAATATCAGTAATCATATCATATCTGTTTGACCGGATGAGGATATTTTAAAAATACAGAATCTGCTTATGACTTGGCTTATTTTCGTTTTAAGAATTTGGTGTTTGATAAAAATAAATAAACTTCAGATATGGACTATTAATCCATTACCAACGCGTTGATATCCTGCTGTTTTTGCAATAGTACCACAGTCTCAATGTGGCTGGTCTGGGGGAACATATCGATCGGTTGGGCTTTAATGGCCTGGAAGCCGTTTTGCTGAAGGAGCCCCAGGTCGCGGGCTAAGGTGGCCGGGTTACAGGAAATATAAACGATTCGCTCCGGTTTCATTTCAGAAATAGTTACAAGTAAAGAAGAGCTGCAGCCTCCTCGCGGCGGGTCGAGAATAACAGTAATCGGCCTTTCCCCGTGTTCAAGCGCATTTTTTGCCTCTTCGATCGGCATTTGCATGAACTTAATATTGCTAATCCCGTTTATGGCAGCATTCTCCCGGGCATCATTAATTGCTTCCGCTTCGCTATCGATGCCGATTACTTCAGCTGCTGTCCCGCTTAAATAGAGGGCAAAATTACCGGTGCCGCAGTAGAGATCAAAAGCAGTACGGGGGCTACCGGCATAACGGGTTGCCAGTTCGAAAAGCTCTTTAGCCTGCAGGGAGTTAACCTGAAAGAAAGAGCGCGGAGAAATGCGGTAGCTGAAGGGTTCGATTAACTCTTCAATAAAAGGGTTACCTTTGAGCGTATGATAATGAGGATCTTGATTACTGCCCGTTTTGATGATCAGCCCGGCCAGTTTATCTCCCATTGAATTGCTGATTGATTTGATTAAGTCTTCTCCAAAAACCAAGTCGCCTGCCTTCCCCCTGAGCCCGAGGGTGATTAAAACCTGCCCGGTTGCAAACGAACAGCGCAGCTCAGCTTCGTATATGTCAAGTAATATCTGGTGGTCTTTTTCTTTCCGGGTTAGGGCTTCTGCCAATGCATGACGAATGGCTTTGAGCGCCAGCATATTATGTGGATGTTGAATCAGGCAGTCATCGATTTCAATGATCTGCCGGCTCTTATGTTTATAAAAACCAGCCTTTATTTTATCCCCTTCTATGGCCAAATGTATAACCGCCTTATTGCGGTAGTGGAATGGTTTATTCATGCCAACAGTTGGCAGCACCGGCAACTTTAACTTGCCGATACGAATTAGCGCTGCCTTTACCTGCGATTCTTTCCAGATTAGCTGCCCCGGGTAAGCCAGGTGCTGGAGTTGACAGCCTCCGCAGTTATAAAAGTAGGGGCAGGGAGGGGTTACGCGGTCAGGTGATTTAAAGATTATACTGGTCAGTTTTGAGCGGAAGAATTTTTTGTGATGTGACTCAACCTCTACTTCAACTTCTTCACCCGGCAGGGCGCCGGGCACAAAAATTACCAGGTTTTCAAGCCTGCCGACCCCTTCTCCGTTATGATTTAAGTCACTGATCTTGATTGAGGCTCTGATTCCTAAAAGGTTTTTTGCAGACTTGTCGATCACTATTATTTACTCCATTGTGGTAGAATTATTAAAAAACAGTGAAGAGGAACATGATGAATAACCGGAAAGTAATCAGCTGCTCTACAGAGAAAGACATCAAACTGGCCTGTTGGTCAAAATGGCTGGGGATTGCCGGCCTGATTGCAGTTCCCGCTGCTTTTGCGTTTGGGTTTATTTTTGAGCAGGTCGGTATCATAACCTTGCTAAGGTCTCTGGTCATGCCGCTTTCCCTGGCAGCGGTAGCAACGGGTTTGGTTTCAAAGAACAGAGCCGGAGAGAACAATGAGGCAGCAAAGAAAAACGGACGACTTGGTTTTATTCTCGGTCTGGTCAGTTTAGGTACTGCAGCGCTGATCATGGTGGCCGTGATGCTCTTCTTTTTGCCCCTGCTTTTCCTTTCCCGTTAAATTGCTACTTGATCAACCGGGCAATATAGAGAACGACTGTTAGGTTTGTCTTGCTATTTTGAAACAGCCAAGATCTTTTCATTGTTCAGGAAGAAGTAATTCTTAAAGCGCAAGATCAGCCAGACTGTTAAGGCAAAAGAGAAAAGGTCAGCCAGCGGAAAAGCCAACCATACACCGTTTAAACCGATCAAAGGCGGCAACAAAAAGAGCAGGGGGATCAGGAATAGGATCTGTCTGGCCATTGATAAAACAAAAGCTTCTCTTGCCTTGCCCAGAGACTGAAAAACACCGCCCGCTACCAGTTGCAGTCCTACGGTAAAGGACATGGCAAACATAATCCGCAATGCAGATCTGCCCATGTCGATCAGAATCTGATCGTCAGTGAAAATCCGGATTAAAAGGGTGGGGAAAAGCATCACCAGCAGAAAACCGGCTGTGGCAATAAATGTAGCCACTTTCATGCTTAAGGTAATTGATTCTCTAACCCGCAGCTTTTTCCTTGCTCCCAAATTAAAACCGACCAACGGCATCATACCCTGAACTATGCCCATAATTGGCATCAGGGTGAACATCATTACCCTGTGAATGATGCCGAGGACAGCAATAGCCATGTCACCGCCGTAAAACACCAGCATATGGTTAGCAATAATCAGCATAATGCTTCCTGCGCCCTGGCGCACGAAAGCCGATGAGCCGATAGCCAGAATCTCTTTAACCAGAGTGATATTAAGCCTAATGTTATTGATGATCACAGATAGACTGCTTCTGCCGGTATAAAAATAATAGAAGAGGTAAAAGGAGGTCAGTCCCTGGGCGACTACCGTGCCGTAAGCAGCACCACTCATCCCTAAGTTCAGGGCAAACATGAAAACCGGGGTCAAGATAATATTTAATAACGAGGAGATGATCATTGTGGCCATTGCTACTTTGGCATTACCTTCAGCCCGGACAATATAGTTGACGGCAAAGCTGAAAGAAAAAAAGATCGTGCCGTATAGAATGATTCCTAAGTATTCGCTGCTGAGCGGCATGATTGTATCACTGGCGGCAAAGAGCCTTAACAACGGGGTCAGGAATGAAAGACCGAGTAAAATGCCAGTAACTCCGACAACCAGGATCATCATTAAAACAGAGCCGAAAGCCAGGTTTGCTTTAGCCAACTGATCTGAGCCCAGTGCGCGCGAAATAACTGATGCTCCACCAATGCCAATCGCTCCGCTAATCGCCATCACTAGCATGCTGAGCGGGAAGGTAATAGCTACCGCAGCTACACCAATTGCTCCCACCCCCCTGCCGATATAGATAGCATCGATTACACTGTGCAGGGCCATGGCCAGCATGCCGACTGTTGCCGGTATAGTCAGGTTAGCCAGCAGTTTGCCAATCGGATCTACTCCCAGACGTTCACTTTGCTGTTTCAAACTAAAACTCCCCATCGATCAATGATAACTTACTGTTTACCATTATACTTCAAATATCACAAGTTGCCATCGGACGAGCGGGTATCAACTCAAAGAAAAAAACAAGGCTGCTGTTCTTGATTAATAAAGTGAATGTGATAAAATAACAAAGATAAAATGAGTGCACTTAAGAAAATCCTCTTACTTTAGTAGGAATCTTTACTTTAAATCTTGAAGCTGGCAGGCTGCAAGTAGATGTGATGGAGGCTGAGTATGTTAAAAAGAGTGATTCTGATAGCAATCTCAATGGTGCTGGTGATATCACTGGCCGGTTGCGGTGGCAATTCGGTTGCCGATGATGAAAATAATTTAACAATTGAGGTATTTAACAACACCGAGGAGATCATTATCTCCTGGGCTGCTTTCTTCGGTCCCGATCTTGATGAGTGGGGAGAGGACCTGCTTGGCGATCAGGTCATCGCTCCCGGCGATACACTTAAATTTGTTTTACCGCAGGGCGAATACAGCCTGGTGTTGTTTACCTACGAACTTTATGTGGTCAAGAGCGTTTCTAACATTACTGAGGATACGTACATTGAAGTCGGTGGTGAGGGCAAGGTTCCGGTGCTGGTTGAAAACAATGCTGATAAGGATATTGCCATTTTCTTTATCTCCCCTTCGGTTAACAATGACTGGGGCGAAGATTTAATCGGTGGACTAGATGTGATCCCGGCTGAATTTGGGCGTCGCTTTCTCTTTATTGATCCGGTGCCCGATACCCCAGTTAACACCGGCAACGGCAACAAGGAAGAAAAATTAAACAACAATGGTGATGAAGAGGGAGCCGAAGAAGGCGAATCAAAAGCTGAGGAAAGAGAAATCCCGGAAGGCCCTTACTATGATATCTATTATATTTATGCCGATGGAGAAGAAGTAGTGCAGTTTGATGTACTGATCGATGGAAAAAGGACCCTAACGATCAGCGAATAAGGTTATCCTCGTAATAAAATGAATCTTAACCGGCAGCTCTGCTTAAAAACAGCAGGGCTGTTTTATCTTTCACACTCACTCTATAATTCTTCTGCCGATTAATCCAGCGGTCCGGTTGCTGTTGTTTGTCTCAGTCAACTGCTATATAATCACAATAAATGAACAAATAATCAGCCAGAACTACTAATAAAAGAAAAGAAGTGATCGAAATTGGACAGCCAACTTGATTACTATGCCGAAACATATGAGGCAAGCAGGGCTGATTTCCTGGCTCTGCTTGAGGATGTGAAAGGCTACTGGCCTGCTGCTGAGCCGAGCCGATACCTGATTGAAGCAGGGAATGAAGATCTGACCATCGATCTGATCAGGGCGCTTCCAATAAAAGAAAATAAAAAGCTTATTTTTCTCTCTACAGGATTGCACGGCATTGAAGGTTACGTTGGGGCGGCGGTGGTCAAGCTTTTCGTTAAGGAATATCTTCATCAACTGAACCCCGAAGATACAGGATTATACCTGGTCCATGCCATAAACCCCTGGGGTATGAAACACCGTAGGCGGGTCAATAAAAATAATGTTGACCTGAATCGCAACTTTATTTTAAAGCAGACC
The DNA here is from genome assembly GCA_016874655.1 of Bacillota bacterium. Classification (GTDB taxonomy): domain Bacteria; phylum Bacillota; class Dethiobacteria; order DTU022; family DTU022; genus UBA993. The sequence continues at coordinate 430 of VGTO01000043.1, read as the reverse complement.
AACGAAGAACAAGAACTAAACCAGGCCTACGATCAAGCCCACAGCTTTCTCAATCCACAAAAACCCTTAACATCGGCCTCGAACCCCTTCTTCTACCTGAAACTTCTTCATCATATTTTTTGTATGGGTCCTGCCAACTTCAGGGAAGCAGTGCTCTACGGTCAATATCGTTACCCACAGGGACTCTATTATGGGGGCAACGGGTTTGAACATTCCACTACAGTCTTAAGCAGTCTCTTTCAGGAAGCCGCGTCCAACTGCGAACGGTTCGTGCTGATTGATATGCACAGCGGTTACGGCCCACGCTACCAGATGACCCTCGTCAATTCAATTCATGAAACGAGAGCTTCTGCCGATCTGCAGGCTGCTTTCAATTACCCTCTGGTAGCCAAGTCCGATCCGGATGAATTTTACCAGATGAGGGGCGACA
>VGTO01000042.1 GCA_016874655.1 Bacillota bacterium | reverse complement strand
GGTAGCGAGATCTCCGGATGCTGCATAGATGGCTGTGATTTTGATCCCGGCAGTGGATTGCTGAAAAAGATCGTTTATGTCGCTCAGCACAGCAGAGAGACTGCTTGCAGCAAGAATATGTAAGTTTACAGAATCACTTTTTTTGCTGCAACCTGCAGCTCCTGATCCTGCTATCAAGATCGCGATAAGAATTAAGAAAATAATAAATCGCTTCTTCAATGAATTAAAATCCATCATCTATTCTCCCGGTTAGAGACTGAGGAGATTCCTGTCTTAATAGAATGCTTTTGAGAATTTAATCACGGATTTGCTTAGATCCCGCCTTTGCCAAAAGAACAATGTGGATATGCGCAAACTTTACATTGGCGACAGAGACCGCCGTGGCCGAGAGCGGCGATATCTCCGGCACTTACCCGGTTGCCGGCCAGCAGGCGGGGTAGAATCAGGTCAAAAATGGTTGTATTAAAATACATGGCACAAGCCGGCAGACCTACCAGTGGAATATCTTTCAGGTAAGCTAGTAAAAACATGGCGCCGGGTAGGGCCGGTGCCCCGTATTTGATAATTTCAGCCCCGGTTTTGCGGATACCGCTTGGGGTAACATCATCAGGATCAACTGACATCCCGCCGGTAATGGTGATCAGGTTGCATCCTTCGGCAATTAGCTCTTTGATCATTTGGGCGATCAGGTCGGCATCGTCAGGGCAATACTTGAATAGCGGTACTTCTAAGTTATAACCGGCTGCTTTTTCAGTCAAAACGGGAGCAAAACTGTCTTTAATACGACCTTCGAAAACCTCACGCCCCGTAATCAGTCCGCCTAGTTTAAAGGGTCGGTAAGGAGTTACAGAAAGCAACGGATCGGTGAATGCGCATATTTGTTCAACCTGTTTCACGGTTGCTTCTCCGATTACCAGGGGAATTACTTTGGCCCCGGCCACTTTTTCCCCTGCTTTAACCGGGGAGTAGTTGTGGAGTGTGGCGACAATAACGTCCGGAATACTGTTAATTTGCAGCAACCTTGAGGCATCGACAGTGAGAAGGCCGGGGGCGTCAGCAACCAGGTTTAAACGTCCTTCAGCAGGGCCTTCAATGTTCAGACCGGGACCGGCAATGGCCCGGGCGATTCTCCCTCCGGCAGTTTCTTCATGCAGTTCGCCCGGCTCCAGTTCCAGGGTGTAAATGTGATTTTTGCCAAGGTTTAAAAGGGTTTCTACATCTTCGGGGCGGATTTGATGCCCCTTTTTAAAAATCGCTCCTTTAAAAGCACCCTTTTCAATCTTGGTAATGTCATGGCAGAGTAAATGGCCGACTGCGTTTTTGGTTTCAATCTCACTGATGATCACCGGCTGTCCCCTCTCTTCAGCATTTCAAATCACCTATCCGATCCAAGAGCGTTATGTTTTTAAAAGCATAACGCATTCCTAATCTTGCCCCTTTCCTTTTTAAGGAAAGGGGCAGGAGTATTTTTATTTTTCACCACTAATTATAGTAGCTGTGCAGGCAATGTCAATGCTCCGAATTGCAATAATAATATTGAGCATTCTATTTGGGCTGCATCCGGATTGCCCCGTCAAGACGGATTGTCGTACCGTTAAGCATCGTGTTTTCGATGATCTGGCGGGCCAGCATTGCATACTCTTCCGGGCGCCCCAGCCGTTGGGGGAATGGAACCATTTTCCCCAACGCTTCTCGCACCTGATCAGGCATGCCCATCAGCATCGGCGTCTCCATGATTCCGGGGGCGATGGTTACCACCCTGATCCCAAGCGGGGCCAGTTCGCGGGCGACCGGTAGCGTCAGGCCGACAATGCCGCTCTTGGAAGCGCTGTAGGCAGCCTGACCGATTTGACCCTCAAAGGCAGCAACTGAAGCGGTATTGATGATTACCCCTCTTTCGCCGTCAGCTCCGGGCTCGTTTTTAGCAATAGATTCGGCAGCCAGGCGGATCAGATTAAAGGTGCCGACCAAATTTACCTGCAGCACCCGGCTGAACAGCTCAAGATCGTGGGGCCCCTGTTTGCCGAGGACCTTGGCCGCCGGAGCGATACCGGCACAGTTAACAACGACATTGATTTGACCGAAGATTGCTGCTGTCTGATTGATCGCCTTAGCGACGCTTTCAGTGGAGCTGACATCAGTTTTGATGAAGAGCGAATTGTCACCGAGATCAGTAGCCAGCTTTTTCCCACGGTTGTCATCTAAATCAAGAATGGCTGCCTGGCCGCCGGCAGAGACTATTGCCCTGACTGTTGCTTCGCCAAGGCCGGAGGCTCCTCCGGTAACCAGCGCTTTACATTTGGGAAAGTCCATTTTATCCACCTCGCAAATGAGAATCTTTAATCCTGTTTTTTCGCCTTAGCCAGCCTAAGAGCGTTAAAAAGCCCTCTTTGCTTAATGGTTTTGATCGCCAGACTACCCGGAGTCATTTCAAAGAATTTACGGCCATAACGCTTAAGTGCTTCTTCGCTGATTTCAAAACCCAACCCTGGTTTATCGGGGACAGTAACGAACCCTTCGCTGTCGACCTCAAAAGGTTCGGAAAGGATTCCGTCACGGTATTTTGGGATCCATCCGGGAGGTTCATAAGGAAATTCGAGCGGCTCGCGGTTGGGGTTGGCAGCGGCAAGCTGTAGGTTAATCGCAAAGCCGATTCCGTTGCTCCAGGTATGAGGTTTGTATTTCAGCCCCCTCCGGTTTGCTTCCTGCATGATCTTGACTGCCGTATCGATGCCGCAGAAAGTGGCGTCAGGCTGATAGATATCGAGAGATTCTTTTTCGAACATAATTTTGTGTTCGTGCCACCCGGAGGTCAGCTCACCGCCGGCTATCGGGGTTTTTGTGCGTCGCCTTAATTCTGCCATTTCATCAAAGGCGTACATATCAAGCGGTTCTTCCAGCCAGGATATGTCATACTCCTCGCAGGCTTTGGCAAACTCGGTTGCCCGATCCAGATCCCAGATCGGCGGTTTGTTGATAATGGTCACCGGCCAGCCCTGGTTGGCGTCGACCCCGATTTTCATTGTATCACCGACTGCCTGACGAACAACTTTCAACTGTTCGATATCTTTTTTGATGTCAAAGTCATGGACACGTAATTTGACAATACTAAAGCCCAGATCCCTGATAGCCAGGACCTCTTCAGCTCTCTGTGCCGGCTCGTGCACCTCGCCGGTGGAGCAGTAGGTCAGAACCTTGCCTCCTTCTCCTCCCAACAATTTATAAAGGGGTTTACCTTCCTTTTTGCCGATTAAATCCCAAAAGGCAGCTTCAATCCAGCTGTTTCGCCAGCCGAGGTAGGATGCTTCACGAATTAGCTGCCTGACCTCATCGATTTTTTCTACTTCCTGGCCGATTAAATATTGGCCAAGCAGACTGCCTAATCCTTCCCGCTCTTCTTCCATGGCGACGCCACCGCTGTAGCCAACCAGGCCATCATCGGTGGTCAGCTTGATTAGAGTACAGCGGTTAAATTTCTGGGGGTAACCGGGAATCCAGGACGGATAAAAGTCTGCCGGCAGGGGGATTGAAATGTGGTAAAGCTCAATCTTTTGGACTTTCATTGAGATTCTCCTTTCATCAGTGCTAATAAAATTAACATTCATCCAAAGAGCTGTCCGAATCTGTGCTAGCCAAGTTACTGGGCGGTTTTGAGTGGTAACAGCTTTTTATAGAGCGCAATCATTATAAAACCGGTGATATACATGGTAATACCGTAGATGGCGGTTGTAACGAACATCGAGCTGTAGAAATCACCCATCAGGTCCTGGATTAGCAAGGCAATAGTAACAGCTAAAGTTGAATTACGCAGGCCAACCTCAATTGAGATGGCCCTGGTTTGGAAATTGTCTATTTTAAACAGTTTGGGGAATCCTGCCGCCAGCAGCATGCCCAGAAAAGAAAGTGCTACGACCATCGTGTAGAAAAGAAAACTGTAGCGTTCAGTATCGGCAAATTTCTCTGCATTGGTGATAATGCCAACTCCAATTACAGTCAGTAGGGCAATGACGCCCAGAACCGAGAAGAAAGGTGTTGCCTTTCGGGCGAAAGCTTCCTTTTTGCTGCGGATGGCCATGCCAATGATCAGGGGGATCAGGACCAAGCCAATGATGGTCTGTACGATCAGTCCGGCAGGAACATTAATATCAGGTATATTTGAGCTGAAAATCGTTAAAAGGACGGGGGTAAAAAAAAGGGCCAGAACAGTCGAAAGCGAGGTCAGTGAGACTGAAAGGGCCAGGTCGCCTTTCGCATAATAGGTCATCAGGTTAGAGGTTACACCACCGGGGCAGGCACAGATCAAAACCAGGCCGGCATAAATAAACGGATAATGATGATAAAAGCCAAGCAGATAGGCCATGCCTAAAGCCAAAAGGGGCATGATCAGCCACTGAAGAATGACCCCGATCAGGATGCTTTTTGGTTTTTGGATAACAAGTTTGAAATCCTTTAGGGTCAGCGTAAGACCCATCCCAAGCATCACAAAGAAAAACATGAACATGATCGAAGTTTTAAAGACCCTGTCGAGTAAGAGCTGCTCTGGTCTTTCAGAAAAGCGAATAAATGTATACACTACTGAGCCGAGACTGGCTTCTGCCAGTTTTGCCTTAAAAGTCAATTTGCTGCCCAGCATATCTTCTAAGCCTTCATATAATTGTGCTGTTTCCGGTTCGGCTAAGGCGTCAGTTCCAGGCACTGACAGCAGGTACAGCCTGCCATCAAGCTCTCGCACTAAAAAAATGCCCTTCTGAAGGGTCTCTCCTTCCAGGCCCTCTGCTTCAAGAAAGCGCAGATTCCCTTCAAACTGGACCTCGGTAGCGCTAGTCCAATCCTGATTCGTGCCCAATACAATCAGCGAGTTGATGAAGGTAAGATCACTGCTGCGGGTAGCTGCAGAAAGTGACTGGTAGAGGGCTTCATTAGCTTGGGCTGGTTGACTGTTGAAGATAAACAGCGACAGAATCAGAAAAGCAGTAAGCCAAATAATGGTCTTTCTTTGGCTAAGGTGGAAACAGTTTTTCGAAACCACGAATATTTCTCCTTTCCAAAGGTGCTGAATTAAAAAGCAGATTAATAGATTACATTTTTCTACAATATTTTGACAGATCCTCTTTTGCAGATCCGGTGCGCTAAATAATTGTGTTACGATTTTCAATTTGATTATGGAAGCCTGCGTGATGCAGTGAAGCAGCTGCTGCAGAGCTATGGCTGGAAATTAAAAACGGTGATCATGAAAGGCAAGACTTCATATTAGCCATAATTCCCCGCGGGCTTCTATGGAATAGCCAAAGGCGGAGAGTTGAGCATGCTACTGAAATGCTGCGCTAGCCCTGAAGAAAGCGCACATTCTTAGCAACGTAGTCCAGGTATTGTTTAATTTCCTCCATTCTGGTTATGTCGCTCCAGTTATAAAAGCGAGCCATAACGGCGGCAACGGCTGCGGCAAGCTTATCTTGACGGTGATGCCAAACCAGCCACTGGGCTTCTGTCCGGCGACAGAGAACATCTGTTAGTTTTGGCGCGTTCTCCTGCTCCAGAATGTAAAGTATTTCGGCTTCGCAGAAGGGATAGCCCTCGAGAAAAGGTTGTCCTAAGGCAGGATTAACCCTGATTGTCTCTAATATAGCCAGGCCACCCCGACCATACTGGGTATAAAAATGCTCTTGCTGGTCGGGGTGCGCTGTTTCAACTAGTCCTTTTGCTCTGGTCTGCGCGTCAAATTCGCTACGGGCTAATCCTATCTTAAATGGAATTTTAGAATACCCCTTTTTCATTTGTTCCGGACTGGCAAATGGATCTATGAATTTTTCTTTAACCAGGTAGTAGAGCAGGTCTTCGGCCATCCGGCGGTGGGTGGTTGACTTGCCACCGGCGATGGCTACTACGCCGTCAGATGTGGTGAAGATTTCATGATTGCGGGATACATCAGACTCATGTTCAGCGCCTTCCTGCCTGATTAGCGGCCTGAGCCCGGCATAAGCACCGATGATGTCTGCGTCGGTTAATCGGGCCCGCGGAAAGATTCGATTGACAGTCCTCAGCAGGTAATCGCAATCATCCCTGGTGCACCAGGGCTCGTCGAAATTGGTCGATTCAGGATAGTAAGCGGTATCGGTGGTGCCAATGATTGAAACTTTGCCCCGACGCAGGATGAAGAAAAAGCGTCCGTCATCTAAGGAAACCAGGCTGAAGGCATTTCTGTTGCCCAGCCTTTCTGCCGGCACCACCAGGTGGACTCCCTTGGTCGGATAAATCCTTTCCTGGTTATAATCTGAACCGGCCAGTACTTGATCGGTCCAGACCCCTGAGGCTGAAACGACACAGCGGCCGTGGACTTCAAAGTTTTGACCGCTGAATAGATCAGTAACCGTTACCCCGGATACTTTATGGTTTTTGTTTTTCAAAAACCCATTCACCGGAGCATAATTCAGGGCTGCAGAGCGACTATTGCTGTAGGTGATGCTTTCCTTAATTATTTCGAGCGTTACTCGGGCATCATCACAGTTGGTGTCGTAATAAAAGCCGGCTATGGTCATTTTGCCCAATTCCGGATCTTCCAAGGCAACAGCAGGCTCAAGCTCTTCAATGAAGGATGCTTTAAAGATTCTTGATTTCCGGTAGTTTTTATGCTCGCTGAAGCAGTTTGAGAGCAGATCGTAAAGCAAAACAGCAAAGCGGATCTTTAGCGGCGTAGATTTGTAGTTTTCGTACGAGGGGTAGACAAAGCCGAGTGGGCGCACCAGGTTGGGTAGATGACAGCGCAGCCAGTTTCTCTCGCTTGTTGATTCGCGCACCAGCCCGAATTCTCCTGAAGCCAGATAGCGGAGGCCGCCATGGAATAACTTTGATGATCGTGAAGATGTGCCAAAAGCAAAGTCGTTTTTGTCCAGCAGGCAGAATGAAAGGTCACGCAGGGCACATTCTCTTGCAATACCGGCTCCGGTGATCCCTCCGCCGATAATGATCAGGTCAAATTCCTGCTTTTGGACCAGATCCAATACCTGCCTGCGGTCGTAGGCACTCCATTTTACGGACACCATCTCATAACGCCTCACTTATATAAATTAAATATCTATTCGCTAATAATGTACACCAATTACAGTTTGTTTGCAATCAAAATATATTTATAATAATATTTGCATCATGCTATTGACAGGCGTCTTCATATCCGCTATACTGAGCGCAGAAAAGTGTGACCTGAACGATAATGGCAAACCAACTGAAAGGTTGGGGCGCAAAGCTAAAGGGTCTAAGGCTCTAAAATGAGCTAAGACAGCCTGGCCACCGAAACGGGTTATTTTTAGTTAGCAGCTATAAGAAAAGGAAAATAAAGGTTTTAAGCCCGGATAAATAATAGGAACCGGGTAAAAAATTAACCTGACCGACAAAGGCAAACCAGCTAAAAGGCTGGGGCGCAAAGCCAAAGGGTCTAAGGCTCTGGTGAGAGCTAAGATAGCCTGGTTACCGAAACAGGTTTTTACTGTTTCAAAGTTGTCGGTCCCTCTGACGGAGGGGCTATGCAGTGAAGAACAAAGCAACATGGTTAAAGAGTTTAAGCGTGGTAATGGCCGTTTTACTGGCAATGACTGCTGCCGGGTTCTTCTTTTTATCCGATGAGCAAGATACAACACAAAGCGGAACAGTTTCAGCTGCTTCATTTACGACGGTGGAACAGCCGCAGGAAAAGCAGAAATCAGGGATTATTGAAGAGTCAATACCAGAAGAAGTTCTGGAAGAGGAAAATTTAGCCACAGCGAGCGATACGCCAACAAAAATGGTTGTGCCTGATCTTAGCGATGAATCTGCGGTTGTTAATAACAACAAACAGGCTCCATCAGACAATCTTAAAACAAAAACTTTAGCTGATCAGAAAGAAACTCCGGTTGTTGTTCAAACTTCTTCGGCCCCGGTAGATCACAAGGCAGAAAGTAAACCGGTTGAAACAGTAACCGAGATTCCAGATGTACAACCGGTAGCTACAGAAATACCGGCTGTAGAGGTTGAGGTCCCTCAGCATGCAGCCGCTCCCGTTTCGTATAACTGGGGCAGTTCGGCTAACTATGTATTCCGGATGGAAGTAAAAGTAAGCAACAATGGCAGCGAAACAGCTAAAAATGTTAATGTAGCGGTGCCCCTGCTTGAGAATAGCTCCCCTTACCAGACCACCAGCCTTAGATCCGTGAACTTTGATCTTGTCAGCTCTTCCGGCCGGCTTAGCACCTTTAATCTCGGCGACATTGCTCCCGGCGAAACAAAAACAATAGTTGCCGATTTCGATATTACGGTCCGCTCACTCTCGCTTAATTCTAGTAATGAAACTCTTGATCGAGCCCGTATAATTTTTGAGCAGTATGCCGGCTCCGGCAATTGCCGCGATCTGGCGTTAGCGTTTATCAATAAGGCCCGCGAACAGGGGATCATCGCCCGCGAAGTAATCGGTTTTGCCCGCACCCAGCGCGGGGCGATGACTTCCGGCTCACTTCAGGGTAGCCGCCACAGTTGGGCTGAAATAAATATAGAGGGGCTTGGCTGGGTGCCGGTGGACCTAACCTTCCAGTATTTTGGCGCCTTTCCGCATACCTCGCATATCGTTGAGAGTTACGGCGACCAGTCGCTTAAAGTTACCTATACCGGCGGCAGTTTAAGCGCCAGCTGGAGTAATGCCATTATGTAAATGCGTCCCTCCTTCATTTTGTAAGGCGGTGCATTTTCCTAAAAAAACCCCGGTCCTCCACTACCGGGGTTTTTCATTCAAAAAAACAGGTTTCTACCCTTCATGAACAGCAGGCGTTCGCTAACAGCTCAAGCAGGTCGATGATCCGGGCGTTGTTCTCCTGGGACAGGCCCTCCCGGCAAAACGGGCAGGCGGTCACGATACCGGCGCCAACAGTGAATTCAGACAGGCGGCGTTTGGCGATCTCCTCTGCTGTTTTAGGGAATGACAGTTGAAACATTCTGCCCCCTCCACAACAGTGGGTAAGCTCACCGGAGAAAAGCGGCTCCTCAATAGTTATGCCGGGAATTGATTCCAACAGTTGACGTGGTTCTTTAGTGAGCTTCGCTGTTCTGGCCCAGATACAGGGGTCATGATAACTGAGTTTTGTCTGTTCAATCGCAGCCGGTTTTAGCAAACCTTCCTTGACCAAACCAAGGAAGTAAGCCGGAGCAGCAACTATTTCCAGCGGGAGCTCGAAACCCCACTTTTTATAGCGTTCGGTAAAAATCAGCCAGCATTCCGGGCAGCAGGTAACCAGTTTTTTTGCGCCGCATTCAACAAATTTGCGGATATTTTCAGCGGCCAGGCTGTGGGCCAGGTTCGGGTCACCCCAGGTTTCAGCCGGGTAGCCACAACAATCTTCATCAATCAGCTGGTAGTTCACACCTGCTTGCTGAAGTAGCTTTCCAATCACAGCAACGGACTCCGGATGATTGGCCAGAGCAGTACACCCTACAAAATAGAGAACATCACTTCCTCGACTTGACTTGCCGCCAAATGGTGGTTTCTGCCCGTAAGGGCTACCGTATTTTTTTAAATTGGCCAGGTATGGTTCCCAGGCGGGTAACTGGCCGGATTGGTCGACCGAATCAGGGGTCCGGGCATAAAGCAGTTCATCGCATAAGTTAAGCTCAGGGAAAGGGCAGAGCACTGTGCAGCCCCGGCAGCCGAGACAGTTTGCGATTGCTTCGATTATTTCGTTGCTTAACTCCAGGTGATCCTGCTGATGCATCGCTGCAAAGCGGGCTTTCCCGGCCGGTGCCACCTTTTCGTGGCCGAGCGCTTGCAATACTGGACAGTCGCAGCGGCACATATTCGGGCAGAGTGCGCAGTTTAAAAGTTGTTCCATATTTACTTCTGCCATAGTTTTCCCTCCTCCAGGCCAAGCTTGCCGGGATTCATGATATTTTCAGGATCCAGAGCTTTTTTGATTTTTTTTAAAACAGATAGACCGGAGCCATGTTCTTCATGCATCCATTGTCCCCGGTGCAGCCCGATACCGTGGTGATGGGAGATGGCTGCTCCCTGAGCCAGGCAGGCTTCCATTGCTGCCTGCCAGATTCTTTTATAAAAGGCAAGTTTATCACTGCCGGGAAAACCGACAACAGTCATGTAAAGCCCTGCGCCATCAGGGTAGACATGCGAGTAATGACCCGAGGCAAGCATCGTTCCTTCCACGGCCAGCAGCGATTTTTGCATGGCCAGATAAGTGCTGTGTGCATTATGCCAGTTTGTTGACACTTCAATTGTGTCGAGGACTGCGCCTTTTTGGAACAACATTGATGCAACGCTGATGTTAAATCTTTTTTCCAGCCAGTGTTCGACATGTTCCGGGCCGCAATCAACGGCACCGCTGGCGATTGCTAAATCATCGATCACTTCAGCTTCAGCGGCAATAATTTTGGCGGTCCCTTCAATCAGCAGGATCAGGGCGCAGCGCTGATCGCCCAGTTCGGGGAAGTGATTACCCGTTTCCTGGGCATCGTAGAGTCGAACCACGGCTGGCCTGGCACCGGTGCGCATAATCAGGCGGATACACTCCAGTGCACCTTTTAAATCGGCAAAGGTATAGGAAATCAGGTGGCGTTTTTCCGGCAGCGGCCAGATCCTTAAAGTAGCGGAGGTGATCACGCCAAAAATACCTTCTGAGCCGATCAATAAGTGATCCAGGCGCGGTCCGGTGGCGGTCCGGGGGACGCTGCGGCCGCTAAAGATTGTTCCGTCAGGCAACACCGCTTCCAGCGATACGGCAATATCTTCAATTTTTCCGTAACGGGTTGAAAACTGGCCGGCAGCCCGGCAGGCCAGCCAGCCTCCGATAGAGGAACAGCGTAAAGACTGGGGAAAATGCCCACCCGTATAGCCAGCATGGTTTAGGAGCTCTTCGTAAAGAGCCCCGTTGAGGCCACTTTCTACCCTGACCATCAGGCTTTCTTCATCAATTTCCAGTAGATGGTTCATCCTTTTTAAGTCAAGGCTGACCCCGCCCTTAATTGGTATGGCGCCGCCCAGGGTGCCGGAGCCTTCACCGTACGGGGTAACAGGAACTTTAAGTTTTGTAGCCAGTTTTAATAGCGCCGATATCTCTTCAGTATTTCCAGGCCAGACTACCAGCTGAGGCAGGGCAGGAACTCTGCCTTCAATCATCCAGATGTTGTTAACCGGCCAGTAATCGCGGCTGTTGGCCAGCAAGTCGGCCGGGTTTGCGCTAACCTGATCAGAACCGACGATCCTATTTGCTTCGCGGGCAAAAGTGTCAATTGTCTGCTGTTCAACCCGACTTTCCTGAATTACTGTTTGCGGCAGGTTGTGCATTTGATCATCAACCTCCTCATAATGGATGAATTATTTTAGAATTAGCACATTGTCTCGCAAATTGCTTCTATTTTTACGTGCGTTTTCCTGCCTTGAAGTATCTAAGCGGTTGAATAATAATTACACAGCCGCAATTATAGAATGATTTGTCTTGGTGGTTATATACTATATTAATTGGCAGAAAGAATTGAATGTAATCATAATCTAGTAGATATGATAAAATATCTGGAGGAGGCTTTACGATGACGGAGCTGTACCAGATTATATTTGACCAGATCACGAAGGCGGTTGTTGTAATCGATGATCAGAAGATTATCGACGTCAACCTTGCTTTCCTGGATCTGGTTAAGCTAAAATCCAAACAGGAATTAGCTGCGAGGCCTGGTTACAGCCAGTTCATCTTGGACCATATTCAGATCAGTAAGGTAGTTTTTACCGAGATTATGGACGAAGATAATAAGCCCATTCCCGTTGAAATGGTTGCCACCCCGCTTGATAATGACAATAAACTCTACCTGGTGGAAATCAATACCATCAGAGATAGAAATATACACACCGGTTTTAGCACTATTAATCAGCATGAAAGGATTCTCAAAGAACGAGAGCAGTTTATCGATCAACTCTTTAACCGGTCACTTTATCCGATAGCCATCTTGGATCGCCGGGAAACAATCCTTAATGCTAACCAGGAATTTGAAAATCTCTTCGGCTTCCGGAAAGAAGAACTACTCGGCGGAAATATCAATGAATTTATTGTTCCCGAAGAGTACCGGGGTCAGGCTGAGGCTTACCGAAATACTATTTTAGACAACAAGTCAATGATGGATCAGACTCAGCGGATCGCCAAAAACGGAGAGCTGATTGATGTCGAGGCTGTTGGCAACCCTATTATTATCGATGATCAGATTGTCGGGTTCTTTGCAATGTATCGTGATATTAGAAACGAAAAAAGAGCTTTGGAGGCGTTAAACAGGGAACGGGCTTATTTCAGACAGCTCTTTGATCATTCTCCGGATCCAATTGTTTTACTGGATGATACTGACCGGGTGGTCTTTATCAATCCCGCATTTGAGAATCTTTTTGGCTACAAGCAAAAGGATGCTGCCGGCAGCTGCATTAATGATTTAATCATCAACCGGGATCACTTTGAAGAGGCAAAAAAATTGTCAAACCAGGTGATGCAAGATGCTAAAACATTAAAGTTGGAATCGATCCGAAGCACCAGCGATGGCCGTGATATTGAAGTGGAAATTATCGCTTTCCCTGTTTTTCTTGAAAAGGATCGCCTCGGCGCCTATGCCATATATCGAGATATCACCGGGCGCAAAGCCAAAGAACGAGAGATTAGTGAGCTGGCTTATCGAGATTCTCTGACCGGCATTCACAATCGTTTATATGCTTATGAAAGCCTGACAGAAAAAATTGACTATGCCCGAGAAAATAATGTTAAAGTGGCCCTGATCTATTTTGATCTCGACGGCTTTAAAGATGTTAATGACACCAGCGGGCATAAGATAGGAGATGTATTACTCAGTAAGCTGGCTGCCAGGATTAATAAGCATTTTGAAGGCAAAATGGAAGTTTGCCGGGTTGGTGGCGATGAATTCCTGGCCATTATCGACCAACCGGATGATCAAACGGTGGAAAGATATAAGGCTGAACTGCAAGAGCTATTCACCCATGACTTTATGATCAAGGGAAAACCTTTTCGCCTCGGTCTGAGTATCGGCAGCGCGGTTTATCCTGATGATGGAGCTAACCTGGACCAATTGATCCAAAAGGCGGACAGCCGTATGTACTTTGAAAAACGTATTAACCGCATCAGACGCTACCCCAGACGCAAAACAACTACGATCGAAGAACTCCTCGAAACTATAGATTAACCTGTGTTAACCTTTACTTTCCTCTGCTGTCGATCGTTATTCTTCTTGCTAACATAGGGTATTACTCTTTCTGTTGCTGAAAAGAGTTCGTTGCAATTAAAGATTTTTAATGGTTTAATTAGTAGCTGTGACAAAAATTCTATTTTTAGAAACGGGAAAATGGTGAATCGAGATGGTGCTAAAAGAAGCGGTAAAAATTAGGAATATTGCGATCATTGCTCATGTTGATCATGGCAAGACGACCCTGGTTGATGGTCTGCTACGTCAGGCTGGCATCTTCAGGGATAATGAACGGGTTATTGAGCGAGTCATGGATTCCAACGACCTCGAGCGGGAACGAGGCATAACCATATTATCCAAGAATACGGCAGTTATCTATGGCGAGACGAAGATCAATATCGTTGATACGCCGGGGCATGCTGATTTTGGTGGTGAGGTAGAACGGGTATTGCGTATGGTCGATGGAGCACTGCTTCTGGTTGATGCTTTTGAAGGGCCAATGGCGCAAACAAAATTTGTCTTGCGCAAAGCTCTGGAAGTAGGGTTACGCATAGTAGTGGTCATCAACAAGATCGATCGTGCTGAAGCTCGCCCGACCGAAGTTCTTAATGAAATATTTGATCTCTTTGTAGAGCTGGAAGCTAAGGACTGGCAGCTTGATTTTCCGGTCGTTTATACGGACTCCCGCCGCGGCACAGCTTCCACTGATCCGGAGTTGCAAGGGGAAAATTTGCAACCTCTTTTCGAAAAAATCATTGATGAGATTCCTGCACCGGTAGTTGATCCCGGCGGAATTCTGCAACTTCAGATCAATACCCTTGATTATGATGACTATGTTGGCAGAATTGGTATCGGCCGCATCAGAAACGGTTTGCTGGAGAGCGGGCAGATGATTGCCCTCTGCAAACAGGATGGTTCGATTGAGCAGCTTAAAACAGGCATTATCTGGACTTATGAAGGGTTAAAACGCAACGAGGTGAAGCAGGCCGTAGCCGGAGATATTGTAGCTGTTGCCGGTTTGGGGGATGTTAATATTGGTGAAACGGTAAGTGATCCTTCCCATCCTTTGCCGCTGCCCTTACTGCTGGTGGATGAGCCGACTCTTACCATGAACTTCATGATCAATGATAGCCCCTTCGCCGGCAGGGAAGGTAAATATTTAACCTCTCGCCATTTGCGCAATCGTTTGCTGAAAGAGGCGGAGACCAACGTTAGCCTGAAGGTAACTGAGACCGATTCTCCTGACTCATTCGAGGTAGCTGGTCGGGGTGAACTTCACCTGGGAATTTTAATTGAAACGATGCGGCGGGAAGGATATGAACTGCAAATATCAAAACCCAGGCCAATCTTGAAAGAAATCGATGGGAAGATTTGTGAGCCATACGAAAAGATCTACCTGACTGTCCCGGAAAGCTATTCCGGCCGGGTCATCGAAAACCTGAACAGCCGTTTTGGAGAACTGTTCAATATGCAGCCGGCAGGTGAAAAAACCATAAAACTTGAGTTTATGATCCCGGCCAGGGGGTTAATCGGTTTCCGCTCTGAGCTGTTGACCGATACCAGGGGCGAGGGCATTATGCATCACCTTTTTAGTCACTACGGGCTATGGAAAGGCGAGTTGTCCGGTCGCAGCAGGGGTGTGCTGATTGCTTTTGAAACAGGGGAGGCTTCCGCTTACGGACTGCATAATATCGAAGATCGGGGGGTGCTATTTATCGCGCCTGGCGAAAAAGTATATGCCGGAATGGTCATCGGTGAAAACGCCAGAGAAGTGGATCTTGATGTCAATGTATGCAAAAAAAAGCATCTGACGAATATCAGATCTTCGAATGCAGATGACGCGATCAGGCTTGCTCCGCCGGTTCCCTTTTCGCTGGAACAGGCCATGGAGTACATCTCAGAAGATGAACTGGTTGAGGTAACACCATCGTCAATTAGAATGCGCAAAAGAATTCTCGACCGTAATATACGCACCCGGGCTGCGAAACGCGGCGCCTAAATACGCAGCAGGGCAGAATTCCTTCTCAGCAAGATCAGATTAAGACACTAACTCACCCACAATTGCTGACTAGATTTTGTCTGACAAATGATAGTAACTGAGGTGACGCGATTGCGTCACCTCAGTAGCGTTATTGTTGCCGGTAGGTTTAATAACCAGGAAGCATCCCTCTTAACTTATAATCCTCTATTCCAGAAGATCACTTAAAACCTCTGATTCAGCAAGGATAAATAATTATTTTTGCGATCTTTTATTATTGGGACAGGTTGGCATAGTCTTTGCTTATTAGTATAGCAGGAACCAAAAACAAAGGGAGGTAAGAAAAATGACAATCAAATGCTTAAACTGGAAAGAGAGCGAAGGGTTAAACGGAACGGCGGCATTCTGCAGCGTGGCAGCTTACGGCGGAAAACTGACAACAGGGGAAGCAAAAAGCTGCGGCTGCACCAGTTTGAAAAGAGAGGCCTGCATGAAAGCGATGATTGCCGGCAACGGGTTTGGGCTGGTGCCGGAAGTTTACGAAGAGGTAGCAGTAACTAAAAACTACCTGGTAAAAGAAACAGCATTCGGTGTCGCCCTGTGAAAGTGGCGGGGGCAGATTCAAGCGGGCGGGGTTGCCTGGAGCCCGGGCTAAGGTAAAACCGGGTTGCCGACAACCCCGCCCCGTATAGCTTGGCAACATAACTGGCTACAAAGCACCTCTTGATCGGTGGGCACTTAAGCTTGTGATCATGAGCAGAAAAACTTTGGAGCCCGCTTTTCTATTCTATTTTCAGGATATTCTGCATATGTTTTCACTTTAGCGATGCTCACAGCCAACCGCTGGCTACTGATCTGACAAAAAACAGAATTTAAGGCTTAAAACAAATTGTTTTAGATAAGATTGTGGTTCGGGTGCAAAGGATTATTGTTATTGCAGGCGAATTGATCATCACTGATACTGAAGGGGAGGTAAAACGTGGCAGAACCGAGGATTACTATAATCGGCGGTGGGGCAATTGGTGGTATTTCGGCGGCCTGGTTGGTTCGTCGTGGCTTTAACCCAACCGTGCTTGAAACCTGGCCAGAACATCGACAAATGATGATTGCAGGCCTTGAGGTGAGTGGTTGCCGGGGTAGTTTCAATGTTCCCCTCAATGTTATCGAACCCCGGGCTTTAAAAGGTCCGCTGGAGCTGGTTTTCCTGGCGGTTAAATCTATGCATACAGAAAGTGTTTTGCGTCATATTCTTCCTCTGATGACTAAAGCATCAACCGTTGTTTCTCTGCAGAACAGTATTAATGAAGACCTGATTGCTGATTTAGTCGGGCAGGAGCGGACCGTTGGTTGTATAGTGGGTTGGGGGGCCATTACCGAAGGTCCGGGACAACTTAGTCAGGCCTCACCGGGTGAGTTTGTAATCGGCCGGCTCAATGGACAGCGAGATGAAAAATTGGAGCAGATCGGCAAAATCATGGGTAATGTTGCCGAAACATTTGTAACTGATAATATATACGGATTTCTATGGGCTAAACTGCTGGCCAACTGCGCTATTTCTGTTGGGGCGCTGCAGGGTAAAACGGTTGCTGAAATGGTCGCTTCACCAGAGGCCTGCCGGGCAGTCGGTGGTGTTGTAGGTGAAGTGCTGGCTGTTGCTGCAGAAACTGGGATAACCCTGGAAACAGTGAAGATGCAGTTTAAACCGGAATTCTATCGCGAGCAGAAAGACTTTATTGCCGAGAGTCTACTGAACATCCTCAGGGAAACTCATGGGGCAATCCTGCCGACTGCTTACCAGGATTACCTGCAAAACAGGCCGTTGGAGACAGATTTCATAAACGGTTATGTGGTAAAGAAAGGTTATGAAGTAGGCATTAAAACCCCGCTTAATACCCTGCTGGTGGCGATGATGCGGGAGATTGAAGTAGGTCAGAGATCTTTCGGTTTTGAGAACATCATCGAGCTGAATAAAAAGCAGGGCACCTGAGCAGGTGCCCTGCAGTCGGTTAAGCTTTTTACCACCTGGTGGAATAGTTACTACCAGGCTGGCTCGGCGAGGCCGGCAGTATTCTTGCGATAAGGCATCCAGGCCAGGGCAAATGCCCGGAGCAGAATGTCTTTTTTAAGTGGCTTTACCGTAAACTGTTCCAGCTCTTCTGTAAGAGGGTTCATTGCCTCGCTCAGCAGATCAGTTTCCCGTTTAAACTCTTCTTCTAAATCCTGCAGCTGCTGGCGAATTGCTTCAACGTTTTCAGCGGCCCTTTTTGCATCCTCCTGGCTCTTAGAAATACGTCCCGCGCCACGGGCAGCAGTGGTGGCCCGGCCCAAAGTAGTCGCGCTGATCGGGGATTTGCCCAAAAAAGAACCGAGAACTGTTGCCCCAACCGAGAAGGCAGTTTGCAGTTTATGTTGTTTAGCTTGATCTTCTTTGTTCCTAAGGGTCAGTTCACTGCGCCGGATTCGATCTTCAAGAGTGTTGATCCGCGAACTGTATTTCTTTCGAAGTTTGTCGAGCTCTTTATCCCTCTCCTCACGGGCGTTTTGCTGTAACCTGACCCGAAAATCGCGTTCCGTTTCGCCCGGTTCGGATACCTGTTTGAATCTACTGCTCTGCATTAAGTCCACCATTTCGTTGCGATAGATCCAGTCGACAAATTCACGTGACCAGCCGGTGTAATTTTTGGGGTCAGATGCCGGGGTAGGCAGCTCCTCAAAGATCGCCCCGGGAACCGGTCCGGTTTCGAGATCGTTAAGAGCCAGTCCGAGTGGCACAGCTTTGTTCCAGTCTACCGGAAAAATATCATTTGTTACCGGTGTGGTCAGCAATAGGTCCCTGCTTTTACGTAGGTTAATGCGATCATTGATGAAAGCAACCTGAGCGCTACCGAGGACCATCGGACGGTAGACAATTGTCTCACCCGGAGAAGCACTTCCCCTGATTGGAACGTAGGCCTGGTTGATGCTTGGGGAAAGGATTGTAACTTTGCCACCCTGCGATTCAGGAGCGGTAGCCACAGCGGGTGCCGGTTCTATTGCCGGTGGCATTACCGGTTGGACAGCGGATTCAGCTTCCGGTAGGGTGGTTTGAACAGGTGCTGCCTGATGTATTGGCTGCGATTGTTGTGGAGTTTTTGGTAAAGAGGCCTGTTCAATACTGCTGCGCCGGGGATCCATCAGATCCTTGATCTGGTTGCGGGTCAACGGACCCCGTAAATAAGAGAGACACCACCTGGTTTCAAAGATCACCGGGGTATCCTTGTGTACGTTATTCATCATAAACACTCTCTGGCCGAGGCCGGAGATGGTTTGCTCCATTGTCTTGCGGTCAAACTTGATGCCTTCAGCGGCGGTAGCACCGGCCAGACCGTCGATCAAGCGCATTTTATCCCTCTCCGTCTGCAGTCGCCCGATAAACCAGGTGCCGGTATTGGCCAGGCCCTTGTAATCAAGGTCAACCGGGTTCTGGGTGGTGAGCAGGATGCCTAATCCAAATGCACGGGCTTGCTTCA
>VGTO01000041.1 GCA_016874655.1 Bacillota bacterium | reverse complement strand
AAAAAGGGCATGGGGCTCGTTTCGGAAGTATTTCCCGACAGTGCAGACCTAAAGGGTGTAGTCAGCAAACTGGCCATTGGCCATGTTCGCTATTCTTACGGTCAGGAAGGCAGGAACCCTGAAAATACCCAGCCTTTGAAATTACGCTATCGTTACGGTGAACTGGCAGTGGCCCACAATGGTCATCTGTTAAATGCTTTAGAACTGCGGGCAGAATTGGAGGATCAGGGTGCTATTTTTCAGACCGATACCGATTCAGAGTTATTGGCCCACATGGTGGCGCGCCAGGGCAGCGAGCTGCTTGAAGATGCGCTGGCAGAAGTCGTTCCCCGCCTGAAAGGGGCGTTTGCCTTTATTGTCACCGATGGTCGCAAAGTGGTTGGTTTACGTGATGGATATGGTTTCAGACCCCTTTCACTGGGCGCTCTAAATGGCGGAGGTTATTTTCTGGCTTCTGAAACCTGTGCTTTTGATACCATCCAGGCCACATTTATCCGTGACTTAGCACCGGGTGAGATGGTGATTCTCGATGCTGCAGGTGTTAAAAGCAGGCAGGTAATCGCTCCTAAGCATTCCCGCCTGTGTATTTTCGAATATATTTACTTCGCCAGGCCCGACAGCAATCTACAGGGGAGAAATGTGCACCTGGTCAGGCGCGAATTAGGCAGGAGGCTGGCCCGGGAACACCCGGTAGAGGCTGACATAGTTTCCGGAGTGCCCGATTCAAGCATCGCCGCCGCATCAGGTTTTGCAGAAGAAGCCGGGCTTCCCTACGAGATGTCACTGGTCAAAAACCGCTATATCGGCAGAACTTTTATCAAACCGACGCAAAAAATGAGAGAAGAGGGCGTCGATTTAAAACTTAATGCGGTCCAAAAGATTGTTGAAGGCAAGCGGGTTGTCCTGGTCGATGATTCGATAGTGCGCGGTACAACAAGTCTGAAATTGATCGCCATTATGCGGCGGGCTGGAGCCCGTGAAGTGCACTTAAGAATCAGTTCCCCCCCGGTTATCGGATCCTGTTATTATGGGATTGACATTCCCGATGCTAAGGATCTGATTGCTTACAATCGTTCCCCGGCAGAGATTCCGACCCTGGTTGGCGCTGATTCGGTAGGTTATTTAAGTCTCGAAGAAGCTTGTACAGCAGTAGGCCTGCCGGGCAGTGAATTATGCAGCGGCTGTTTTAACGGCTATTATCCGGTATTGCCTTAAGGCCAGCTTTTATATAAAGTATAATGGGAAGATTAATTAATGGAGGATGATAAAAATGAATCTTTTATTGTACGCTGCACCGGCCAGTGCTCTAGTTGCACTTGTTTTTGCCCTTATACTATGGTTTAAAATGAGCAAAGCCGAAGCAGGTAATGAGCGGATGCAGGAAATTGCAGCTGCCATTCACGAAGGCGCCATGGCTTTCATGAAACGAGAATACACCTACCTGGCCGTCTTCGTCGTGGTGCTGACGGTTGTATTGGGCTTTGCCATTAACCTTCTGACTGCGCTTAGTTTTGTAGTCGGCGCATTGCTTTCCGCGACTGCTGGTTATATCGGGATGACCGTGGCCACAAGCGCTAACGTGCGGACTGCCCACGCAGCTCGCTCGGGTATCAACCCGGCTCTGACTGTTGCTTTTTCTAGCGGTACGATCATGGGTATGATGGTCGCCGGTTTAGGCTTACTGGGTTTGGGTGTTCTATACCTGTTTATTCGTGACCCGGCCGTTATTAACGGCTATGCCTTAGGGGCCAGCTCAATTGCTCTCTTTGCCCGTGTCGGCGGTGGTATTTACACTAAGGCCGCCGATGTCGGTTCCGATTTGGTTGGCAAGATTGAAGCGGGAATCCCCGAGGACGATCCCCGCAACGCCGGGGTTATTGCCGATAATGTAGGGGACAACGTCGGCGATGTTGCCGGTATGGGGGCAGATCTATTTGAATCATATGTTGGTTCGATGATTGCTACCATGACCCTCGGTGTTGTCTTATATGGTTTTGGTGGCACCCTACTGCCGTTGATTGTTGCATCGGTTGGCATTCTTGCTTCTGTTTTTGCCTACTTCTTTGTCCGGGCTAAGGATGGAGTGCGCCTGGGTGCTGTACTTGAAAGAGGCATCTGGGTCAGCGCTCTGGTCGTTCTTGTGGTCTCCTTCTTTGTCGTGCGTTCATTTGTGGCCCAGGGAGTATTTCCAGATTTAGGCCCTTTTTATGCCGTAGTAGCCGGCTTGCTGGCAGGAGTAATTATCGGACGGGTTACTGAATACTATACTTCAGACCATTATAAGCCGGTCCAGGATATTGCCAAAGCTTCACAGACCGGGCCGGCAACCAATATTATCAGCGGTCTGGCTGTCGGAATGAAAAGTACTGTTTATCCTACTCTGACGATTGTTGCGGCTATCCTAATTGCCTACCATTTCGCAGGAATATATGGCATTGCTATCTCTGCTGTTGGTATGTTGTCAACCGTTGGCATGACAGTGGCTGTTGACGCTTACGGCCCTGTAGCCGATAACGCCGGCGGTATAGCGGAAATGGCCGAGCTGGAGCCGGAGGTCCGCAAAATTACCGACCAACTTGATTCTCTGGGTAATACCACAGCGGCAATCGGCAAAGGTTTTGCGATCGGTTCGGCGGCGTTGACCGCCCTGGCTCTCTTTACTGCCTATGCCCAGGTAGCCGAGCTGAACGTGATTGACCTCACCAGCGCCAGGGTCATTTCCGGGCTTTTGATCGGTGGGATGCTTACCTACTTTTTCACCTCAAGAACCATGGAAGCGGTAGGGAATGCAGCCTACTCTTTAATTGAAGAGATTCGCCGTCAGTTCAAAGAGATTCCGGGATTGATGGAAGGAAAGGCTCGCCCCGAATACGCCCGCTGTGTTGACATCAGCACCAGGGCTGCCTTAAAAGAGATGATAATACCAGGTCTGATGGCTGTTGTAGCTCCACTTGCTGTCGGACTTATACCCTTCCTCGGTCGTGAGGCCCTGGGCGGACTTTTAGCGGGTGCTATGGTCACCGGTGTACTACAGGCCATTAATATGGCTAATGCTGGTGGTGCTTGGGATAATGCCAAGAAGTTTATCGAGGCAGGCAACTTAGGCGGTAAAGGTAGTGAAACGCACAAAGCTGCGGTAGTTGGTGATACCGTGGGTGACCCCTTTAAAGATACTGCAGGCCCTTCGATGAATATTTTGATCAAACTGATGAGTATCGTGGCTCTCGTCTTTGCGCCACTCTTTTTCTAAATATAGGGCAAAAGCCCGGCTTCAGGCCGGGCTTTTTTAGTAAATGTAGGTTTAAGGGGCTGTTATTAATGGATGGTCAGATGGATTACCGGAAAGCGGGGGTTGATATCAACGCCGGCGATGAAGCGGTCGAGCGCATCAAGGGTCTGGCCCGATCTACTTTCAGACCGGAAGTCCTACAGGACCTGGGCGGTTTTGGCGGCCTCTTTGCACCGAATCTGAAAAGGATCAGCAACCCGGTCCTGGTTGCCGGGTGTGACGGGGTGGGCACCAAGCTAAAAATTGCCTTTGCCGTGAACCGGCATGATACAATCGGCATCGACTGTGTAGCAATGTGTGTCAATGACTTATTGGTTCAGGGGGCTGAGCCTCTCTTTTTTTTGGACTACCTGGCGGTTGGTAAACTTGAGCCGACCCAAGTTGAAGAAATCATCTCAGGTGTGGCCGAGGGATGCAGACAGTCCGGCTGTGCCCTGCTGGGCGGTGAAACTGCTGAAATGCCCGGCTTTTATCCGCCAGGCGAGTATGATCTCGCCGGTTTTGCGGTTGGGATTGTTGATCGCGCAAAAATTGTTGACGGATCGGCGATCCGGGAAGGTGATCAGATCATTGGTCTCGCGTCTTCAGGGCTGCATTCCAATGGATATTCCCTCGTCAGGAGGGTTTTGCTTGAGGACTCCAACCTAAAAATTACCGATTTCCAGGCTGCTTTTGGTCTGACCCTGGCCGAAGAACTGCTTAAGCCGACAACGATTTATGTCAGGCCGGTTCTGGATTTGCTGCGCCATTGCCGGGTTAACGGCATGGCCCACATCACCGGAGGCGGCCTAATTGGTAATCTGCCCCGGATTCTGCCACGAGGCCTTTCAGCCTTGTTACATGCTGACACCTGGCCTGTGCCATCGGTTTTTAGGCTGATCGCCGATTTGGGGGCAGTTAGCAGCGATGAGATGTTTCGGGTCTTTAATATGGGGATCGGTTATGTACTGGTAATCCCTGAGGACGAAGCGATCGATGCGGTAAAACACTTTACCGGCTTCGGACAGAAAGCTTATCTGATCGGAAAAGTAATCAACGGTGATAAACAGGTGATAATTAATTAATGCAGCTGCGCTGCTTCTTAATCAACCTCCAACTCTAAGCCTCATTAAAGAAGAGGATAAATGAAGCAGAGAGAGAAATAGTTATAATCTGCTATTTGCAGGCCGGGAGGAACCAGTAAATGAAGCATATCGCCGTACTTGCCTCCGGGCAGGGAACCAATCTTCAGGCGATCATCGATGCCGCAGATCGAAAAGAGATATCCGGAAAAATTGTAGTAGTGATCAGCGACCATGCTGATGCTTTTGCTCTAAAAAGGGCTAAAAATAAGCAGATTGAAGCTCACTTTCTCGATCCTTCTTTATATGACGATCGGGAGCGTTATGACCTTGCCCTGGTTGCCAAATTACGAGCAGTTGAAACGGAATTAGTCGTGCTGGCCGGTTTTATGCGTTTGCTTTCCCCGTCCTTTGTAGAAGCATTCCCTTTAAGAATCATGAATATTCATCCTTCGCTACTTCCGGCTTTTCCGGGTACTGATGGCATGAAGCAGGCTTTTAACTATGGAGTAAAGGTAACGGGGTGTACTGTGCATTTTGTTGATCGGGGGCTTGACAGCGGCCCGGTTATTTTGCAGGAAGCAGTGCCGGTAATTCAACAGGAAACCTTGGCTACGCTCGAGCAGCGTATTCATGCGGCCGAGCATCGCATCTACCCGACGGCGATAGATCTTTTTTGCCGTGACAAGTTAAAGGTGGTAGGAAGAAGGTGTTATATTGTCGACTAATAAAAAAAGGGCGTTGATCAGTGTTTCCGACAAGCGTGGTGTAACCGAGCTGGCGGAGGAACTTTCTGCACTCGGTTATGAGCTCCTGTCGACGGGAGGGACAGCAAAAGCGCTTAAAGAAGCAGGCCTAAAAGTAATAAAAGTATCGGAGGTGACCGGCTTTCCGGAAATCTTGCAGGGGCGGGTTAAAACTTTGCATCCGAAGATCCATGGAGCCATTTTAGCCCAGACCGCCATCAGGGAGCAACAGAAAGATTTAGACCAACATGGTATTGAGCCGATTGAAATAGTAGTGGTAAACCTCTATCCCTTTGAACAGACGATCAGCCGTGAAGACTTAATCCATGAAGAAGCACTTGATAATATCGATATCGGCGGCCCAACGATGATCAGGGCGGCAGCGAAAAATCATCTCTATGTAGCAGTGGTGGTTAACCCTGACCGCTATGAAGAACTGATCCGGGAGCTAAAAGAAGAAGGTCGGGTCAGCGCAGAATCCAGGATTAAATTAGCAGCTGAGGCCTTTGCCCACACAGCTTGTTACGATGCGGCGATAGCTGCTTATTTCAACGGGCTGCCTGAAACTTCATCCGTTCTGTTTCCGGACCAACTCAGCATCGGTTTAAGTAAGGTTCAGGATTTGCGCTACGGTGAAAACCCGCAACAGCAGGCTGCTTTCTACACCCCCCCGGGATTAACAACCGGTTTGGCTGCTGCTGTGCAACTGAAAGGAAAAGAACTCTCTTTTAACAACATCAATGATCTGGGGACCGCCTGGATTTTGGCTACTGAATTTGAAAAACCCACTGTCGTTGCTGTAAAACATGCCAACCCCTGCGGCGTTGGATCAGCTGATACGGTCAGCGCAGCCTATCGTCTTGCCTATGATGCCGATCCGGTGTCGATCTTTGGCGGAGTGCTGGCTGCTAATACAATTATTGACGGGGATGCGGCCAAAATGATGCTAGAAATATTTCTTGAAGTGATTGCCGCCCCCCAGTTTACCGATGAAGCGCTGGCGGTCCTCAGTCAGAAAAATGATCTGCGTGTCCTGCAAATACCCCTGGCCATAAATAAACAGATATTTTGCGATATCAAAGTTGCAGCCGGAGCAGTTCTGGTCCAGACTAGCGATCGGGAACCGGTAAATGTCCGGGCGGGCAGGGTTGTTAGTGGTCGCATCCCTTCTGAACAGGAGTGGCTCAGTCTGGAGTTTGCCCAGAAAGTGGTAAAACATGTTCGCTCCAATGCCATTGTGATCGCTACAGGAGAACAAACAGTGGGGATCGGCGCCGGCCAGATGAATCGGATCGGAGCGGCAAGAATAGCGATTCAACAGGGCGGGGATAAAGTCAAAGGTGCTGTCTTAGGTTCGGATGCCTTTTTCCCATTTCCTGATGTAGCGGAAGAAGCGGCAAAGGCAGGCGTGACAGCAATTGTTCAACCAGGCGGATCACTAAAAGACGCTGAATCAATAGAAGTTTGCAATCGGTTTGGGTTGGCGATGGTATTCACGGGCAGGCGATATTTTAAGCACTGATTAGTGATTGGGTTAATTTAGCACTGCTCTTAAAATTTCGGCCGGGAAGGATGGTAAATATGCGGGTTTTGATCGTTGGCAGTGGAGGCAGGGAGCATGCTTTAGCTTGGAAACTGGCCGGCAGCCCGATGCTTGACCAACTGTTTTGTGCCCCCGGAAATCCCGGTACTGCCAGGGTTGCTAAAAATATCGAAGTTGAGGCGGAAGATGTTAAGAACATCACCAACTGGGCCATACGAGAGCAAATTGATTTGGTCGTAGTCGGTCCCGAAATACCACTGGCTCTCGGATTGGCTGACAGCCTGAGATTGAAAGGAATTAAAGTATTTGGTCCGGGAAAAGATGGAGCATTGCTTGAAGGTAGTAAAGTCTGGGCGAAAAGACAGATGAAGAAGTGGGGCATTCCAACGGCCGATTTCGCCGTCTTTGATGATTTTGATGAAGCCCGGCACCACTTGTCCCGTTTTTATGGCGGTCCGGTAGTAATCAAGGCTGATGGTCTGGCGGCCGGTAAAGGGGTCATTGTTGCCTCCGGTCCGGCAGAAGCCGAACAGGCGCTCTACGATATCCTGATCGAAAAGGCTTTTGGTCCTGCCGGCGACAGGGTGATCATTGAGCAGTGTCTGAGCGGCGAAGAGGTTTCAGTCCTGGCCTTGTGCGACGGAAAAGATCTGATCATGCTGCCTTCTGCCCAGGATCACAAGGCAATCGGCGAAAAAGATAGCGGTCCGAATACCGGCGGAATGGGGGCTTATTCTCCGTCACCGCTTTACACGGCAGAACTGGACCGTAAAACCAGGGAAGAAGTTTTTTTACCACTTCTGGAAGGCTTCCGCAATGAAAAAATTGACTTTCGCGGTGTCATTTACGCTGGTTTGATGGTTTCTCACAATCAGTTTAATGTACTCGAATTTAATGTCCGCTTTGGCGATCCAGAAACACAGGCCATTTTACCCCGCCTCAAATCCGATTTATTACCGCTCCTGACTGCTGCTGCCGATGGTTGTTTTGGTGAAGCGAAAGCCGAGTGGTTTGCTGATCCGGCAGTCTGTATAATTATGGCTTCGGAAGGCTACCCCGGTCATTATGAAAAAGGTTTTCCGATCAGCGGCATTGATCAAGCCGAAGTTGCCGGTGATGGAAAAGTTTCAGTATTTCATGCCGGCACAGATCTAAAAGATGGCCAGCTAGTTACGGCCGGAGGACGGGTGCTCGGGGTAACGGCCTGGGATAAAGATCTGGCGGGTGCAGTAAAATATGCGTACCAGGCGGTTGGTGGAATTGATTTTAAAGGTGCCTACTACCGCCGTGACATTGCCTACAGAGCATTGTAACTAAAGGCATAATCTGTTCTATCCTGAAACAGGTGAGGTGATTTACGAGTGAATAAAACTGTGATTGTCGGCTATGCCCGCACGCCTTTCGGGCGTTTTATGGGTTCACTTAGTACTATTCCAGCTGTTGAGCTTGGAGCAGTTGTGATCAAAGAAGCGCTCAGGCGCGCTGGCGTTTCGACGGGCCTGGTTGAAAACGTGTTGATGGGTATGGTCATTCAGGCCGGTGCCGGGCAGATCCCTTCACGCCAGGCTACAATTAAAGCCGGATTGCCGGCTGCAGTTCCTTCCGAAACGATAAATAAGGTCTGTGCCTCCGGCTTGCGGGCAGCCAACTTGGGTGAGCTGCTAATCCGCTGCGGTGAAGCCGGAGTGGTTGTCGCCGGAGGGATGGAAAATATGAGTGCAGTGCCCTATTATTTACCAAAAGTGCGTGATGGTTACCGGATGGGCGATGCTCCACTGATCGACGGGATGGTGCATGATGGGCTCTGGTGCCCGTTTCATAATGTGCACATGGGAGTACACGGCAGCGCAGTGCCGGCAGAAGAGGGTATCACACGGGAGCAGATGGATTATTTTGCCCTGCGCAGCCATCAGTTGGCTGCGAAAGCAGCAGAAAATGGGTTGCTGGATGAAGAGCTGGTTGCCGTGGCTGTTCCGCAGCGCAAAGGAGAGCCGCTGATGTTTAAGTGCGATGAACTACCCCGCGCTGATTCTACTTATGAAAAGCTGGCTAGCTTACCGCCGGCTTTTGAGAAAGAGGGTTTGATTACAGCCGGTAATGCACCGGCGATCAGCGATGGTGCAGCGGCGCTCGTATTGGCATCGCAGCAAAAAGCGGCTGAACTGCACTTAGAGCCACTGGCCGAAATTGTGGCTCAAAGCGCCGTTTCGCTTGAACCCCGCTACATTGCTACAGTGCCCTTCGCAGCTGCAGAGCTCGTCCTCAAAAAGGCAGGCCTTAAAACTACCGATCTAAAATTAATTGAGGTCAACGAAGCTTTCTCCGCCGTAGCCCTGACCTGCATCAAGCTCGGTGGCTGGAACCAGGAAATTGTCAATGTAAATGGTGGCGCTGTTGCAATAGGACACCCGATCGGTGCCAGCGGCGCCCGGATCCTGATCACCCTGATTGCCGAACTGCGGCGTCGAGGAGGCGGATACGGTTTGGCGACAATCTGCAGTGGCGCAGCGCAAGGTGAAGCGATTATTGTTAAAGTTTAAAGTATCAGAGGTGTGCAGCCAGTGGAGCTAGTCTTATCTGAATATCATCAGCATCGTCAGGAAGAATTTAGGTGTTTTGCTGACTCGGAGCTGGATCAGGATCATCAATTTCCCCATCAGAACTTAATAAAAGCTGGAAATCGCGGTTACATGGGGCTGCCGATTCCTAAAGAGTGGGGCGGAGCAGGCGACGATTTTCTCACTTATATCCTGATGCTCGAAGAGGTATCCAAAGTTTGTGCCTCAACCGGTGTCATTCTATCAGTCCATACTTCGGTCGGCACTTTTCCCCTGCTCTACTATGGGTCGGAGGAACAAAAAAAAAGATTTTTACCTAACCTGTCAAGCGGCAAGTTGTTGGGCGCTTTTGCCCTGACCGAAACCGGGGCCGGATCCGATGCTGCTGCTCTTGTGACAACTGCAACTGCTGTTGACGGTGGATATGTATTGAATGGCAGTAAGCTGTTCATTACCGGTGGTGGCGAAGCCGACCTGTTCACTGTATTTGCCACTGTTGACCGTTCCATGGGCCGCACAGGGATCACTGCCTTTTTGGTTGAAAAAGATCGTCCCGGCCTCACCGCCGGACCACCGGAGAAAAAAATGGGCCTTAATCGTTCCCACACGGCGGAGATCAGGATGGAGGATCTATTTATCCCGGTGTCGAACAGATTGGGGGAAGAAAAGGCCGGTTTTATGATCGCTATGTCCCTGCTTGACGGAGGACGGATCGGAATTGCCGCCCAGGGGCTAGGCTTAGCCAGGGCAGCGCTTGAATTTACCATTAACCATTTAAAACAGCAGGAGCATGCAGGCGTAAATACAGATCAGTCGTCTGCATTTATTATTGCCGACCTGGCTGCCAAGACTGCAGCTGTCCGTTTGCTGATCTATCGGGCGGCGATGGCTAAGGGCAGTGGAAAACGCTGCACCAGGGAAGCAGCAATGGCCAAATTTATGGCAACAGACCTGGCGATGGAAGCAGCTACAAAGTGTCTTGACCTCTGTCAGAGCGCTGGCTGCGGAGTAGATAACCCATTAACCCGCTACTTTTGCGACGCCAAGGCCCCGCAAATTTATGAAGGATCTAACCAGATCCAGCGGATTGTAGTGGCCAGAGAGCTCTTAAGTCAAAAAAATTTAAGTCAACTATAGAAAAAAAAGAAGGAGGTTATTAAATGAATTTTGTATTAACTGACGAACAGGAAATGACCCGCAAGATGGTAAGGGATTTTGCCGAAAAGGAGCTGAAACCGGGCGCTGAAGAGCGCGACGACAAGGAGCAATTCTCCAGGGAGATTTTTGACAAGATGGGCCAACTCGGCTTGACCGGTATCCCCTGGCCGGAAGAATACGGCGGCGGTGGCTGCGATTTTATCAGTTACGTTATTGCCGTTGAAGAACTCTCCCGGGTTGATGCATCTACCGGAACAACTTTGTCGGCCCACACTTCGCTGGCTGGATGGCCTGTCTACAAATACGGAAACGAAGAGCAAAAGAAAAAATATTTAGAACCGATGGCTTTAGGGGATAAGCTTGGAGCCTATGCCCTGACCGAAGCAACTGCGGGAACCGATGCCGCCAACCAAAAGACCACGGCAAAACTTGAAAGCGACAGTTATGTGCTGAACGGGAACAAGATCTTTATCACCAACGGTGCGGAGGCTGAAGTATACATCGTTTTTGCCGTTACCGATAAAGAAAAAAAAGCAAAAGGAATCAGCGCTTTTATCGTTGAAAAGGATACACCCGGTTTTAGTTTCGGTAAAAAGGAACGAAAAATGGGTCTGCGGTCTTCGCCCACATTGGAGCTGATTTTTGAAAACTGCCGGGTTCCGAAAGAAAACCTGCTTGGCGCTGAAGGAGAAGGATTCAAGATTGCCATGAGCACTTTAGATGGTGGTCGTAACGGCATTGCCGCCCAAGCTGTCGGAATTGCCCAGGGGGCGATGGAAGAAGCGATTAATTATGCCAAAAGCCGGGAACAGTTCGGTCAGCCGATCGCTAATTTCCAGGCGATCTCTTTTATGCTGGCAGATATGGGCACAAAAATAGAAGCAGCCCGGCTTCTAACCTACCAGGCTGCTTACTTAGAAAGCGCCGGACTGCCCTATGGCAAGGCATCGGCGATGGCTAAACTTTATGCTGCGGAGATGGCGATGGAAGTTACAACCAACGCAGTACAGATCTTCGGCGGTTATGGCTATACCCGCGATTATCCGGTGGAGAGGTTTATGCGTGATGCTAAGATTACCCAGCTCTACGAAGGCACCAGCGAAGTCCAGCGCCTGGTAATCTCACGCTACCTGCTGTCTTAAATATAATGGCAACTACCGTAAATACAGCTATGAGTCCGCGTACGGAGCACTTGGCTGTAAGTTGATTAACGAAAGGGAGTTTTATAATGGCCTCTAAAAAGCCGGGTCTGATTATGGTCTTTACCGGAGACGGCAAAGGGAAAACCACTGCTGCTGTCGGTCAGGCCATCAGAGCCCTGGGGCAGGGTTATCGGGTTTACATGATCCATTTTATGAAAGCGCGCGATTACGGTGAATTTATCGCTACGGCAACTCTGCCAAACCTGACCCTGGTCAGGGCCGGACGCGACGACTTTGTTAATCGTGATCATCCGGAACAGATCGATATTGAACTGGCCCGCGCAGGTTTTGCCAAGGCCAGAGAGGCGGTCTTAAACGGCGATTACGACCTGGTTGTGCTGGATGAAATAAACGTTGCTGTGGATTATGGTTTAATTGCGGAAGCTGATCTAATGCAGCTTCTCGAACAAAAACCGTCTGAAGTGACCGTTATTCTTACCGGACGAGGCGCTTCGACAGAACTGGTAAAACGTGCCGACATGGTCAGTGAAATTCTGGCTATTAAGCATCACTACAACCAGGGAGCAGATTGTTGCCCCGGTATCGAATATTAGCAAATATTGCCCCACTGGCAATGATCATTACGAGGTGACTGGATGAAGCAGTTAGTTGAAGAACTGCTCAAGGGTAACAGGCGGGCTGCGGCACGCCTGATTACCCTTGTTGAGAATGAAGACCGGCAAAAAACAGAACTCCTGCAGGCCATTTATCCGCACACCGGAAATGCTTACGTGGTTGGCATTACCGGGGCTCCCGGTGCGGGGAAAAGCTCACTCGTTGACCAGCTGCTCCAGGAGATCAGGGCTGAAGGTTTAAGTGTGGGGATTATCGCGGTCGATCCAACCAGCCCATTTAGCGGTGGAGCGATCCTGGGCGACCGCATCCGGATGCAGGACCACGCCCTTGATCAGGAGGTCTTTATTCGCAGCATGGGCACCAGGGGCAGCCTGGGAGGGCTGTCAAGGTCAACGCGGGAAGCGATTCAGGTTTTGGACGCATTTGGTAAGGATCTAATTTTGGTTGAAACTGTCGGGGTCGGCCAATCGGAAGTAGATATAGTCAGAACAGCTGATACAACGATCGTGCTGCTAACCCCTGCCAGCGGAGACAGCGTCCAGACACTAAAGGCGGGAATCATGGAAATTGCCGATCTTTTTGTGATCAATAAGGCGGATTTACCAGGGACGGAAAGAACCGTAGCCGAGATAAACATGATGCTGGACATGAAAAACAGCGCGTCGTGGAGACCGGCGGTTATCCCAACGGTTTCGATCAGAGGTGAGGGCATTGAAGAACTCTGGACTGCCTTAAAAGAACATCGCCTCTACCTTGAAACCAGCGGTCAGTTGGCAGAAGTGCGTCTGCAGAGGGTGAGAAGAGAACTGACAGAGCAGGTTGAATACCTGGTGAAAAATCGCGTCTGGGCAGAAGTAAAGGATAAGTTTGTGCTGGAAGAGCTGATTGAAAAGATTGCCCGTCGCGAAAAAGATCCTTACAGTTCAGCTTGTGAACTGCTGGATTCAATTAATTTTTTTGAGAGCAAGAGCTGAAGAAGGTGATTGAGTGGATAATAGCCAGAAAATGAGCACTTTAAAAAAAAGGTTGGAAGAGTGGCAGGATCAAGTTTCCACTATGGCTGAGCGACCGGTGTCTTTCAATACCATATCAGGTGTGCCGGTAAAACAGCTCTATTCGCCGCTTGATGTGGATAAGTTTGATTACGAAAAAGATCTGGGCTTACCCGGCAGTTACCCCTACACCAGGGGAGTCCAGGATAATATGTACCGGGGCCGTTATTGGACGATGCGGCAGTTTTCCGGGTTCGGCGACGCTTTTGATTCAAACCGCCGTTATCGTTATCTTCTTGAACAGGGGCAAACCGGTCTATCGGTTGCTTTCGATCTGCCGACAATCATGGGCTATGATTCAGATCACGAACGCTCATTGGGAGAAGTCGGGCGCTGTGGAGTAGCCATCGATTCCCTGGAGGATATGGAAACGCTCTTTGATCAGATTCCTTTAGACCGGGTAACTACTTCGATGACCATTAATGGGCCTGCGGCGATCCTTTGGTGCATGTATCTGGCCAATGCCGAGAATCATGGAGTAAGCCTGCGGCAGGTTGGCGGGACAATCCAAAATGATATTTTGAAAGAATATATAGCCCAGAAATCGTGGATTTTTCCACCGGTGCCTTCAATGCGCCTGATTACCGATATTTTTTCTTTTGCTACTGATCATGTCCCGAAATGGAATACCATCAGCATTAGCGGTTACCATATCAGGGAAGCCGGCTCAACTGCCGTTCAGGAACTAGCTTTTACCCTGGCTGATGGTTTTGCCTACATTGAGGCTGGCATTGCGGCCGGTTTAAATGTTGACACCTTTGCACCCCGTCTTTCTTTCTTTTTCAACGCTCATCTTGATTTTTTCGAAGAGATCTGTAAATACAGGGCTGCCCGCCGCATCTGGTCCCGCCACCTGAAAGAGCGCTACGGCGCCAAAGATCCCCGCTCTCTGAAGCTGCGCTTTCACACTCAGACTGCGGGCTGCAGCCTGACCGCCCAGGAACCGGAAAATAACATCGTGCGGACAGCACTTGAGGCTCTTTCGGCAGTCCTTGGTGGAACTCAATCACTGCATACCAATTCTATGGATGAAGTATTGGCACTGCCAACTGAAAAGGCGGTAACCATTGCCTTGCGCACGCAGCAGATCATTGCTCACGAAAGTGGCGTGGCCAACACTATAGATCCGCTGGCCGGATCTTACTACGTGGAGGCATTAACCACTCAGATGGAAGCGGAAGCGGAAGTATATTTCGACCGGATTGAGCAGCTTGGAGGGGTCTTAAAAGCAATCGACTGCGGCTTTTTCCAGCAGGAAATTGCCGATGCCGCGTATCTTTATCAACTGGCGGTAGAGAGACAGGAGCGTATCATCGTCGGGGTTAACCGCTTTAATAGTGACGAAAAACCGCAGATCGAGCTTCTGAAAATTGATCCTGATGTTGAATTTAAGCAGGTGGAGAAGCTGAGTAAGTTGCGAAAAAAGAGGGATAATAATGCTGTAAGCAGCGCTTTGTCTGAGTTGAAAGTCACGGCAGCGACAAATGAAAATCTGATCCCTAAAATTCTTGCCGCGGTTAAATGTTATACCACCGAAGGTGAAATAGTTGCTGCGTTGAAGGAAGTTTTCGGTGTATACAAGGAGAAACCTTTATTTTAGAACGGAGGTGGGCGCATGACCAGTAAAAAAATCCGGGTACTGGTAGCCAAACCGGGGCTTGACGGTCACGACCGCGGGGCCAGGGTCGTAGCCAGAGCCCTGCGCGATGCCGGTATGGAGGTTATTTACACCGGCTTACACCAAACCCCCGAACAGGTGGCTGAAACAGCGCTGCAGGAAGATGTCGATGTTGTCGGTTTGAGTATTCTTTCCGGTACGCACATGACTCTGGTGCCAAAAATAAAGAGGCTGTTGGTTGATAACTCAATGAAAGATGTTTTGCTGGTGGTGGGCGGGATTATTCCCGAAGAAGATGCCATGGTTCTGATCAACGAAGGCTATGCTGACCAGGTTTTTACCCCCGGCGATGCGCTGGAAAAGATCTGTAGCTACATCACTGGTCATTTTACTTAGACTAAAGCTTGATAGATTAAGCTGCCCCTTTACGCCTGCTGAGCTTATTAATTTCCTTTTTCTTAGCCGCCCCAGGGTTAGCCCAGTTGATAAAGTCGGCAATGGCTTCTGTTAAAGGTCTGGCCTGGTAACCAAGCTCGCGCCTGGCCTTCAGAGAGCTAAAAGCAGAACTTTCAAGCAGGGTTTGTAGAGAATAGACCGTATACCGTGATTTAATTTTCAGCCAGCTGACCAGACCCTGAAAAAGGCCGATCATAAAGATAGCAAAGCGAATCGGCACTATTATTTTTGGACTTTTTGTGCCTGTGGCTGCCTGGGCCATCAGGCAAAGGTTTTCAACCGATGCGCGGGCACCTGACAAAATGTAGATTTCTCCTGTCACACCCTTATCCCGGGCCAGGATCAGGCCCCTGACCACATCACGCACATCAACAAAATCGTAAGAACCGTCAACCAGAATGTCCGGTTTTTTACTGGCAAAGGAGATTAAAGCCCTGCCCATTTCTGAACCGGTATAATCATGCAAACCGATGATGCCGCTCGGACAGGCAACTATCGCATTTAACCCCTGTTTGACCAGATCCAATACGATCTTTGTTCCCTCCGCCTTGGTTCGGTCGTACGATCCGAGGGGACCATCTAAGGCCAAAGGCGTGGATTCATCGATCACAACATCAGGTGATTCACGCCTGAAAGCATGAACGGAGCTAACATGGATAAACCTTCTGATCCTGTTTTTAAGGGCTACTTCTGCTACAGTGCGCGTGCCTTCAACATTGACCCGCTTCATCAGTTCCTCCATGCCCGGCCTGATCGCAATGATTCCAGCCAGATGAAAAACGGTATCCACCCCCTGCATGGCCCGGTTCATTAAATCCCGGTCAAGCACATCGCCAACGATTACTTCGATCAGCATACCCTGTAGTGAATTTAAAGGTTCCCCGGGATAAACAAGGGCCCGCACTTTTTCTCCTTCAGCAATCAGTTCGCGCACCAGGACATTACCAAGATGGCCTGAAGCACCGGTGACCAGTATCATCTTAATTCCTCCGTTTCATGCCATTCAGTAAAATTTCAATGCTCTCCTGCAACTTTTTCCCCCAGTTACCCTGTTCGGTTTCCAGCGAAGCCTGTAAGAAAAAGCCACTGGATAGTGAGAGCAGCAGTTGACCAGCAATTTCAGGTTCTACATTCTCAAGCGTTCCTTCTTCGATGCCGCGTTTGATCAGGCGGGTAAAGGTTTCTTCGAAACGGCGGTAAGGGGCAATGGTTGCCTGCCTGACTTTCTCGTTACGATTAGCATGAGTCCACAATTCGAGGAAAAGCCCCATAAAGAATTGATTGTTCTCAAAAATCGGCTGCATCATACCGGCCATTTCAAGCAACCCATCAGGAACACTTTTTGCCTGGTAAGTAACATCATTTAGGGTTGTCTCCAGGGTATTCAGCCAAGTGTCGATCAGGGCCAGAAAAACGGCTTCTTTACTCTCAAAGTGATAGTAAAAGGCGCCTTTGCTGACACCGGCCCGTTCACAGATCTCGGCAACACCCGTTGAATCGTAACCTTCCCGGGCAAATAGTGATGTTGCCGCTTCCATAATTGATTTTTTTGTCTGGGCACTGCGTTGCAGATTATTCATAATCCTCCAAAAACCGACCGGTCGTTATGTTTTATGATCTGATTATAATGTATGTTGGGGAAATGTCAAGTTTATTAGCAATGTCAGTTTATTAGCAATGTCAGAAAAATGGCCGCATAAATAAGTAGAGGTCAAAAATATTTAAAGTTAATATACTTCAGTAACCAATTTATGAAGTAATCAGCTCTGCAAAAAGTTGCAGGGTCGGAAAGGAATAACAGTGTAAAACAAGAATATAAAAACAAACATTTTATAAATCGTCTTTCTTTGACGAATGCGATCATTTGATGAAAGCAGGCGTTCGTGGATGGCAGAAAACGAATTTAACCAAGTACAGAAAAAACTCTACAGGCTGTATAGTGAAATCGAACACCACAATTATCGTTATCATGTTCTTGATGATCCGGAAATCAGCGATGCCGATTTCGATCAGCTGATGCGCGAACTGGAGGAGCTGGAAAAGAACTACCCTGATTTACAAGACCTTAGTTCACCAACTCGTCGGGTAGGCTCTAAACCGCTTTCTGCTTTCACTACGGTGGAACATAAAATACCGATGCTTGGCCTTGATAACGCTTTCAGCGCAGAAGAACTTTTTGAATTTGACCGGCGTATTTGCCGCCTGCTGCAGGTTGAGGTTATTGAATATTTTTGTGAGCTGAAAATAGACGGCCTGGCTGTATCCCTGCAGTATGAAAGGGGAGTCCTGGTCAAAGGTTCGACCAGGGGCGACGGATATACCGGAGAGGATGTAACACTTAATTTGAGAACGATCAGGCAGATCCCTTTAAAACTGCCTGAACCGCTGACCATTGAGGTGCGAGGCGAGGTTTTTATAAGCAGTGATGATTTCGAGGCTCTAAACCTAACACGGGAACTTGAAGCATTACCCCTGTTTGCCAATCCCCGCAATGCAGCGGCCGGATCTTTGCGGCAGCTGGACCCACAACTGACTGCCAGGCGTCCCTTAAAAATATTTATATACGGACTTGGTGAAAATGATCTGCAGTTGGAGACTCAGGAGACTATTTTAAAGTATCTGGATCAAAAGCGCTTTCCCGTAAACACCAATCGTCTGCGTTGTAACGGAATAGATGAGGTGTGGTCTTTTTGTTCCAGGTTGCAGAAAGATCGGTCGTTGCTGCCATACGCTATAGACGGCGTCGTTATTAAAGTCAATGTTCTCGAGCAGCAAAAAGAACTTGGCTATACGGCACGCAGCCCCCGCTGGGCAATTGCTTACAAGTACCCACCTGAAGAAAAGGAAACCAGGGTGCTGGATATCCAGGTTAATGTTGGACGCACCGGGGCGATCACGCCGGTAGCAATCCTCGATCCCATAGATCTGAGCGGAACGAAAGTGCAGCGTGCCAGCCTGCACAATGAAGATTTAGTCAGGAATAAAGGGATTATGATCGGCGATCTGGTTTTAGTCCGCAAAGCGGGAGAGATTATTCCGGAA
The DNA here is from genome assembly GCA_016874655.1 of Bacillota bacterium. Taxonomy (GTDB): domain Bacteria; phylum Bacillota; class Dethiobacteria; order DTU022; family DTU022; genus UBA993. The sequence continues at coordinate 871 of VGTO01000041.1, read as the reverse complement.
GTGCTGAAAGTAATAGAAACTAAGCGCAGTGGCCGGGAAAAGCCCTTTACAATGCCAAAGAACTGCCCTTCCTGTGGGTCGGAAACGGTTAGACTCTTCGGTGAGGCGGCTCGGCGTTGCCTGAATCCTTCCTGTCCGGCACAGTTGGTAGAGAAAATTGTCCACTTTGCATCGCGCGCAGCTATGGATATTGAAGGTCTTGGGCCTGCTGCTGCGGAGCTTCTTTTTCAGAATAGATTGGTCAACGATATCGCTGATCTTTATTACCTTGAATCAGAGGCGCTAAGCGCTTTACCGCGAATGGCCGATAAATCGGCTGCGAACCTGCTTTCTGCTATCGATAAAAGCAAAAATAATCCCTTACGCAGGCTCTTATTTGGCTTCGGGATCAGACATGTTGGTGAAAAAGCTTCCCGCTTGCTGGCTGAACAATACGGCAGTCTTGATTTTTTGAGCAGAGCAACTGTTGAAGAACTGCAAAAGATTGAGGAAATAGGTCCGAAAATAGCAGAAACGGTCGTATTATTTTTTAATAAACCGGAGACGGAACTGCTGATTGATAAGTTCAGGAAAGCCGGGGTAAATTTTACAGAACCTGAAAAAGAAATCACAAAAAGCGCACCTCTGGGCGGTAAAACATTTGTCTTTAGTGGTGGACTTGAAAACTATACCCGAGAGCAGGCCACAGCCATGATTGAAGAACGGGGAGGCAAAATTGTCAACTCAGTAAGCCGCAAAACCGATTACCTGATTCTCGGATCAGAACCGGGCAGCAAGCTGTCCAGGGCTTTAACACTTGGCATAGCGATTATTGACGAAAAAAAGCTGCAAAACATGCTGGCAGATATTTAAATGGAGGTGCTAAAAGATG
>VGTO01000040.1 GCA_016874655.1 Bacillota bacterium | reverse complement strand
AGTTCCTTCTCGATTTATGTTTTTATCCTTTTATGGCGGTTGAAAGATGAATCTGAAAAAAATTAATTTCTTACGTAAAAACTCTGCCGAAAAGGCTGAATCGGTTGCCAGAGAACTTGTGCCTTTCCGGCCGGTTAAAAGTATTTTGATCCTGGCCTGGCCGGTTGTGATTGAAATGGGGCTTCATACCTTTGTCTGGATTTTTGATACGGCAATGGTCATGCGCCTGGGAGCCCGAGAAGCTACGGCAGTTGAGTTCGGAGCGATTATTTTATTCAATGCTCTCTTTATCCTGGGCGCTCTCGGTATCGGGGCCAACTCGCTGGTAGCCCGTTATACTGGAGCCAACGATCTGAAAACAGCAGCAAAAACCGGTGGTCAGGCATTGTCGATTAGTTTTTTGATTACACTGGCTTTTACCGTAATCAGCATAGCCGGTTATAGATACTTCTTCAGCGCGATTATTAATGATGCAATCACGGTGGCTCTGGCAGAGGAATATTTCTATTATGCCCTGGTCAGCGGCGGCTTTGCTCTGCTGCCACTGGTGGTGGCCAGCGGGATTATTCGCGGAGTGGGTAACACCAGGGTGCCGATGATTATTGCTCTCATTGCCAATGTCTATAATGTGATCGGTGATTATCTGTTAATCTTTGGGCACTATGGCTTTCCGGCGCTCGGGGTAAAAGGGGCGGCTTTGGCGACCGGTTCGGCCCAGTTGATTGCCCTTATTCTTTCGATTGGTTACTTGTTCTTGCATCGCGGCATCTTGCCCTTTAACTGGCAATCGCTTTTTCCCCTGGATAAGGTAGTGATTCGCAAGGTGCTTAAGCTGAGCATTCCGGCCGGGGCGGAAGAGTTGACTAATAGCGGCAGCCGAATGATTACCGCCGGTTGGATTACCTATCTGGGGCCGGTTGCTTTTGCTGCCAATGCGGCAGCTATAGCTGCTGAAGCCTTCTCCTTTATGCCGGGGCAGGCTTTTGCCATCGCTGCTACCACTCTGGTCGGGCAGCGCTTGGGGGCCGGGTTTGTCAAACAGGCCCGGGATAGCGGTTACTGGGCGGTGGTATTGTCAACGTTCTTAATGAGCCTTTTTGGGCTGGTTTTTTTCTTTATGCCGTACCTGGTGATGAGCCTTTTCGACCCGCCAGATCCCGAGGTGCTGCGCTTAGGCATTCTCTGCCTGCAGATTGCCGCTTTTGAGCAGCCGTTTATCGCCATATCAATGGGCTTTTCAGGCGCGCTAAAGGGTCTTGGTGATACCAAAGGGCCTTTCAGAATTGGTCTCTACACCAACCTACTGATTCGCTTGCCCCTGATTTATGCCGCCATCTATATCTGGGAGCTTGAGATTTACCATATCTGGTGGATTACGGCGCTGCAGTATGCAGTTAGCTCGGTTTTCCTGTATCTGCGCTACCGCAAGAAAGACTGGTCTAAACTTGAGCCGATCCCGACTCTGAAAAGTGTAGGTTAACAGAAAGGTGGCCGCTATTGATGATTGCTGATAACAGAAAGATGGATGGCGTGGAAGATTGGTGGAAGAGAGCGGTTTTCTACCAGATTTATCCACGCAGCTACAAGGATAGTAACCATGATGGCATCGGTGATTTACCGGGGATTATCGCCCAACTCGACTACTTAAATGACGGCACTGATCAGTCACTGGGTATTGATGCGATCTGGTTTAGCCCCTTTTTTACCAGCCCTGACCACGATTTTGGCTACGATGTTGCCGATTACTGTGACATTGACCCCCGCTACGGCACTTTAGAGGATTTTGATCGTCTGTTGGAAGAGGCGCATAAGAGAGAAATCCGGGTGATGCTCGACCTGGTTGTTAACCATACATCAGATCAGCATCCCTGGTTTATGGAGTCACGCTCGTCGCGCGATAATCCGAAACGCGACTGGTACATCTGGAAAGAAGGGCGGGGCAAAGGCAACCGGCCGCCGAATAATTGGCGCAATAATTTTTTCGGCCGGGCTTGGAATTTTGATCAGCTAACAGGCCAGTATTACCTCCATTCTTTCTTGAAAGAACAGCCCGATTTGAACTGGGAAAACCAGGCGGTAAGGGAGGCAGTGGGTAATGTGATCCGTTTCTGGCTGGACCGGGGCGTTGATGGTTTTCGACTTGATGTTGCCCATATTTATTGTAAAGATCAGCAGTTTCGCGATAATCCTTCACTGCTCAGAGGCCTGAACCGGGTAGGCGGCTTGGCGCCTGCTGATCGGTTGCCACTGGCCAATATAATGAAAAAGCTTTCACTGCCGGAACTGCAAGTGCGAAAATATAATCAACACATGCCGGAGACACACAATGTGTTGAAGGAGTTTCGCCGGATCTACGATTCCTACCCGGCGGTGACCAGCGTTGGTGAAATTGTGGCTGATGATCCGGAGCTAATTGCTTCCTATTACGGCAGTAATAATGATGAACTGCACATGAACTTTTATTTTGAGCTGCTCCAATGCCGCTGGAAGGCAGGCGCTTTCAGGCGCTGTATCGAGCTGTGGGAAAAGACTTTGCCGGCAGGGGCGTGGCCGGCCTATACTTTAAGCAACCACGATGTGGTGCGGGCATTGAGCCGCTATGGGCATGACCGAGATGCTGACAAGCGGGCAAGGCTTCTGGCGCTTATGCTGCTTACCCTGCGGGGCACTCCCTTTGTTTATTATGGCGAAGAAATAGGCATGAAAGAAGCGCTGTTGCCGAAAGAAAAATTAAAAGATCCGATCGGGGTTAAATGGTATCCTCTGCACCGTGGGCGTGATGGTTGCCGCACCCCGATGCAGTGGAAGGCTGGCTGCGGTGCCGGTTTTTCGACGGCTGAAACCTGGTTGCCTTTAGGCCCGGAGCTTGAGCAGCGCAATGTTCAAAAGCAGCAGAGTGATTCGCACTCACTGTTAAATCTATATAAACAACTGATCTGGTTGCGCAAAACGCTGCCGGCTCTCTATGAGGGAAGTTACCGGTCGATAACTGACGGCATAGCGGAAGACTGCTACTGTTACCTGCGCCAGGCGGAAGACCAGGCCCTGGTAATCTGCCTTAACTTCAGCTCGCAGCAGCGACAGATTATTTTAAGTGATTTAGGTCAACCGCAGTTGTTATTTTCGACCAGCCCGGCAACAGCTAAGGGAGGCATCGGTCAATCGCTGACTCTGCAACCTTATGAAGGCTGTCTTTATGCATTAAAATAAGGAATGATTTAAAAGGAGAGCAGGTGGGTGTAGTGCAGCTTAATCATTTGAGCCGCGAACAGCTGGAACTGCTGCTGGAGGACTTTGCAAAAAGGTGGCTGGCTCATGATGGTCTCTGGTTCCAGCAGGTGGAAAAAGAACATGGCCTGGAAGAGGCGATCAAACTTGATGCCGGGGCCTGGGAGCAGTTTACGGAGATCGAGGCGAAGCGGATTATGGCTTTTCTATCTCTCGAACCAGGAGGCGGGCTGCCGGCCCTGAAGCAGGCACTGCAGTACCGTCTTTATGCTTTCATCAACGTGCAGCAGTTTGAAGAGCCCGATCCTCAAACCCTGATTTTTAAAATGGTGGATTGCCGGGTGCAATCGGCTCGTCGCCGGAAAAAGATGACTGAGTTTCCCTGTAAGCCGGTTGGCCTGGTTGAGTACAGCGGTTTTGCTAAGACGATCGATCCCCGGATCAAGACCAGTTGCCTGCACTGTCCACCTGATGAACATCCTGAAGATAGTTACTGTGCCTGGGAATTTACGCTTGCCTAAAAAAAGAGAATATCCCTTGCATAATTGCTATATTATGATATAATAATATTTTGAGAGGGGGTTCTGTTATGGATATCGCCGGCGAGCTTATGTTAATCAACAAAAAGGCTTTATTGCTTAAAGCTTTATCAAACCCGATCAGGCTTTGTATCGTTCGCGAGCTGATGCAGCGTAATGCCTGTAATGTATCATCAATGCAAAATTGCTTGCAGATGTCACAATCAACGGTTTCACAACATCTGGGGCGTTTACGTGACTTAGGGATTATCAGCGGTGAACGCAAAGGTACGGAAGTTTTTTACCGTGTCATTAGCGACGAGGCGGCTGAAGTAATCAGAGTTCTTTTCAAAGCATAAACAGATTGTAACAAAAAAATAGCAAAAAAGCTGAGGAGGTTTTTTACAATGATTGCTGTTAGCGAAAAGGCCAAAGAAAAGTTTATTGAATTTCTGAACAGCGAAGAAAAAAAAGATGCCTATGTGCGCATCTATGTCAGCGGTGTAGGCTGAGGCGGGCCCCGTTACGGGCTGACTCTGGAAGAGTCTATTCAGGAAGAAAAAGATGTGGTTGAGGATTTAGGCACTTTAAAGTTGGTTTTTGACAAAGGCATAACCCATTTTATGGAAGGAAAGTCGATCGATTATCATGATGGCCCGAGCGGCGGTTTTGCTATTAATGATGGCAGCCCCGGCAAAAGCTGTGGTGATTGTAGTTGTTAAAAATAATTGGGTGAAAGGAGCCTTTAAAAATGGCGACAAAAAAAGATCAGGTTTACAAGTGTCAGGTGTGCACTAACGAGGTAAAAGTGACAGGTGAAGGAGCAGGCATTCTCGTTTGCTGCGCCAAGCCGATGGAGCTTCAGACCAGTAAATAGTTGCTTTTGATCAGTTGAAACAACAAGCCGGTACCACTAAAACTCAGGCGGTACCGGCTTATTTTTATATTTTCAGTGATCTGGATTATTAAACAGTGCCTAAAAGGCGTTCCCGATTTAGCATCTCGCAGTATTCCGAGTCTTTTTCCTGCATGCCACCCGGAAACTCGTACTTAGCCATCCGCGCGATGAACGGATCGGGGTCGAATGATTCGGGGCCGTGCACTCCCTTGAGATTCCAGATGCTCTTGGCGATCAGCTCCAGCATGATTACCGGACCGACCGCGGTCTGGGCCACAACCGAGTTGGTGCCATACTTTGCATAGCACTTCTGGTTATCGGCGACCTGATAGAGATAGACGGATCTTTTAAGGCCGTCTTTGGTACCGGTGACCCAGGCTCCGGCACAGCCTTTACCGACCATTTTCGAGGCCAGTTTGAGGGGGTCGGGCACTACCTTCACCAGAAAATCACGCGGTGTAATTTCACTGGCCCCGACCTTTATTTTACGCTCGGCATTATCCATACCGCACTGCTGCAGATTCAGGAGCAGTGCTCTCATTTCACGGGGTACGCCAAATTTAAAAGTTACCCGGTTGCAATCAATCACCCGGGGTACAAGCAGTACTTCTTCGTGTTCAACGTTGATAACCTCGACATCACCAATCCCACCGGGAAAAGAAAAAATTTCCGGCTCTGAGAACGGTTCAGTACAATACCAGCCGCGTTCTTTCTCCCAGATCACCGGTGGGTTCAGGCACTCTTCGATCGTCGTCCAGATCGAAAAGCCAAAAGCTACACCTTCATGGCCGGGGATATCGTAGCTATCACCATCGCGGATGTTAACCTCATCAATAGTATCGAAAAGGTGCTTCGCTGCAAAACGGGCAAAAACATCGGCCATTCCCGGTTCTACTCCGGAGCCGACCAGGGCAATGCATCCTGCTTTTTCCCACTGTTCGTGTTTGGCAAACTGGTAGTCGCCAAGTTTTATATGAGCCAGTTCAAAGGGCTTATCCGGGTGTCGTTTTGAGAGAGTCATGGCGCAGTCCATGTAGCCTACGCCGCATTCTAAACAGGTATCGAAAATATTCTTATTAAAAACAGGCTCTACTGCGTTCATCACCTGGGTAATGCCATGTTTGTTAACCAGCGCTTTAATCTGGTCGGGGTCTCGGGCATCAATATTTTCGGCCACAAAACGGGGGTCACCACACATGGCCGCTACCTCATTGGCCCGATCCAAGTTGTAGTCGGCTAAGACAATTTTTTCAGCCCACGCTCCTTCCTGGCCGGCCCGCTTGATGATCATGGCCACAGATTGGCCCACACCTCCGGCGCCGATTATTAGTAGTTTCATTGTTATTACCTCCGCAATCGATATGGTAGTTTCGCTAAAACCGCCGCCACTAAGATGTGGCGGCGGCTGTTACTGATAACTAAGTTTTCTTTCTAAGCACCCTTGGACCAGAAGAATTTGGGCATGGCGGTCATGTCTTCGCCGTCCAAAGTCCGCATCGGTTTAGGCGGGTTTGACTTCTGGGTTGCCAGAGAAACAAAGATCAGGGTCAGCAGGCTGATTACAGCTGCCGGAACCATGGCGATAAAGATGGCGTCTTCCTCAAAGAAGTCAGTGGCCGGCATGGCCCAGAACCAGAAGAGAAGAGCCCAGGATAAAAGGCCGGTAACAAAGGAGCTGATCGCTCCATTGCTGTTTGCTTTCTTCCAGAAGAAGCCGAGGATGTAAGCGGCGCTAATAGTGGCCAGCTGGATACCTCCTGATAATACAATTAGTTTATAGACTGTTTCAAAATAGAGGGCAATTATCATTGCCAATAGGGCGGTAATCGGAACAAAAATCCTGACTACCTTGAGGATTTCCACATTATCCGCACTCGGTTTGAAATGTCTGTAGATATTATGCCCGATCAGGGTGGATACAATCAGCACGTTATCTCCTGCAGTGCTGACAATTGCCGCTGCCAGGGAAATGATAAAGAGGATGCTGGCCCAGGGTGGCAGGAAGTTATAAGCGGCCCAGGGCAGGGCGTTTTCCATCTGTGTATCGATATTTGGTACATTGTCCCACAGACCACTGGTAAATACGGCAATCCCGATTAAAACGGGCATCATGCCGATGGTCAGGTAAAGCACTCCGCTGACTAAAAAGCCGGCTACGGCAGTTTTTTCATCTTTGGCTGCCAGGGCGCGTTGCATTAAAACCTGGCTCGGCACGTCACCTAAAGAGAGGGTGACCCAGGCCGAGATGTAGAGTAGAACAGCCAGCAGACCGACGTAGCCAAGATAGCCGCCATCGGCTTCGCTTTCGATTTTCATCGACCAGGTGGGCAGTTCAGCCCAGTTTACCCCATTTTCAATCAGGGCACCCAGACCGCCGACCTGGTCCAGTGCAGCGGGCAGAAGGATAACCAGGCCGACAATAATCAAAATAAAGCCGATCATGTCAATCCGGGAAAGGGCCCACAAGCCGCCGAAGGCGGTGACGATGATAATCGCTATGGTGGCGATGATCACGGCGGTGCTCATACTGAAGCCGGTGGTAAGATAGACGATAATACCTAAGGCAACCAGCTGGCCGCCCAGCCAGGCTATCGCCGATAGAATTTGGATGACGGTATAAAGCATGGCGCTTAACTTACCATAACGGTGCGTAAAGAAGTCGGCAACAGTGGTGTACTTGGCTTTGCGCATCCGGAAGGCAAAAAAGATTCCGATAATGACCATGCAGAGAGCCGGAGCCCAGGGATCGAAAATAATCCCCTGCATACCATAAAGGAGCGCATAACCGGCGGCGCCCATCATCGCCCCGGCGCAAATCCAGGTAGCGATAATTGACGGGACCATAAAGATAAAACTCAACTGGCGTCCGCAGACCACCAGGTCGTCACATTCATGGACCTTACGGCTATAAAAAACCCCGAGACCGATGATGACGACCATGTAGATACCGAGAAAAAGTAGAATCCATGGTGCTGTTGAAAATACTTGCAGAACGCTGTCTTCCATCCAGTTCATCCCTTCCTTTTTTTAATATAGAATGCTTAACTACTTTGTGCTTAGCCTCCGGCTACCCGGGGGTTAACGGTGATTTTGTCGCCTCCTTTAATGGGATGGTCAAGCTCTATTTTTATGCCGTTAACCTGAACAAACGAAACCGATGAGGCAGGAACCTCGAACCGCTGCAGCAGCTCAGTGACTGTTAGCTCATTTCCATCAAGCTCGAGCCTAAATAGTTCTGTTTCGTCAGCGTATTTTTTTAGCGGTCCTTTAAGCTGCAGGGTGATCTCCAAGTTCCTACCTCCGTTTTTCTTTAAAGGTTAAGCGCCCTTTTCTTTTCGGCAGTGACTTTGCCGTTTTCATCCCAGCCGCGCAGTTGGTAATAATCGGACAGCATTTTCTCGTATTCTTCTTTGGGCAGCGATTTTCCTGATGTAAAGCCGGTTGTCAGCTTCTCATTGTGGAACCGGGCTGGCAGATAGTCGTCTTTACGATCAAAGCCTTCACGCTCGTTAAAAAGGTGGGCCAGGTTGTAAGTCCGCTCGCCGATAATGGTCAGTTCGGCTGCGGTAAATTCGCGGCCGAGCAACAGGGTGAGAATTTCGGCCATCCGCTCAGTGCTGATGGCCCAGAAGTCGCACCAGATCGCCGAGAACTTAACCGAGTTGCTATCCTGCATACCGATTACCAGCTCCGCTTTGCCTTCGCTGGTAAAGGGATCAATGTCCCCAAAAGCTTCAACAGCAGCCGGCCAGGCTCTCATATGGCAAGCGCCGCGGTCGGCTGTACCGTAAGCCAGACCCATCGCCCAGGAACCGCGTGGCTCATAGCCCGGAATTTCCAAGCCCTTAACCTCCATAGCAAAATCGCCGCCACCGAACTTTTCGGCCATCTTTTTGACACCGAGGGCCAGGTCAGCACCCACTCCCTTCCTGGTAGAAATGAGGGTTGGCATGGTGAGATACTTTTCCACATCGCCGAAACGGATACCGAAGTCGTGGATTCCTTTTTCGGTCATCTCCATGGCGAAAGCTACCGTATTGCCGGCCGATATTGTATCAAGACAATGATCATCACAGAGCCGGTTAAATTCTATAACGGCTTCCATGTCGCCGATGCCGCAGTTTGAGCCGCACAGGGCGAGGGTTTCATATTCCGGCCCTTCGACTTCGGTTTTACCCATTTTAACGTAATTGCTGCAGGCCAGCGGGCAGGCAAAACAGGCTTTCTTCGCTTTTAAAACCCTTTTAACCGCATCAGAGTTGATCGCCTTATATCCGTCGAATGTTCCTTCCTGGAAGTTGCGGGTCGGCAATATTCCGGTAGATTGTGAAAGGTCTACGATCATTGGTGTGCCATCGGTGTAAGCCCACATGTTATCATCAGTCATTGTGTCCTCGCGTTTGATCTTGTTCATAGCTGCAGAGAACTTGCGGATGTCGGGTATTTTAATACCACCGCTGCCCCTGACAGAGATTGCTTTTAAGTTTTTACTGCCCATCACAGCACCAATCCCGCCGCGACCGGCCTGGCGATACAGCTCAGAGCTGATACAGGCCATGCTTAGTAGGTTTTCGCCGGCCTGGCCAATCGCCAGGGTGATGACATCACCCAGTTCGTCGTAAAGCAGGTGTTCTGTTTCGTGAGCGCCCTTGCCCCAGAGCGCGGCTGCGCTGCGTAACTCGATTTTATCGTCTTCAATATACAAATAGACCGGCTTGTCGGCTTTGCCTTCGATAATAACTGCATCATAACCGGCAAATTTGAGTTCGGGGGCAAAATGGCCGCCGATTGAGCAGTCCAGGATTGTTCCGGTGGCTGGCGATTTAGCTGCGATGGCCAGCTTGCCACTGTTGGGGACTAAAGTGCCTGTGATTGGGCCGGTCATTAAAACTAACTTGTTGTCTGCCGAAAGAGGATCGACTCCCGGTTTGAGTTCTTCATAAAGATATTTGATGCTTAAGCCTTTTCCACCTAAATATTCGCGAGCCCACTCTTTATTTAAAGGCTCGGTTGTAGAATTGCCGGTTGTCAGGTTAACACGCAAAATTTTATCCATGTAGGCCATTATTTATTTACCTCCTCGAAGGTAAGCGCTGCAGTCGGACACCAGTTAGCGCAGCTCTGGCACTGAACGCAAACCCCGACTCCTTTTGGCTTATCTATGATCACCTGGGGCGGGCAGGTCTCCACGCAGATGCCACAATCGGTGCAGAGATCAGGTAAAAATGAGAGGCGTCCGTTTTTTTCAATGATGGCGTCCTCCGGGCAGGCCTCAACGCAGGCCAGGCAGAGGTCACAGGTTTGTCCCCTGACCAGTAAGCCATCACGGTTGTGAATTGAAGTAATCTTTAAGCGGGCAAGCCGGGGATTGAATTCACCTTCATTCTGGGCGCTGCAGGCCAGGTGACAGAGCTTGCAGCCGATACACTTTTCAGCATGAAAAGCCAGTGCTTTCAAACAAAATCATCTCCTTTCTTTGATTTCTTCGCTTAGGGTTAGTTACTTCTCTTTACCGGGTTTGCGTAAACATTATTCGGCAACCTGCTTTAATAATCCTGCAACGGCCTTAAATTCTGAGCTAACGGCAACGTCTCCCGATATTAAACCGCAAAAAGTATGCCAATTGATCATGAGGCCCCCCGAAACTAGACTTACAGCAGTCAATTGGCTTACCGAAGCGTTATCAGCCAACCAGCGAACTTTAACTAGCACAGCTAGTGGACCTTTTTCTTCTCGATTATGAGAAAAAAATTGGAAACAGGCTCATTAGGGCAGGTGAATGACAATCTGCGCCGAATTGATCAAGGCACAATGTTGTGAATTTGCTAAATGAGGTAAATAATATGGCGGGGTTAATGTCTATTCAACCGATGGTTCAGGATCTGTCCGAAGCGATCGCCGCAGCGCTAGCCATTGAGGTGGAAATTGTTGATCACGAGCTGACAGTAGTGGCCGGCAGTGGTTTTTACAAAAATATAATTGGGCAAAAGGAAGAACTGGGCTTATTGGAAAGTGACTACCTTTATGCCAGAACCCTGCGCAGTGGACAGTCATTTGTAGTTCAGGATCCGATTAGTGATCCGGAATACGATCCTTCCTCAATAAAAGGTACAACCCCAGAGTTGGCTGAGATATGCTCTCCGATTGTATTAAATAATCGGGTGATCGGGGTAATTGGCCTGGTTGCTTTTGACCCTGGACAAAAAGATAACCTGATGTCAAAACCTGAAGCAGTGCTTTCGTTTTTGCAACACCTCAGCCGTTTTTTAGCGGCTAAAGTTGCTGAAAGCGATGCTGTTGAAAGGCTGACCCGCTTATCCAACGAATTAACCACCATTCTGGAAACGATTCACGAAGGAGCTTTGGCCATCGATGCCGCTGGCGTTGTCACTCACTGTAATACTACAGCGGAAAAACTGTTGAAATTGCAGCGGGAAAAAATAATCGGTAGAAAGTTATCAGATTTTTGGGCCAATACTCCCGCGATGGAAGTGCTTAAGACCGGATCGGAATATATCGAAAAAGAAGAGATTTATCTGGGCAAAAGCAAGAACAGAATGCATTTTATCGTATCGGTACGTCCGATCCCGGGGCATGGTCAGCCTGATGGGGCGGTGGTTTCTTTTCGGGATATTGCCGAAGCGCGGCGTCTGATCTATGATTTGAGCGCTACGGCGATGGATTATACCTTTGATGATATTATTGGCGGGAGTAAAGCCATCAGACAGGTTAAAGTGCAGGCTTTACGTGTAGCCGGCGGTAATTCGACCATTCTGATTACCGGGGAAAGCGGTACCGGTAAGGAAATTTTTGCCCGTGCCATTCACCAGGCCAGTGCCAGGGTCGAAGGTCCGTTTATCAGTATCAACTGCGGGGCGATCCCCGAAACACTATTGGAAAGTGAACTCTTCGGTTACGAAGGAGGAGCCTTCACCGGGGCCAGGAAGGAAGGCAAAGCCGGAAAGTTTGAGCTGGCCAACGAAGGAACCATTTTTTTGGATGAAATCGGGGAGATGCCGCTTCACCTGCAGGTCAAGCTGCTGCATGTTTTGCAGGGCCGTGAAGTGGAAAGAGTCGGCGGTAACAACAAGATTCCAGTGGATGTCCGCATTATAGCCGCTTCAAACCGCGACCTGGAAAAGATGATGTATGAAGGCAATTTCCGTAAAGATTTATATTTTCGCCTTAGCGTAATTCCATTGCATATTCCGCCGTTGAAGGAACGTCGGGAAGATATACCAGCACTGGTTCAGTGTTGTCTCGATAAATACGGGCCAATGTTAAACAAGAGATTCAGCATGGTTGAGCCGGAAGCGATGGACTGCTTGCTTCAGTACAACTGGCCAGGTAATGTGCGGGAGCTTGAGAATACGGTTGAATATGCTGTAAACATGGCCTCAGGTAATTCTATTACTTTTTTTAGTTTGCCTCCGCGAATCAGGGAATTACAGACTGAAAACGGCCAAAAATTTGTGATGCCCTTAAAAGAACAGGTTCGCGATTACGAGCGTATTATTTTGCAGGAATACCTTGAGCTGTACGGAAGCTCCTATAAAGGTAAAAGCACCATTGCCGGGAAACTTGAAATAAGCCGAGCTACCCTTTATCGTAAGCTGTCGGAGCTGGGTTTATCCTGAACAATCAGGGAGGAGCTTACTTAAATGAAGCCGTTAGAATGGAATTGGTACATTGAATACACCAGCGCTCACCACGGATATCTCTATGCAATCAAAAAAACACTATTTAGCGACGAAACTCCTTTTCAAAGGGTAGATATAGTTGATACTTTTACTTACGGCCGCCTGTTGGTTTTAGATGGTAAAACCCAGTCAGCAGAGTTTGATGAGCATATTTATCATGAAGCTCTGGTTCATCCCGCAGCCATGTTGCATAACGGGCCGAAAGAGGTAATGATTATGGGCGGCGGTGAAGGCGCAGTTTTGCGTGAGCTGTGTCGCTATCCGCAGCTTGAGCAGATCGTCATGGTTGATATTGATAGTAAAGTGGTTCAAATGTGCCGTGAGCACCTTCCAGAATGGCACCAGGGCGCTTTTGAGGACAGCCGGGTTGAGCTGCTACACCAGGATGCCCGGGCTTACCTGGAAGGGACTAACCGCAAGTTTGATATTATCTACAGTGATTTAACCGAACCGGCGGAAGAAGGCCCCTCCAAGCTTTTGTTTACGAAGGAATTTTATAAGATGGTTAAAACAAAACTTAATCCAGGCGGCATTCTGGCTGTTCAAGCCGGTGGTTTTAGCCTCGATTACCTGACAATTCACGCGGCGATTAGGAATACAATGGAGCTGGCTTTTGATTCGGTGCGCTCGTACCATACTTTTATTCCTTCATTTGACTGTTCATGGGGTTATATTATTGCCGGAGTTAAACCGGATCAACTGGCAGTCGGACGGGCGGAGATCGATCGCCGGCTGGGAGCTATTGCCGGGCAGCTAAAGTTTTATGACGGTGAAACCCACGAGGGAATGTTTTGCCTGCCCAAAGATGTCCGCCGCGCCCTACAGGAAGATCAGACCATTATTGAGGATGACAAACCAGTCGACTTCTAAGAGAGCATATAAATTCCCTCCCCCTTGAGGGGACAGGGTAGGGTGGGGGTGAAAAACTCAGCTCCGGCCTTCGATCTCTACGCTCATACCATACTCCGGAAGCCTTTCAACGAAAGGTTACGGATTCAGCACTTCTTCTTCTTTAGTTTAGGACGGAGCAATCTATAACCTGTCTCATAATTGCGAATAAAGTTGAGCTGTTTCTTATTATTTGGATTGTCAACAGCAAATCGTTGCGGGAGCTAAGCGAAGTGTTGCTTAACTGAGAGAAAAATAAATATTCCCCATTTAGGCCTTTTCAATGCCCCCCCAAAAAGGCACTCCATTAGTTAGCCGTAAGAAGTGTGCCAAGATTGATTTATTGATAAGAGAAAAAGAGTTGGCATAAAAGTTGCGTTATATAATAATTGATGAGGCGCGAGCAGAATATAGTTAAAATAGAGGGAGGCCGCAACAGAAAACAAATCTGCATTAAGTATGGATTGTCATGCTATTTAACTTAAACCAATTATTTAAGGGGGGTTTTGTTGATGAAGAAAGTTTTACTGTTTTTAGTACTGTTACTGGTTATGGGTATGGTAGTTGGCTGCGGCCAGCCGGCGGCAGATCCGGTAGCGGAAGAGGTCCCGGAAGAAACGCCTGAAGAGAGCGATGTTGATGTTCATGATTTCCCGGAAAATAACGAAGCGATGGCTAAACTACTTGCTTTGGTTACCGCTTACGGTGAGGAACTTAATGCTAAAGATGGTTACTATGGTGATCTGCACGATGTGGTTGTCGCTAACGGCAACAGGCTGGGGCCTGAGCACGATGAGCTCTACGAAATTTTCCACAACTGGATACTTGAGTCGGGTGCAACCTATCTTTACAGCTTTATAGATGGTGGGGGAGATTACAACCTGATCATTGTTGACGGGGCATTTCCTGAGGATATGGATGAATATGGAAATGAATATGGAAAAGAACCATGGACAATCGATGCTTTTGCTACTGGTGAGCCACAGGTAAGCAAGAGAACCTGGATGGATGACGGCTACGGTCTACAGAAGTCTGCTTTTGCCCCGGTGTTTAACAGCGCCGGCGAAATTTCCTTCCTGCTCGGTATCGACTTCCCGGTGCCTGAGCTGGAACCTTTCGAAGCTATAATGGATTAAGGACGCTAGATTGTCAATCTGACGGGGGTTTGACACATATTTGTGGCCAACCCCCGTCTTATAATTTACCAACCGTGAAAAAAGAACTGGGACTTTGACACATTTTTTTGAGCTAAAAGCCTCAAATAAAAAATGAAAAGCGTGTCAAACCCCCGTCCCCCTGACTATGTCTATGCTAAGAGGGCGGCGGCGACCATGGTCAGCCCGGTTAGTTGGTAGATTTGAATTGTTTTGGCATTGGCCTCGACCAGCAGGCCGATGTTATCGTACTGGGTGCGGGCGACCTTAACAGCCCTGAAAGCAAGGGGCAGGCTGATTAAGGGCAGCAACCAGAAAAAGTTTTTGCTGACAAGCGCCAGCACCGGCATGGTGAGATAGGCCAGGGTAAAAAGTAAGGCAAAAACAATACCTGCTTTTTTCTTGCCCAGGCGGACAACACCGTTTCGTTTGCCTCCCCGCAAGTCAGCCTCGTAATCGGGGTACTGGTTAATCCAGAGCACGTTAGCAATCAGAAAGCCCAGCGGTAGCGAGGCCAGGATTATCAGTGGTATAAGAGTGCCGGTTTGCACCAGAAAAGTACCGCCCGTGATCAGCGGGCCAAAAGTGAAGCCGACAGCGATCTCGCCTAAGCCGCGATAAGCTAACTTAAGGGGCGGCAGGCTGTAAAAAAGGGCGAAGAAAACCCCGGCCAAACCAAACCAGAAAATATTATAATCGCGGAAGAAGATAATCAGCAAACCTAACAGGCAGCCGGCAGCTACGGTTATAATACCGATAGCCAAATTTTCCTTCAGGGTCAGTTTGCCATCGATGATCGTTTTCTTACCCCCGCTGAACGGAGTGCGCTTGTCGGGGGTCACAAAGCGGTCAACGCCGCTTAAGTAGTCAACGTACTCATTTATTGCATTTTTGCCAATTTCGATCAGATAGATTGCCGCCATCCCAATTAAAAACCAGGGCCAGCTGAAGCTGCCACTGTAGGCGTAAGCTACTGCGCCACCCACGGCCATCGGGATAGTGGAGGCGATCCAAATTTTAGGATCAGCTATTTGCCAGAAGCCCTGCCAGAGGCGTGATTCCTTGAGCCTGCTCATCTTATTGCTCTCCTTCGACTGCTTGTGGCGAGCCTTCGAGCTCAAAAGCCTGATGAATAGCCCTTACGGCCAGCTCGCCGTATTTTTCCTCAATGACACAAGAGATACGGTATTCTGAGGTGCTGATCATTTCTATATTGATATTTTCTGTAGATAGCGATTTAAACATCTTTGCCGCCACCCCTGGATTGGTTTTAATACCGATGCCAACAGCAGAAACTTTAACGATATTGTTGGCGGCCAGAACTTTGGGGGCTCCGATTTCGGCGGCGACCTTTTCAACTAACTGGGTGGCTTTTTCACGGTCGGTTTTGGCGATTGTGAAGGTGAAGTCGGCAAAGCCATCGATGCTGGCATTCTGGATAATCATGTCTACATTAATAGCGGCATCGGCCAGGGGGGAGAGAATGCGGTGGGCGATACCCGGTCGGTCGGGGACGCGAATTAATGATATTTTTGATACATTGCGCTCGAGTGTAACCCCTTGAATAACAGAATCTTCCATAATGTCCTCCTCGTTAACGATCCAGGTTTGCTTATCGCTGCCGAATGATGATTTGACAACCAGTGGTACGGCATATTTCTGAGCCAACTCAACGGAGCGCGAATGAAGGACCTTGGCTCCCAAGCTGGCCAGCTCCAGCATTTCGGAATATGATATCTTTTCCAGGTGCCGGGCTTTGGGGCAAATGTTCGGGTCTGCCGTGTAGATTCCGTCAACGTCAGTATATATTTCACAGCAATCGGCTCCGAGCGCGGCAGCTATCGCTACGGCAGTGGTATCTGAACCACCGCGGCCCAGGGTGGTGATGTTGCCTTCTTCACTGATGCCCTGAAATCCGGCGACAACCGGCACAATTCCTTCACTGAACAGCTGCTTTAGTTTTCCGGTATGCAAGTCCAGGATCCTGGCCTTGGTATGAACAGAGTTGGTAATCAGCGGCAGTTGCAGGCCCATAAGGGAACTGGCCGGGCAGCCGATACTATTTAAGGTGATCGCCATCAGGGCGGCGCAGACCTGTTCGCCAGTGGAGACCAGGGCGTCTTGCTCACGGTCGGAAGGCTCGGCACTGATTTTTGCCGCCATTTCCAGCAACTGATCAGTCTGGCCGCTCATTGCCGACACTACAACAACAAGGTCATGACCATTCCGCTTTCGCGCGGCAACCGATTCTGCTACGCGACGGATGTGATCGAGGGAGGCTACTGACGTGCCGCCGTATTTCTGAACAATAATAGCCACCAGGTTCACGCACCTTTATGTAAAAATAATGGTCTTATTTTCTCACAAAGAATGCGATGATACAAGGTTTTTTTTCAGTTTGGCCGGTTTGGCCGGTTTAACCAAGCATTTCGATAAAGGCCTGCAATCTTGTTTCAATGGCCCCGGCTGGTTCAAAGCTGTAGTTGTCGTCGATCAGGAGCATCGGCAGGCCTTCTTTTTTCAGGTAATCCCGCAGATCAGGATAATCGAACTTGTGCGGATCACAAAAGGAGATTACGTAGCCGATTACGCCGTCTGCGCTGTATTCTTTAGCTCTTTCGACCAGGTAATCAAAGCGTTTAATGCCCGGGCCCCGGTCGGTGCGGGGGCACTGGAAGTTGATCAGGTAATGTTCAGTCAGGCCGTCGTAAGGGTCTGTGGTATGAGGCACATCTTTATCCCAGACCCGGAAGCCGATGCAGGTATCGTCGGCAACCACCTCAGCCCCGGCTTCTTCAATCATGCGGAAGAGGGCACTGTCATCCATAATGCTGCCCCAAACCAGGACTCTTGGTTTTAAAGGTTTCTCAGCTCCGGCTGTTTTAGCTTTACTTAAGGCCTCGTTGAGCTTTACCTGGAATGCTGGCGCCGGCAGGGTACCACCGGCCATCAGCAGGCTGAAGATCTCACTGCCGCTGATCCCCGGCTGCTTGTTCTTACGCAGCACATAGAGCTCGCGCACCAAAGCCCGATTTTGATTGAATAGACTAATCTCTGCGGTCAGCGCTTCAGGGGTGACCGCACACCCGGTAAAATTTTCGAGGCTTTCCCTGAAAAATCCGAGCTCCCGCTTATAAAAACGCTGAGCCTGGGAACTAACCTGATGGGGCACATTAAAAAGGTAGGAGTAGGCCAGCGGGTGGTAATAGGTCCAGATACCGTAGAGCCGTTGCACCATATCACAACTGTGGGAAATAACCAGCCCGTCGATAAAGTCATACTCTCCTCTGGTGGCCCGGGCCAGGATGTTGCGCACATAGGAGCATCCATAAGGTTCGGTGTAGGCGTCAGCAGCCGAGTTATCGTCGCCGGGCAGGCCGGTGAGGCGGTAAGGAATAGCTCCGGCGGCGCTGATGATCTCCGGCGGGGCAAAACAACAGAGATAACCGATCACCGGTTTTCCGGTTTCTGCCTTGATGCGGCGGATCTCTGTTTCATTTAGATCTGTTGCCCGGTGTTTGCTATTGTTAAGGGTTTTTTCCACGGCCATATTAAATTGCCCCTTTCAGCTTTTTCTCCATGGTTTCAATGAAGGCATGAAGTCTGGTTTTGATCTGCGCATCCGACCAGAGGCGCGGGTCGGCCATGTCACTTTCGAAGATTAGCGAAGGGAGGCCGATTTTGGCGAAGCGGTTTCGGGTGTGAACTTCACCGAACGATACAGCCCGGCAAGACCGGGTCAAATGCATCACCGCACCGGTCAGGCTGAAATCACGGGTCAGCTCTTCCAGCAGGCTGCTGCCGACGAAGCCGCCGAAAACAGCAGGATTACACAATTCGGGCATCGCTTCCGCCCCAAATTTGTGCATCTTCAGGGCGCGTTGCCAGGTGCGTCTGACCAGCGCTTCCAGTGGATCGCTTAAATCTACTTCAAAGTAGTCGCCTACATTGTAAGTGGATTCATAGGCAAAGACGGCGCCCAGCGATTCTAAATAATTGAAGATGCCCATATTGAACCAGGGTGGCAACCCGAACCAGATCAGACGGTACTTTTCTTCTTCCACTACGCCCATACCGCGCGCAACCCGGTCCTTAACCTCTTCGTACATTTCCCGGTAAAAGTCAACGGCTTCCTGATCACCAACCAGGTACATCTGAGGGATGATAGCATGGAAGTAATCGGTGGAGCCCATTGGGGAAGGAATTGCCTTGCGCAGGGCCAGGGTGTCGCGCCAGTAGGTGAGCGCTTGGTGTGAAAGGGCCATAATCTGGCGCAAAGCAGCGATGTCCAGTTTTTTACCGGTCTGTTTTTCCAGAAACTCGATCTGCCCGGCCAGATCCTCACGGAGCAGGGTCAAATAATGTTCTTCGATCCGCGGATCGGTGGGGTCAATATCCCAGGGAGGTGCCAGCGGATCGGAGCTGTAGACGGGAACATCAAAGAAACGGGTTGCGACCGACTGGAACCATTTCCAGCGGGGTTCACAGATGAAACCGGAGCCGAGAAGCATCGCCGGTGTGCCCATGCCGCCGGGCAGGGGCGATTCTTCTGGGGCTTCACCCTGCTCCTTGAACAGTTTGCAGTAACCCATGGTATTGGTGACGTAAGAGCAGAGTTCTGGTGAGTAGCCGTCGCCTTCAGCTACTTCGATAAAGCGGGGAGCAACCAGCCGGCTGGCGCACATGGTCCCGAAGTTTTCCGGCCACTCAAATAGCAGGTCGAAGGCTTTTAATAGTTCCGGCGGCACTCCGACCATACACCAGGCCAGCGGTTCATTGCTGAAGCGTCTTTCCATCATGCGCATAAAAAACCGCGGCAGCATCTCTTTCATCCTGGCAGTTGTTTCCAGGTGGCGTTTGGCCCGGCTCATTTCACTTTGGGTCATGGTGATGCCTCCTTCAGGTAGTACAGATATTAGGATTGGTTGATGTAACTTATTCTTTAAGACTTGTCCCAAGTCCTGCCACCTGATCTGAAGCTGAATAAAAAGCAATCAAGTTGTAAAATGATTAAGCAGCCCAATTCGG
>VGTO01000039.1 GCA_016874655.1 Bacillota bacterium | reverse complement strand
GAGGGTTCCTCCATTAGCCCATTGAGGCAGCACTTAAGCTTTATTAACTATCTCCGCTTTTATCCAAAAACAGAACGAAGGAATGTAAGGGCAATGACCCAGTGAGACATGATAGGGTAAGCTTCTGGATAACATCGGCTACACAAGTTAGGTTGTAATTCTCCGTAATTCTATGAATAACGGAGATATCTGTTAGCATTATTTAAAAAATAGAGATAGGAGGTAAAATATTGAAAACAGATTATCTACAGTATTCTTTGCCGAACGGCATTAAGCTGCACTTTATGCCGACTCAAAAATTTAAAACTATCTCGATTGGTCTCTTTATTCATCAGGAACTAAACAGCGAACTTGCGGCCTTAAACGCCCTCCTGCCCTCGGTGTTAGAGAAAGGTTGCCGACTCTATCCTGATTATCTAACCCTGCAGCGTAAGCTGGAAAACCTCTTCGGGGCAGACCTGTCAACTGACATCATCAAGAGTGGGGAGCGGCATACCCTTGCCTTTAGCATGGAAACCGCACACGACCGTTATCTTGGTGAAAACAGTAACCTGTTGCGCGAGAGCCTGGCAATTCTCAGTGCGGTGCTTACCGATCCGCTGTTGGAAAATGGCGCTTTCAGTGAGAAATATGTCAAACAGGAGAAGAGCCAACTGGTTAAAGATATTAAAGCGTTGCTGAACGACAAAGCCACTTATGCGACTGAACGTTGTCTCGCCGAGATGTGTACCGGTGAGCGCTTTGGTGTTTTTCGCCTGGGTAAGATCGAGGATTATGACAAGATTAACCCTACTGAGCTTTATCAATATTACAAGCAGCTTTTGGCCTGTAACCCGGTTGATATCTATGTTGTCGGGGATTTAAATAAGCAGGAAGTCCTTGATGCTGTTGGCCGGTTTTTTAATTTTTCGCGGGATAAAAAAGAAATAAATCTGCCTGCTACTGAACAAAAAGCAGCCAGGACGGAGGTCCTCTCACTCGAGGAACAGATGTCTGTCAACCAAGCCAAGTTGGTGCTCGGCTACCGAACTGCTATCGGTTTTAAAGACGAGTTGCACTGTGCACTCTTGGTTTACAGCGGTATCCTGGGCGGGTTTCCCCACTCGAAGCTATTTATGAAAGTGCGCGAGGAAGCCGGTCTGGCCTACTACATTCACAGCCGCTTGGAGCGGCACAAGGGACTGATGTTGATTGCGGCCGGCATCAATTATGCAGATCAACAGCAGGCCAGGGCGATTATTGAACTGCAGCTGAGTGACTTGACTGAAGGAAAGATCAGCGATACCGAGCTGGAAAACACCAAGCGCGGGCTTGTTAACCAGTTGCTGTCACGCCAGGACAGCCCCAGCCAGATGATCAGTTTTCACTTGGACGGCAAAATCGGCGGCTATAATTATAGTTTTGAGCAGTTAATAGAAGGAATAGAAAAAGTGAGCCTCACAGAAATAACAACAGTGGCAGAAAGAATTAAGCTCGATACTACTTTTCTGTTGCGACCGGCTGAAGGAGGAGAGCAATCTGATGACTGAACTTTTCAAACTGATTGAGAATAAAACACTACAGGAAAAGCTCTATCATTTTAGAGTTGACCCGGGTATGGATCTTTATGTGCTGCCAAGGTCTGGGTACCGGAAAAAATACGCTATTTTTTCAACCCGTTTCGGCTCGATTGATAATAAATTCAGGATTGAGCCGGAACAGCAGTTTACAGACTTACCGGACGGCGTAGCCCACTTTTTGGAGCACAAGCTGTTTGAAGATAAGCTAGGCAATGTTTTTGACCGTTTTGCCGCTCTCGGGGCATCAGCTAACGCCTATACATCCTTTACCCAGACTACTTATCTTTTTTCCTGTACCGATCGATTCGCAGAAAGCTTCAAAGTTCTACTTGATTTTGTTCAAGAACCCTATTTTACAGAGCAGACAGTGCAAAAAGAACAGGGTATTATCGGCCAGGAAATCAAGATGTATGATGATCATCCCCACTGGCGGGTTTTTTTCAACCTGCTCGAGTCACTCTACCAGGCTCATCCGGTGCGCAACGACATCGCCGGGACCGTTGAAAGTATTGCGCGGATTACTCCGGAGTTGCTTTACCGTTGCTATAATACCTTTTACCATCCTAGTAACATGGCGGTTTTTGTGGTTGGCGATCTTAATCCACAGCAGGTTTACAGCCTGACCGCGGAAAACCTAGCCGCCAAAAACTACAGCCCGCTTGGTACGATTGTGCGCAGTTTTCCCGCTGAACCGTCGGAGGTGTTAAAGAGGAGAGCAGAACAATCGCTGGTAGTATCTGAGCCGCTTGTTTTTATCGGCTATAAGGACATCTTCGTTGAGCATTTGGAAGGCCGTGAATTGATGCGCCGCGAAATTCTAATGGAGCTGGTTTTAGACATTCTGTTCGGAACCAGTGAAAGGCTCTATAACGATCTTTACCACGATGACCTGATTGATGAAAACTTCGGTGCAGAGTATACAGCTGAATCAAATTACGGTTATGTGATGATCGGCGGGGAAACCAAAGATCCCGAACGACTTTGCGAACGTATTATTGGCGCCATCGAAGCCATGAATAACGAAGGAATCAATGAAGAACAGTTTGAGAGACATCGCCGGAAAATTCTCGGCGGTTATATCAGGCGTTTTAATTCGCTTGAATTCATCGCCAACAATTTTTTAGCGTACCGTTTTCGAGAGACAGATCTCTTTGAACTGCCTTCGCTTCTGCAGGAGATAAGATTAGAGGAAGTGCTGGCTTTAGCCGCAGAAAACTTAGAAACCCAGCGCCATGCCGTCTCCCTGATCCTCCCGGCCGGTTAAAATTAGTTTAGTCTCTGATCATAAATTGTGATAAAGTTGGCGTTAGAATAGATTGTTTTCCTTCAAAAAAATAGGGATTCCTTTGTCGAAAGATACACTTAGTACGCTAGCAATGCTAGATTCAACCAGATAATTTAAAAAGAGGGTGTAAAGAATGAAAAAGGCGCTCATTACAGGGGTTACCGGCCAGGATGGTGCCTACCTGGCCAGGTTTTTACTGGAAAAAGGCTATGAAGTATATGGATTGGTAGCGAGGCGCAGCAGCTCCAATTTCTGGCGGCTGGAGTATTTAAAGGTGGAAAAAGACGTAAAGCTGATATACGGTGATATCACCGACCAGCCCTCACTGATTAAAGCCCTGGAGAAATCTGAACCGGACGAGGCCTATAATCTCGCCGCACAGAGCTTTGTTGGTACTTCATGGGAACAGCCGAAGCTGACCGCCAAGGTGACCGCCCTCGGAGTTCTAAATATGCTGGATGCACTGCGGGTATGTAACGCAAATACCCGCTTTTACCAGGCCTCGACCAGCGAGATGTTTGGTTTAATTCAGGAAGAGGTACAGTGTGAACACACCCCCTTTCACCCCCGTAGTCCTTATGGGGTGGCAAAACTATACGGACACTGGATATCCGTTAATTACCGGGAGAGCTTTGGCATGTACACCGCTAACGGAATCCTGTTCAATCACGAATCACCGCTTAGAGGCATCGAGTTTGTAACCCGCAAAGTTACTGACGGGGTGGCCAGGATTAAATTGGGTCGGCAAAAGGAGTTGCGTTTAGGAAATATTGATGCGAAGAGAGACTGGGGCTATGCCGGCGATTACGTGGAGGCAATGTGGTTAATGTTACAACAAGACAAGCCGGATGATTTTGTAATCGCTACAGGAAGAACCACTTCGGTCCGGGATATGTGCAAGCTTGCCTTTGGTTATGTTGGACTTAACTATGAGGATTACGTAGTGATAGACCCCCAGTTTTACCGCCCTGCAGAAGTTGACATCTTGATCGGCAACCCCAATAAGGCAAAGGAGATATTGGGCTGGGAGGCCAAAACAACGCTTGAGGAACTGATCCGGATGATGGTTGATGCCGATCTTGAAAGGGTAGCAGGTGAGCCCGACCGGTGAGACGGAGCCTAATTGCGGTTTTTAGTAACCAGATTAAATTATATTGTTGGTGGTCAACGGTTTGATCTCTTATCCAGGCTGGGGTATGAATTATTTGTTGCTGTGCAATGGGCTGAGCATAAACTGTTAAGGCAAGTTGGTGTCGCTTTTATTCTTATCAATACAAATGAAACAGAAGTACTTGCTTTTGTCAGGATAGCAATTTTTATACTGAAATTTAGTTTTAATCAGCTATTTATGCGCTTTGCGAGTCTTAACTAAGCTTAAAAGAGTATTTATGCGTGACCCAGTAGTTTAAAAAAATTGTCAACCAGGACAGGATTATAAATAGTTCCTCTGCCTGCAATTAAGGCCGCTTCAATCAATTCCTCAGGAGCAGCATCCTGATAGGGCCGTGTACTGCGCATGGCGTCGTATGTATCGACAATACTAATCATCTGACTGATAATATTTGGCCGCCAGTCTGTTTTAATCTTGGGGTAACCTGAACCGTCATACATAATATGATGCTCAAGCGCAACAAGCATAGCCAGGCTTGGGATATCTTTCTGATATCCGATATACTGTGCCCCTTTCAAAGTGTGGCTATTTATCACTGACCATTCATATTCGTCAAGTATTCCCTGTTTATTTAAGATCTCATCGGGGATAAACATTTTGCCCACGTCATGCAACAAAGCCGCGATACCGATATCTTCAAGGTATTTTCCCGAAAAACCAAGAAAATCAGCAAAACAAATAGTTAGTAGAGCTACATTGGTAATATGAACATAAGTATAATCATCATCTGATTTTACTTGAGCAATTATCCTCAGGTGGTTGATCGATTTGTTATAAATGTTTATAAAGTCTGAAGCTATTTGTTTCACTTTGCCAGGATCTGGCTGTTCTTTCCCTTTGATTGATAGGTAGATATTTTTTAGGTCTCTGGCAGTCTGATTTTTATATGAATATAAATCTACAGTTTTATCGCCATGAACATAGCTGTCATCGTCAAGATCATCAAGGATCATTTTGCCGAGCTTTATGTGGCTTGTTGCCGAGAAATTCTGTTCACGAGTAGATGCTAAATCGCTGATGAATTGGTATAGCTGTAGTTTGGGAAGGCCATCCAGCATTGTGACCCGCTCAATATTTTTACTGTTTAGTATTTTTCTAAACGATTCCCCAGTCATCCCCGGGTTTGCCAGGGGTTTGTCAAAAGCTATTATATCTTCTTCAAAGAGAAATAAAGTTAACTCAGGGGTATGTTTAAAATAATTTAAAATGCTGTCATAGAAGCGATTAAATAGAGTATGTACATGTGGATGGTTATGGGGGTACATCTTCATGTTGGTAACTGTTGCAACAAACTCTGCAATCAGATTTATTAATTCGGTTCTATTATCAGTAGCCATTATTAGCTCTCCTGTTTTTTTGATTGGCTTGCAGCTCTCAATTAATGACTGGAAGCTGCCGCATTTCAAGCAACTCACGGCAGATAATTGAGATCTGCTTGTTCCTTGATCTCAAGCCTTTATGGATTAGCTCATTAATTGAGCTCTCAGGATACCCTGCCAGGGTCCTATACAAATACTCCTGTGTCTGCCGCAGATTTGCCGGGGTGATCGAGGCTTTAGTTGTGGCTATTTTATTGAGGGGCAAGATAACTGCAGTGTGACCAAATTTGCCAAGCAACTTCAGTATTACCTTATTGCGTTCTAGAGTGGCTCCTGTTATGTAGAATGTTTTGATGATCTGTGGCAGTTTGACCACCAATTCTTTTAATTTGAAGTCATGAATGATTTTGATAGCCGGGTTAAACAGATGATCATCCTTAGAATTGATCATTTTCCATAGTACGGGTACAGCAGTATCATCTCTTAAGCAGAGAAGGGTTTTGATCGCTTCACAGCTTACTTCAATGGTCTTGCTTTGCAGCAGTTTGCTGATCTCAAGGGTCGGGATTACTCCTCTACAGATTTGGATAAGTTGAAGAAGCATCATGGTTTGTCGAGCATCGTTGCCTGGCAGTTTACTAATTGCCATTCTTGAAGCCTGACTACCAAATTTGGATATGATGCCAAATTTATTTTTGGTCATCGCTGCATCAGTTTGTTTCAGATATTGTTCGATTAGCCAGGGTAGGTTACTGGTGCCGGTTAGTAAAATTAACTCTTCCAAGTCTGGCTGATGCCGGTCTCCCTGATCCTCATATATTTTTGCCAGTCTGGTAGTAATACTATCTTTGGAAAAACTCTTAATAGCTTTATCTAAAGCAGAGGAGGCATCAGGTCTTTTAAACTCCGACAGGTGTTTTTCTAGTATCTTGTAAATAGTACAAAGGTTTCTATAATCTCCTGCCTCAATCATTTCGGGGATTAATTGTACGATGATTTCTACAAAACCTGTAAACAGCTGATCATCAATATCACCCTGCATTAATAATAGCAGCGCCGATGCGAGATGACGGTTAACATTTGATTCCTCAATTGATTTAAGGTAATCCGAGCTTAAAAAAGCAATCGGGTTAAGATGCTCACCAGTAGAATTCATTGAAAGACTGTCCAACTGCTCTGCATATTCCTGCGAGAGATATTTATCGTAACCCTCCCGGTTGAAAAGCTCCTTGATCGTTTCCCATTCAGGATCTGCAATAAGATCTTTCCTGTCATCTTGATCATTAGAGTTATCGCCTAATTTATAAAATAAATATAACAGTTTAACCAGGATTGGTGATATTTCTTTTTTGTCGATTAATGTTTGGGTAAGCATTTCTGCGACCAGTTCATCAGGAATTCAGCTTAGGAATTGCTGTTGGGACCCCTCATCGTTTAAGTTGTTGAGAGTATCAAAGGTTGCTGCCAGAATTTTTTCTTTTAAGGAAGAAGAGAAGACAGTGAAATTAGCATGCATGGTTCTGAAAAAGTCTTGTTTACCGGTTAAAACATCCATTTGCGTTGAGGCAATTTGAAAATGATCTTTTATGATACTAATATAGCTTTGTAGCAGTCTGTCTTCAGGTATGTCATAAGTCTGAATAAAGCGCTTGAAAGTACCTGGATCAAAAATTTTTATTGTTTTCAATAGGACCTCATCCTGGGTATCTATAAGACTGGGTGAAAGGCTGTAAAGCATCAGTTTTTGCCATATCGTCAGGGGAGCTCTGGTCTTGACTATATCAGTCTCTTTAATGTCTGAAAAGCGGATAGAGCTCAGATTAATTTCGCGTATTTCGAGGTTCGAAATGGCATTAATTTTATCGAGAATCTCACTGTTATTAGCGATGAAAGTATTTTGAGGAATCATTAGTGACAATTTGCAAAAATAAACCAGATCATCGCGGCTCAAACCTTTCTTTAATGATATGGATGCCACACCGATTCGATTAATAAAAGATGCGAAATCCTGTATGTAGGTATTCTTGGAATCAATCAGTTCTCCGTTAATAATTAAGTTGTGGGGAATTGCATTGATGGTGATTCTGGGAGTAATTGAAAACATTTCCTGCATTATGGTCGAAAGGTTTTCTGCATAATGGTCGATTGCGATGTGACCGTTGGGATATAATCCCATATTTTTCCTTAAAATATTCAAGCCCAAAATAAACTTAAATATCTGAGCCTCAAAAATCTGTTTAGCATGAGGATCAGTAATTTGTACTTCAGCCATCTTAACGCCACGCCTTCAGTTTAAGACTTATTCATGCTGCATGCATCTTTCGGAGTTTAGCTATATTAATAAATATATATATCCAAGATACCATAGAATGAAAGAACATGTCAACCCAGTATATGGAATTAAATTTAACTATTGCCATCTTTTTAGATCTTCATTTTTATGCCAGTTGCTTTATTAAAGAAGGGAGGTTAAAATATGCTCATTGGCGTGCACATAAATGTGCACATTGGTTAGGGAGGTCTGTTTATGAATAGTTTTACCCGCTACGTTAACCCCCATCTGGGCGAAATGCTGGAAAGCATCAAGCTCGATCAAAAATATATTAAAGGTGAAGGCTGTTATCTGTTCGATGATCAGGGCAATCGCTACTTAGACTGTATAGCCGCTTACGGAGCACTGCCGTTCGGCCATAACCCACCGGCAATCTGGGAAGAAATTAACCGTTTTCAACAGTCCGGAGAGCCTAGTTTTATACAGCCTTCGGCTCTTGATGCTGCCGGTGAGTTGGCCCGCCGCCTGCTTGAAGTTGCTCCAGCAGGTCTTGACTATGTAACATTTGCCAACAGCGGTGCTGAAGCGATCGAAGCGGCGATTAAACTCTGTCGCTCTGCAACTGGTCGCCCCGGTATCCTGGCTACAGACAACAGTTTTCACGGTAAAACCTTCGGCGCTCTTTCGGCAACCGGTAACCCGGCTTATCAAAAAGCTTTCTTTGCTCCGGCAGAGCACTTTTCCCACATCAAGTTCGGTGACGCTGCTGCTCTTGAAGTTAAAATTAAGGCGAACCCCGATTACTATGCTGCTTTACTTTTAGAGCCAATTCAGGGTGAGGGTGGCATTGTCGAGCCGCCTGCCGGATACCTGCGAAAAGTGAGAGAAATTTGCGATCAGTATAAGGTCCTATTAGTTTTCGACGAAGTGCAGACCGGCCTCGGACGAACAGGACACCTCTTTGCCTGTGAGGCTGAAGCAGTGAAGCCCGACGTACTGGTCCTGGCAAAAGCTTTAGGCGGCGGGCTTTATCCGATCGGCGCCTGTCTGAGCAGTACCGCTGTCTACAACGAAGAATTTGCCCTGAAAC
This sequence comes from Bacillota bacterium, assembly GCA_016874655.1. Classification (GTDB taxonomy): domain Bacteria; phylum Bacillota; class Dethiobacteria; order DTU022; family DTU022; genus UBA993. The sequence goes on along the minus strand of VGTO01000039.1, from coordinate 11,361 downwards.
ACTCCTCGACCTTTGCCGGTAATTCACTGGCCTGCCGCATCGGCATCAAAGTTCTCGACCTGCTTACGGCCAACCGTAAAGCCCTGGTGAAAGAAGTGCGCCGCAAGGGGGAATTATTTAAGACCGGTCTGCTCTCTTTGCAGGAAAAATATCCGGACCTGATCCTTTCCATCCGCGGACGCAGTCTGATGCTTGGCATTGAATTTAACATGGACCGCGATATGTTTCCCGGCAGTCTCTTAGGCGTAATGGCTGAACAGGAGCTTCTAACTCCGGCGATCTCTTCCTACCTGCTGAATGTGGAAAAAATCCGCGTTGCTCCCACGCTTAATGGTAACGCGGTCATCCGGATCGAACCGCCACTGACGATCAGCGAGGAGCAATGTCAGGAAGCCCTAAATGGCATCGCGTCCATGCTGGCCGTGCTCAGTAAAAAGAATACCGCTCGCTTTCTCTCGTATCTGGTCAGAACCCCGGGGGCTAAAGATGATCACTATACGCGGTTTATTCCGTACCCGGCTCCTCAGGTTGTGCCATCAGGCAATGCGGCTGAAGGACGCTTTGCTTTTTTAATCCACGCTCTCGATCTGCAGAGCTACCACCAGTTTGACAACAGCCTGCTCTCCTTTAGCGAAAAGGAGCTGGCCGATCTGACCGGTCGTTTTAATGACCTGGTCGAACCATTCGTGGCCGGCAAAACTAAAATTGTATCGGACGCCGGTAAGACTGCTTATGGCGAATTTATCGCCATTTCACGCACCACTGATGAATTTGTCAGTATGCCGCGCAGCCAGGCACTGACTGAGCTTAAAAGTGCTGTAGCTCTGGCCCGCGAGCGGGGTGCAAAAATCGTCGGTCTCGGCGCTTTTACCGCTGTTGCCTCGATGGGCGGCCTCTACTTGAAAAACGAAGGAATACCGATTACCACTGGCAACAGCTATACGGTAGTTGCCGCTGTTGATGCCGTCAATACAGCGACGGAGAAACTGGGTATTGTCCGATCTGATACTACGGCCGCTATTGTCGGCGCTGCCGGCTCGATTGGGCGCGGAATATCGCTGCTTCTTTCCGAGACGGTGCCCCGCTTGATCTTGATCGGCAACCCAAACAACCAGTCGGCCAGTGAACGGCTGCAGATGGTTGCAGCGGAAATCTATCGCTACCAGTCTGCCTTACTCGAGCAGGGCAGAATGCTCAAACCGGGCAGCATGGGCTATTTACTGGCCAAGTGCTCTGAGCTGCCCAAACCTGAAGCTCCGATGAGTGCTTTTGAGACCTTTGCCGCCACCGAAGGTCGCCGCCAGGGAATAATCCTTTTCTCAACGGACATTAATTCCGTTCTGGCCAGAGCTGATATTGTTATCAGCGCCACCAGCGCAACAGAGAAAGTGATCAAAGCCGGTAACTTAAAAGAAGGGGCGATCGTCTGCGACATTTCCCGCCCGGCTAATGTCAGCGAAGAAGTCGATGCTGCCCGGCCGGATGTTCTGGTGATTGACGGTGGTGTAATTGAGGTGCCCGGGCAACCATCCCTCGGCTGGGATTTCGGCTTTGAAAAGGGGCTGGCCTATGCCTGCATGGCTGAAACGATGATGTTGGCCTTAGAACAGCAGTATAAGCATTACAGCCTCGGTTCGTCTGGGGTAAACCTGGAGACAATTCTCAAAACCAGGTACCTGGCTGCTGAACATGGTTTTAAATTGGCTAATTTCCGTAGCTTTAACCGTCCTTTAAGCGACGATAGATGGCAGCGGCTGCTCGCAAACCGTAACCGGCAACAGGCTGTCCGTCAAGGCTAAAATAGCATTCCGGATATAGCGGCCTAAAAAAAACTGTGGTAGAATGATCAGAAAATGCCGCTATAGACAGTCGCAGAGAGGATGAATGCTTTGGAGCAGAACAACAAAGTCGGCAGATCTGCCGGCGATAAAGAATTTGTCAGGGAGATTACCCCCAAGTCAGTCGATTTTTCACAATGGTACATCGATGTTATTCTCAAAGCACAACTAATGGATTACGCCCCGATTAAGGGTTTTATGGCTTTCCGTCCCGCCGGTTATGCGCTTTGGGAGAAGGTGCAGGAGCAGCTTGACCGGCGCTTTAAAGAAACAGGCCACCAGAATGCTTACTTTCCACTGTTGATCCCCCAGAGTTTACTGCAAAAGGAAGCCGAACACGTGGAGGGCTTTGCCCCTGAAGTAGCCTGGGTAACTCGGGGCGGTAACGAGATTCTTGAAGAACCTTTGCTGATTCGGCCGACTTCCGAGGCGATTATCTGCGACTTTTATTCCCGCTGGGTGCAGTCCTGGCGTGATCTGCCGATTTTAATCAACCAGTGGTGCAGTGTTGTCCGCTGGGAGAAATCGACCCGTCCTTTTTTGCGCACCTCTGAATTTCTCTGGCAGGAAGGCCATACCTGCCACCGCACTGAAGAGGAAGCAGAAGCAGAAACCCTTCAAATGCTTGAAGTTTACCGCGAATTTTTGGAGACGGAGATGGCCATCCCGGCCCTGGCCGGACGCAAGACGGAGCGAGAAAAATTTGCCGGTGCATTGCGCACTTATTCGGTAGAGGCTTTGATGAGTGACGGCAGGGCTTTGCAGGCCGGAACATCGCATAACCTGGGGCAGCATTTTGCCAAAGTCTTTGATATTACTTTTTTAGATCAGGATGACCAGCTAAAATATGCCTGGCAGACTTCCTGGGGCTTATCGACCAGGACGATTGGCGCCCTGATCATGGTGCACGGGGACGATCGCGGCCTGGTTCTGCCGCCGCGCATGGCTCCGCACCAGGTGGTGATTGTGCCGATTTTGAGCAAAAAAGACGGGGAGCGGGTTTTAACCGCTGTCCGTGCCCTGGCTGATCGCCTTAAAGCCGAAAATATCCGGGTTAAACTCGACGATCGGGAAGAATATTCGCCGGGCTGGAAATATAATGAATGGGAAATGCGCGGCGTTCCTCTGCGCATTGAAGTTGGCCCTCGCGATCTTGACAACGGTCAGGTGGTAATCGTGCGTCGTGATAGCGGTAAAAAAGAATTTGTGGCCGAAGAGCAGCTTGCCGCTTATCTGCCGGCGCTGCTTGAAACTATTCAGAAAGACATGCTAAAGCGGGCGATCGATTACCGCGATGCTAACACCCGCCGCGGCAGTGATTATAAAGAGTTTAAAAGGATCATGGAAGAGGAGCGTGGTCTGTTCATCGCACCCTGGTGTGGCAATGACGAATGTGAGGAGCAGGTTAAGATCGATACCAAGGCCACGATCCGCTGTCTGCCCTTTGGCCTGAAGCCGGAGGGAGGCAGCTGTTTTGCCTGTGGTAATAAGGCTACCGAAGCAGCCTGCTTCGCCCGCGCTTATTAGAAGCTGAGCCAATCCAATACTGCCCGAGTGATCGGTGAGTGTTGTTTCCGCAAACAGCTACGGGGGTTAGCGATTTTCGATTATTTGTACTAAAGCACTAGGAGGCAGAAAACAGAATTGGACAAAAATAAGCTGCGCAAACAGATCATTACCGAACGCGACCAACTAACAGATGAAGAAATCGCCACAAAAAGCGCAACTATTGCTGAAAAGCTCTACAGTCTTTCGGCTTTTAACCAGGCAGAGGCAATCATGTATTTTGTCTCCTTCGGCAGCGAAGTTGATACCCGGCCCATAGTTGAGGAAACGATCCGCAGGAGAAAAATCGCCCTTGCCCCTAAAGCTGTCCCCCAAAGCCGCGAGCTGATCCCGTCGCGGATTCTTGACTGGGATAGCGATCTGATGCCAGGTTACTATAATATTCCGGAACCGCGAGCCGGTGCCATGCGTCCCTATGACCCGGAACAGATCGACCTGCTGATTGTTCCCGGAGTGGCTTTTGATCTAAAAGGAAACCGCCTTGGTTACGGAGGCGGTTATTATGATCGCTTTTTTTCACTTTTAAAGCCGGGCACACCCCTGGTGGCCCTCGTATTTGACCTGCAAATAGTGCCGACAGTGCCAACCGATGAATGGGACAGGCCGGTCGACTGCGTGATTACCGAAAAACGCATTATCGAGATTAAACCTCTTTGAGTCGATAGTTACTTGCTTTTGCCTGCTTTGCTCCCGGAACTAAAGAAACCGTGAAAAAGCATCTCGATAATAATATCAGCAATGTACTCCAGATCGCTTTCATGTTCATCCACTACTTCCCAGATAAAGCGATCAACCAACAGGATATAGGCCTTGGCAACCACCTGGATGTCAAATTTAGAGGATAGTTTTTTATCCTGTGCGTAAGCGAATGAACTGGCTGAGCTTTTTATAAAGCGGTCAATAACACTTTGCCAATGGGCTTCAATCGATTCAGACTGGCCCAGCGCTTCCTGGTAAACTTTCATAATCGGCCGGTGTTGCTCAGAAAGGCGAAAAGAGGTCAACACCAATTCATAATAGGCTTTGCGCGCTTCCGACAGGGTTGTGGGCGCAAAAGGAACGGCCAGTAGATTATAAAACTCCGTTAGAACATTATCGACGACTTTGTTTAAAATGTCATCCTTACCCTTAAAATGGCTGTAAACGGTACCGTAGCCAACTTTAGCCTGCTGACTGATTTTTGCAATGGTGGTCTTTGTATAACCCTCGGCCAAAAAAACATCCAGGGCTGTATCAAGGATCAACTTGCGGGTAATACGGCTGCGCAGGTAGCGGCGCGGTCTTTTTTCGGCGGCTCTTTCCACAGATTGGTCAACCTCCTCAATATTCAATAGAAAACAGACTATTGCTGCGATATTATATCATTTTATTAAAATATTTGCAAAGCTTTATTTTAAAAAGAAACAGTATTAATCAGCAGAATAAAACCTTCTTTTGCATTCCGCTTTCTCTTTTAGTAGTATTAAAATCGGGAAATGAACTATTTGAGGCTTAAATTAAAAACAGCGGAAGCAGGAGAGAAGCGCAGTGGCTATTTTTGCGATTGGAGATCTGCATCTGGCTCACAGCCAGCCCAAACCGATGGGAATATTTGGGGAGCATTGGACAAACCACGTTCAACTTCTCAGAGAAAAGTGGCTGCAAGTTGTAACCGAAAAAGATCTGGTGATCATCGCCGGTGATATTTCCTGGGCGATGCATCTTTCGGCAGCGCTGCCTGACTTAAACTGGCTGGCCAGACTACCTGGTACGAAAATAATGATCAGGGGCAATCACGACTATTGGTGGTCTTCCATTGGCAAGGTCAGGTCGAAGCTACCTTCTTCTGTTTACGCTCTGCAGAACGATCACTTTACCTGGGAGGAGTGGACAATCTGTGGGACCAGGGGCTGGATCTGTCCGGGTGATGAAGGTTTTGACAACGAACAGGATCAGAAAATCTACCTGCGTGAAGTCGAAAGGCTGCGACTGTCACTTAAGAGCGCTGCTGGAACGGAAGCGGAGAAAATTATCTGTGTCTTACACTTTCCGCCTTTCAACCGAATCAACCAGCCGAGTGCCTTCAGTGATCTGCTGGAAGCATCTGCAGTAAATAAATGTGTATTTGGCCATATTCATGACAGTGGGCGCGATCAGATCTTTCAGGGTGTGCGTGGCGGAGTAGAATACCTCTTTGTGGCTGCGGACGGTCTTCAATTCAGGCCAAAACTTGTAGTTGACTAGGCTTACCTTCAGCAACTTATCCTTAAGTTGGGTGAGGCAAATTTTGTCCGCCCCAGGCAGGATTGGCAGCGGCTTAAGTGTAATTAAGAAGAAGAGGAAATTAAATACCGGGAAGGTGATTTGTTGAAGAGCGGAGCAGCATTAGAAACAGCAAAAATGGATCCGATCGATTTGAGCCCCCTTGATCCTCTAGTAGAACCGTATCTAGGTAAAAAAGAGATGGTTATCCCGGTGCTGCAGAAAGTGCAGGAACACTATGGTTACCTGCCCCGACCGGCTATGGAGGGGGTTTCGCGCCTGATGCAGATTCCGCTTAGCCGCCTTTACGGGGTAGCCACGTTTTATGCCCAGTTTAAGATGAAGCCCCGGGGCCGCTATATTATCAGGGTCTGCAAGGGAACGGCCTGTCATATTCAGGGCAGCCCAAAAATAGCCGAGCGGATCGAGGAGATTCTCGGAGTGCAAAGCGGTGTAACAACTGATGATCTGCGGTTCACCTTGGAAGAGGTGGCCTGTATCGGGGCCTGTGCCCTGGCACCAGTCATTATGGTTAACGATAACCCGCATGGGCGGCTGACTCCGGATAAGGTGCAGGCGATCCTCGATAGTTACGAATAGGCAAGGGAGGCTGCAATGTCTTGTATGAGAAGCATTTGATGATCTGCGGGGCGACTGGTTGTATCTCGTCGGGTTCGCAGTCAGTTGAAGAAGCGCTGGTCGAAGCATTGGAGATGCATAAGATCAGGGATAAATACAGGCTGGTGATGGGTGGCTGCCCCGGCTTTTGCGAGGTCGGTCCGATTATCGTTGTCTACCCCGATGAGGTATTCTACTGTCGCCTGAAGCCGAAAGATATGGCGGAACTGGTGGAAAAGCATCTGGTTGGAGGCGAGATAGTTGAACGCCTGCTCTATAAGGGCCCTGATGTGGATGCCCCGGCCCGCTTTTTTGATACGATTCCCTTTTACACCAAGCAGAAATTTAATGTGCTGCGCAACAGTGGATTGATCGATCCGGAAATTATCGATGAATACATCATGCGCGGCGGATACAGCGCTTTTACCCGGGCCCTGGACTTAGAACCGGCGGCTATCTGCGCCGAGGTTAAAAAGGCGGGTTTGCGCGGAAGAGGCGGAGCCGGCTTTTCTACCGGACTGAAGTGGGAATTTACCCTGCAAGCGCCAGGCATCAAGAAGTACGTGGTATGCAACGCCGACGAGGGCGACCCCGGCGCTTTTATGGATCGCAGCATTCTCGAAGGCGATCCTCATGCCATCCTGGAAGGGATGCTGATCTGCGGCCGCGCAATCGGGGCTGATGAAGGGTATGTTTATTGCCGTGCCGAATATCCGTTGGCCATTAAACGGCTGAAGATTGCCATTGAACAGGCTGAACAATACGGGCTGCTCGGCCAAAACATTCTTGCCTCAGGCTATAATTTCAAAGTAAAAATTAAGGAAGGTGCAGGCGCCTTTGTCTGCGGTGAAGAAACGGCCCTGCTGGCTTCGATTGAAGGCAAACGGGGGATGCCGCGCCCGCGTCCACCCTTTCCGGCCCAGTTTGGGCTGTTTGGCAAACCGACCACCATCAATAATGTTGAAACCCTGGCCAACATCCCGCTGATTTTAAAAGAAGGCGGGGTGGCCGAGTTTTCTGAAATCGGCACCGCAGGCAGTAAAGGCACCAAGGTTTTTGCCCTGGCCGGCAAAATACGCAATACCGGTTTGTGCGAAGTACCGATGGGCATCACGATCAGGGAGATTATCTATGATGTCGGTGGCGGGATTAAGGGTGGCCGCGCATTTAAGGCGGTGCAGGCTGGCGGTCCTTCCGGCGGTTGCATTCCGGCCGAACTGCTGGATCTGCCGATCGATTATGATTCGTTGAACCAGGCCGGCGCAATCATGGGCTCCGGAGGCCTGGTGGTGATGGACGAGCGGACCTGCATGGTTGACCTGGCCCGCTATTTCTTAAGCTTTACCCAGAAAGAATCCTGCGGCAAATGCACCCCCTGCCGCGAAGGAACGAAAAGGATGCTCGAGATCCTAAACCGGATTACGGAAGGGGCAGGTATCCCGGAAGATTTAGATACTCTTGACTCATTGGCCGCCAGTATTAAAGACAGCTCGCTCTGTGGCCTCGGCCAGACCTGCCCGAACCCGGTGCTTAGCACCATCCGCTATTTTCGCGCTGAATACGAAGAGCATATTAATGATCGATATTGCCGCTCCGGAGTATGCAAGGCGCTCTTTAACTACCGGATTGATCAGCAGCGCTGCAACGGCTGCACCGCCTGTTCGCGGGTTTGCCCGGTTGAGGCGATTGAGGGTCAGAAAAAAGAGCCCCACGCAATAATCCAGGAGCTTTGCACCCGCTGCGGCAGTTGCATTGAAAAATGCCCCCAGGATTGCATCATGATCACACCGGTCGGGAGGGAAGCCGATGTCAGCAGTTAAACTGACACTTAACGGTAAAGAGCTGGAAGTGGCTGCCGGCACGACTATCCTGCAGGCGGCCAGAGAGCTGGGCATTGATATTCCCACCCTGTGCCACGATCCGGAACTGCCGCCAAACGGCGCCTGCCGTCTCTGCGTGGTGGAAGTGGAAAAGGCCAGGAGCCTGATTGCCTCCTGTGTCACCCCGGTTGCCCCCGGCATGGTTGTCCAAACCGAATCAGAGCGGGTGATCAGCGCCCGCCGCTCAATCTTAAGCTTGCTGATTGCCAATCATCCCCTGGTTTGCATCATCTGCGAGAGAACGGGAAGTTGTAAACTGCAGGATTACTGTTACCGTTACGGGGTGACCGATAGCGAATATATTGGTGAAACAAAAGATTTGCCCTTAGATGAAAGCAATGCCTTTTTTGTGCGAGATATGAATAAGTGCGTGCTATGTGGTATCTGTGTCGGCAAGTGCCAGGAAATTGTCGGAGCAGGGGCTATAGACTTTACCAAGCGCGGTTTTATGACCAATGTCGGCCCCGCCTACGAAGATAAAATTGAAGACTCGACCTGCGTCTTCTGCGGTCTCTGTATCGACAGCTGCCCGGTCGGGGCCCTGATCCCGAAAGCAACCATCGGTAAAGGCCGCCCGTGGCAGGTTGAAAAAACCAGGACCATTTGTCCCTACTGTGGTGTCGGTTGCGGTATTTTCCTGCATACCAGGGATGGCGAAGTGATCGATGTGCTACCTGATTTTGATAACCCGGTCAACCGCGGGCATCTTTGCGCCCGGGGTAAGTTTGGTTGGGATTACCTGAAGAGCAGCGAACGCCTGACCTCCCCCCTGGTCAGGTCGGAAGGCGTATTAATCGCAGTCAGCTGGGAGGAAGCCCTCGGCCTGGTTGTCGATCGTCTGGAAGAGATCAGCAGCCGCTTCGGCCCCGGTGCCCTAATGGGGCTCTGTTCACCAAAGGCCAGTAACGAGGAAAGTTATTTATTCCAGAAGCTGATCCGTTCACTGGGCAGCAATAATGTTGACAGCCACAGCCGGCATTGCCATGCCCCGGCGGTTGATGGGATGATGAAAGCGTTTGGCGGTGCGGCGATGACCAACAGCATGGAAGAGCTAGTCTCGGCCGGGGCGATCTTCCTTATTGAAGCCGATCCGCTTAAGACTCACCCGATCATTGGTTACCGGATCCGCGAGGCAGTTAAAAAGGGAGCTTGCCTGATTGCTGCTCAGTCGGAGGAAGCCGGCTTAAGTGATCTGGCTGTTCACTACCTGCCGCTTAGACCGGGTAGCGCTGTGGCGCTGGCCGATGCTTTTGCTGCTGTGATTTTAGAAGAAAAACTTCATAAACCGGAATTTATTAATAAGCGGACGGAAGGTTTTGCTGCCTACAGCAGCTCACTCGGGCCGGAGATTGTGAACCGGGCCATTGAGCAGACCGGAATCAGCGAAGAGCAACTGCGTTTAGCTGCCCGCGCTTTCGCTACTGCTGAGAGTGCAGCGATTATTTCTACAGCAGGGGATAACGCGCAGGAAGGTGACTACCGCCTGGTTACCGCACTCACCAACCTGGCTTTGCTGACCGGTAACGTGGGTCGCGAAAATTGCGGGCTTTATCTGCCCTACAGTGAAAATAACCTGCAGGGCTCGGCCGATATGGGCGCCCTGCCAGCAGTGCTGACTGGCTACCAGCCATTAAAAGAGAAAAAGGTGCGCGATAACTTTTCCCGGGCCTGGAAAGTTGAATTATGTGAGCAGCCCGGCCTATCAGCTGCTGCTCTGTTTTCCGGGGCTGAAAAAACAGCGATAAAAGCGATGCTGGTGATGGGTGAAAACCCGGTAGCCTGTGGTGATCAGCATCAGGCTGCCACGGAAATATTGCGCAACCTTGATTTCCTGGTTGTTCAGGATCTGTTCATGACCGAAACGGCGATGCTGGCCGATGTAATTCTGCCTTCCGCCGGTTTTGCTGAAAAAACAGGTACTTATACGAATGTGGGACGCCGGGTGCAGTTAAACCGGGCGGCGATTGATCCCCCGGGCAGTGCCCAGCCCGACTGGGCAATTTTGGCCGAACTGGCTGGTTGGCTTGGCTTCGAATGGGATTACGATGGACCGGGTGATATATTCGCCGAAATGGCTGCTCTCACTCCCCAGTATTCCGGCATTTCCTACGAGCGGATCGCTGGTGTGGGTCTGCAGTGGCCCTGCCCGCATCCGGAACATCCGGGTTCAAAGTATCTCTACGAAGGCCGCTTCTTAAGGGGGCTTGGGCTGTTTACTCCGGTCGGCGCAGCCGATCAGGAGAAGTTACCGCTCAGCCATGACGAAAGCTGCTCAGGTGTTTGCGGAGAAGTTCCCTGCAGCTGCCTCAGTGACAGCATGCGTAATCACTCGGTGATCAGCAAGCTTCAATAAACGAAACATGGGAGGGCGACAAAGTGGCAAAGTACCTGTTTCCCGATGGCTTTCTCTGGGGTGCGGCGACAGCATCCTACCAGATAGAAGGTTCACCCGATGCCGATGGCAAGGGTGAATCAATCTGGGACCGTTTTTCGCACAGCCCGGGCCGGGTCTGGGAAAATGATACCGGCGATATCGCCTGCGACCATTACCGGCGCTACCGGGAAGACGTGGAGCTGATGGCCTCAATCGGTCTCAATACCTATCGGTTTTCAATTTCGTGGCCCCGTATCTTCCCTGCCGGCGGCGGCCGGCCCAACGAACAGGGCCTCGATTTTTATCGCCGCCTGGTCGAAACCCTGCAGCAACATGGCATTAAAGCAGCGGCAACCCTCTATCATTGGGATCTACCCCAGGCCCTGCAGGATAAAGGCGGCTGGAAAAGTCGCGACAGCGCCCGATACTTTGCTGAATATGCCGCCTATATTTTTGAAAGGCTCGATCTGCCCGTTGATCTCTGGATAACGCTGAACGAACCCTGGGTGGTGGCCTACCTGGGCCACGCCTTTGGAGTTCACGCTCCCGGTGACACCGATTTCGGAACTGCTCTGCAGGTGGGTCATAACCTGCTGCTGGGCCACGGCCTGGCGGTTAAGGCTTTTCGCGAGGCGAAACGCGGCTCGGAGCAGATCGGTATTACCCTCAACCTGGCCCCGATCCAGGCCAATTCTGATTCAGAAGCAGATCTGGAAGCTGCCCGGCGCTCTGACGGTTTCATGAACCGCTGGTATCTTGACCCGCTCTTTAAGGGCAGCTACCCGCAGGATCTGGTGGAGCTCTTTGCCCGCCGTTTCAAAATGCCTGAGCAGGAAGAGGGAGA
>VGTO01000038.1 GCA_016874655.1 Bacillota bacterium | reverse complement strand
CTATATCGGCAAAAACCGGCAGAAGCCCTTGTTGAGTCAGCGCTTTCATATCTTGATCTACTTGAAGGAATCGGTTACAGCCGGGTAGTGGTTTCCATTAAAGCTTCGTCAGCTTTCATAACTATTCAGGCCAACCGTCTCTTTGCTGAACAGGCATCTAATGCCCTGCATTTAGGGGTTACTGAAGCTGGCCCCCTGAATACAGGATCAATCAAAGCTGCGATCGGGATCGGAACTCTTCTTGCTGAAGGAATCGGAGACACGTTCAGAGTGTCGCTGACCGCCAATCCGGTGGAAGAGATCAGAGTGGCCCGCGAAATTCTTCAAGCTCTCGGCATCAGGATCTTTAAACCCGAATTGATATCCTGCCCCACCTGTGGTCGATGTGAAACAGATCTGGTTAATCTGACAAAAACCGTAGAGACCATCATTGCAGATCTTAGCCTGCCCCTGCGCATTGCTGTTATGGGCTGTGCAGTCAACGGTCCCGGAGAGGCCCGGGAAGCGGATCTGGGTATCTGCGCTGGTAAAAAGCAGGGATTGTTATTCAGAAAAGGCAAGGTTGTAAAAACGGTCAAGCTGGAACAGTTAATTGATGCTTTTAAAGCGGAATTGGCAGATGAGCTGTTGGCCTACAACAGCCGAAAAGAGGAAAGAACAGAATGTTAGTTACAGCAATCATCCCGGCTTTTAACGAAGCACATAATATTGGGGCAGTCCTGAAAACTCTTTCTGCTTCGTCATTAATTAATGAAATAGTAGTGGTCAGTGACGGCTCAGAAGACGATACTGTAAGTATAGCTTCAGCTTATGAAGCGGTGAAGGTGATTGAACTTCTTGGTAACCGCGGTAAGGGAGGGGCTGTCAAGGCAGGCCTCGATAATAGCGGTGGTGATATAATACTGGTTCTTGATGCTGATCTAATCGGGTTGAAGGAGGAGCACATCAATGCCTTACTGCATCCGGTAACATCCGGCAGCACAAAAATGACCACCGGTCTTTTCGAAAAAGGGCGTACGGTGACTGATTTGGCCCAAAAAGTAGCTCCATTTTTATCCGGTCAGAGAGCATTAAAACGCGAACTCCTGGAAAACATCTCAGACATAGACCTATCTCGCTTTGGCATAGAGGTTGCTTTACAACTTTATGTCGAAGAGCATGCAGTTGAGAATAAGCTGGTCCAGCTACCGCTCCTTTCACATGTGATGAAAGAGGAGAAACTCGGTTTTTGGAAAGGTATTTTGGCAAGAGTAAAAATGTACTGGGAAATAATCTGCTATGTAACAAATACAGAGATTGAAAAAAAAGTAGTTTAGAAACCGAGGACGCATAGTTATTACGGGTTATGGCTATTGCGTTGAGGATCGCTTTGTGATAGATTACTAGTACTGGAATGATTTTAGCGAAGGGTGGGTTCTCCCACTCTTTCATATTACAGGGGTTATTTTACCTGCGGGGGTAAAACGTGAGCAGAGAAGAGACCAGAATAAAATTACTTGAGTTGATTGAACCGTTTGTGGAGAGCAAAGGTTTTGAAATACTGGATCTGGATTACTATTCCGGCCGGCAGGGTAAAGTTTTTTTGGTGATTGACGGCAAAGACCCGGTGACCATTAATGATTGCGAAGAGATCAGCCGGACAGTATCGGGGCTTCTCGATCTTCATGATCCCCTAGCCCATGCCTACTTGCTTGAAGTGGCTTCACCAGGACTGGAACGCCCCCTGACCAAACCTGCTCATTTTAAAAAGTATAAAGGCGAACCGGTTAAAATTATTTTAAATGAAGAGGTTGATGGTTCGATAAAATATGCCGGAATCCTTAAGGAATCCGATGATCTTAAAATTATCGTCGCTAAAGAAGATGGTAATGAAATAATAATCTATTATGAAATGATCAAGAAAGCAAAACTCTGGTTTAAAAAACCTGATAAAGTACGAAAAAAAACTAAATAAAGAAGGGAGGATTGAACCGGAAAAAATGAATAAAGAACTATTTGCAGCGCTGGATTCGCTTGAAAAAGAAAAAGGAATCAGTAAGGAAATATTGTTTGAAGCTCTTGAAGTAGCACTTATTTCAGCTTATAAACGTAATTTTCAATCTGCACCGGCAGTTAGGGTGAGTATTGACCGGGATACAGGCGAGATTAAAGTATTTTCGCAGCTCAGAGTCGTCGAGAATGTCGAATCCGAACAGCAGGAAGTGAGTCTCTACGAAGCAAGAGTTTATGATCCCCGTTGCCAAATTGAAGATATTGTGGAAATGGAGGTCACCCCCCGGGAATTTGGCAGAATTGCCGCGCAGACTGCCAAACAGGTGGTAATCCAGAGAATCCGTGAGGCTGAACGAGAGCTGATTTATGAAAACTTTGTTGATCGGACCGAGGAGATTATCACCGGCCTGGTCCGTCGTTTTGAACAGCGTAATGTGATCATCGATCTGGGTCGCACCGAGGCTGTACTGCCGGTGGATGAACAGATACCCCATGAAAGGTACCGGCAGGGGGAAAGAGTGAAGACCTACATTGTTGATGTGAAAAAGACAACCAAGGGTCCGCAGATTATTGTTTCAAGGACTCATACCGGTTTTTTAAAACGGCTGTTTGAAATGGAAGTGCCAGAAATCTATGAAGGTATAGTCGAAATTAAAGCGGCAGCCCGCGAAGCTGGATATCGATCAAAACTTGCAGTTTTTTCAAACAACAAAGATATTGATCCGGTAGGAGCCTGTGTCGGCCCGAAAGGGAGTCGGGTTCAGGCGATTAGCAATGAGCTGAAAGGCGAAAAAATTGACATCATCAAGTGGAGTGCAGAATCCGAGGAGTATATAGCCAATGCCTTAAGTCCGGCCAAGGTTTCCTCAGTTATTCTTAATTCTGACCAGAAGATGGCGACCGTTGTTGTTCCCGATACACAGTTATCGCTGGCAATCGGCAAAGAAGGCCAGAATGCCAGGTTGTCAGCGAAGATTACGGGTTGGAAAATAGATATTTCCAGTGAAACACAATTTACGGAAAAAAGCCTTTCAGCAATTGGGCTGGCAGATCCTGACGCGGATAACGTCGAAAAACATACCGAAGAAAATGAGAATGTTTCTGTAGTGGTTGAGCCTGCAGAATCAGCAGAACCGGAAGAGGTTGGAGCAGAAGCAGAAACAGTAATCACTGAAAACGTTGAAGAAGTTGTCGAAAAAGAAGTCAAACCGAAAAAGAAAACTGTAAAAGCAAAGTCAGTTAAGAAGGAAAAAAAGAGAAAAACTAAAACCGACCCGGATGAGGAAGCCGTGGAGGAATTTGATACAGATGATTAAAAGAAGGAAAATACCAATGCGAATCTGTGTCGGCTGTCGGGAACAGAAACCGAAAAAGGAACTGGTCCGGATCGTCAGGACACCCGAACAACAGTTGATATTGGATTTAACAGGTAAAAAAGCAGGCAGGGGGGCTTATATCTGCACGACAGAAGAATGCTTCAGGAAGGCTGTTAAAGGCAAAAGGCTTGAAAAAAGTCTGGATTTGCCTGTTTCTTCTGAGTTAACCGAAGAAATATGCGCCCTGTTAAGAAATAATTTTTAAGTCAAAGGTTTGATACCGAGGAGGGTTTTCTCGATGGAGGTGTTGTAAATGTCTAAAGTAAGAGTTTATGAACTGGCCAAAGAGTTAGGCACGACGAGTAAAAAACTGATTGATGTCATGGAAAGTATGGACATTAAGGTTAATAACCATATGAGTACACTGACCGATGATGAAGCTAAAAGGGTGATGGCTGTTCTGACCGGGCAATCGGAAGAGAAACCGCCCCAGGAGCCAGCTAAAGCAGTTGTTGCCAAACCGGAAAAAGCAGAAAAAAAAGAAACAGTCAAGCCGGAAGCAGCAACAACCCCAGAAAAAAAGAAAGAGAAGAAAAAACTGGAAGAACAGCCGGCGCCGATCCGCAAATCCAGGAAGGCTCTTCAGGAAGAAAAAAGAGCTGCTCTGCTGAAAGAAAAGCGACCAAAGATGAAGCTCGAAGGACAGATTTCTGTTGGTGAACTGGCTGGAAGGCTTGATGTTACCCCGGCTCAACTAATCGGGTATCTGATGGAGATGGGGGTAATAGCCAACATCAACCAACTGCTAACCACGGATACCGTTGAACTGGTGGCGGAGGAATACGGTTACGATTTTGAATACGTTGAAGACCCCGTTGAAGAAGTGCTGCTGACTGTAGCGGGGGATGACCAGAAAAAAGAGATCCTGCGTAAACCGGTGGTTACCGTGCTTGGACATGTTGATCACGGTAAAACATCGCTGCTTGATGCGATCCGCAATGCCAATGTCACTGCCGGAGAATTTGGTGGAATAACGCAGCACATTGGTGCTTACCAGGTTCAGGTTAATGATAAAAAAGTTGTTTTTCTTGATACACCCGGCCATGAGGCTTTTACAGCCATGAGAGCGCGTGGGGCTCAGGTTACCGATATTGCAGTTTTAGTTGTTGCCGCCGATGACGGCGTAATGCCCCAGACCATAGAAGCGATCAATCACGCCAAGGCAGCTCGCGTTCCAGTCTTGGTTGCTATCAACAAAATAGATAAACCGGATGCCAATCCGGATCGGATCAAACAGCAGCTGTCAGAACATGGCCTGGTAGCCGAAGAGTGGGGCGGTGATACAATATTTGTCCCAGTCAGCGCTATCAGGGGTGATGGCCTGGAAGAACTACTGGAAATGATTCTGCTGCTTTCCGAAGTGGCCGAATTGAAAGCAAGTCCCGAACGATCAGGTAAGGGAACTGTCATTGAAGCGAAACTTGACCGCGGCCGCGGACCGGTGGCTACAGTGCTTGTCCAGGATGGAACCTTACGGGTGGGGGACCCGATTATCTGTGGTTCGATTGCCGGCAAGGTGAGGGCGATGCAAAATGATCGTGGTGAAAGAGTAAAAAAAGCGGGACCTTCGACTCCGGTGGAAATTGTTGGTTTAAGTGATGTGCCGCTAGCCGGAGATTTATTCCAGGTTGTCAGCGATGATCGGGTTGCCCGGCAGGTTGCCGAAAAAAGAGCAGTCAAGCTTAAAGCGGCTACCAGGCATGTACAGCGGGTAACCTTAGATGACCTTTTCAAACAGATCCAGGAAGGTGAAGTAAAAGATCTTAATTTAATTCTGAAAGGCGACGTCCATGGTTCGGTAGAGGCTCTCCAGGAGGCTCTTTATAAACTGAGCTTAGAAGAGGTGCAGATCAAAATTCTCCACACTGGTGTCGGTGCAATCAGCGAATCAGACATTATGCTGGCAGCGGCATCCAATGCAATTGTTATCGGTTTCAATATCAGGCCGGACAATAATGCTCGCAAGCTGGCTGAACAGGATAAGGTTGACATCAGACTTTACAGGGTAATCTACGAAGCAATCGAAGATATAAAAGCGGCTGTAACCGGAATGTTGAAACCGATCATGAAAGAGGTTATTCAAGGCCAGGCAGAAGTCCGGGAACTATTTAAGGTTTCACGTTTGGGCAATATTGCCGGTTCCTACGTTCTTGAAGGAAAAATTAACCGAAATGCAACGATTAGGGTAATTCGCGATGGAACAGTGGTCCTTGAAAACGGAAAAATCGACTCACTGAAAAGATTCAAGGATGATGTAAAAGAGGTTCTTACCGGCTATGAATGCGGAATTCTCCTGGAAAACTTTAATGATCTGCATGAGGGAGATATCGTTGAAGCATATTCCATGGAACAGGTTGCCAGGTGATACAATCCTCTGTAGTTGTTGATTTTGAAAATGGAGGTTAAGTAAGTGTCTGAAAACAGGATCCGGCGTGTTGCCGAGCAGATAAAAAAAGATATTAGCGCTATTATCGCCTCCGAGATAAAAGATCCACGCGTCGCCGGATTGACCAGCATCACTGATGTTGAACTTTCCAAAGATTTGCGCTATGCATCAATATACGTCAGTATTTTTGGCAGCGAAGCTGAAAAGGAAGAAACCCTGCAAACCTTGATTAGGGCTTCAGGCTTTATTCGCGGCGAGATTGGTCGACGGATCAGACTCAGATATACACCGGAGATTAATTTCTATATGGACAATTCACTTGAATATGGTGCTCATATCGAACGGGTTATCAGATCACTGAAGGAAGAAACAGGCGGCGAAGATGAACGATCGGAACAGGATAATTGAAATAATAACAGAGAAAGATAATTATAACCTGATTTCTCATCTGTTGCCTGATGGCGACAGTGTCGGCTCACTGTTGGCAATGGGGCAATGCCTAACGAAGATGGGCAAAAGTGTAAAAATGTTTGCACCGGGGCGCATCCCTCTTAAATATTGTTTTTTGAAGGGGGCCAATTTAATCTCAAACGATTTAACTCTTTTCGATTCATCCCGCACGGCTATTGTACTTGACAGCAGTGATGCCGACCGACTTGGAATTTTTAAAGAGACGGTTATGGAGAGCCCGGAACTGGTCAACATTGATCACCATGTAACCAATCAGAATTACGGTACTTTAAACTATGTTGATGCTGATGCTTCTGCAACCGGTGAAATAGTCTTCAGCCTCTTAGAGTCTTTAAAAGTGGAGCTTGACTCTGACCTGGCAGAGGCTTTGTACGTAGCCATTTCAACTGATACGGGTTCATTTAAATACGATAACACCACACCACACACCCACTCAGTCATTGCAAAATTGCTACAAACAGGCATTAGTCCCGGTGCATTATCACAAAAAATATTTGATGAACGTCCTCTTTCATTTTATATCTTGTTGAAAGAAGCGCTTTCCAGCCTGGAAATGTATCTAAACCGCACCGTCGCCATTATGACCCTTAGCAAGGATATCCGGATTCGCAGCGGAGCTTCGACCGATGATCTTGACGGGATTGTTAATTATACCAGGAACATCGAAGGGGTTGAATTGGGAATACTATTTTATGTCGAGATGGAAGACGAAGTTAAAGTGGGGTTTCGATCAAAGCGTCTTGACGTCAGTCTCCTGGCTGGTAAGCTAAATGGTGGTGGTCATATCCGGGCAGCCGGCTGCCGGATGCATGGTAGTTTTGAGACGGTCAAGAAACTAGTGCTGGACGAAGCTTTTAAAATGCTCTCAGATCTTTCTACAGAGGAAACCAGTTGATTGATGGTGTAGTAGTTATTAATAAAAGCTCTGGAATTACCTCACATCAGGAAGTACAGCGCTTAAGGAAGTTGCTTCCGGGAGTAAAAGCCGGACACACAGGGACCCTGGATCCTATGGCAACCGGGGTCCTGCCTGTTTGCCTGGGCAAAGCAACCCGTCTGGTTGAATATATTATCGAACAGGCAAAATGCTACCGGGCAGCAATAACTTTTGGTGTAGTCACCGATACCGGCGACGCCGATGGCCAAATCCTTGCGACGAGCCCGGTACCCTGTCTTGACAAAATCATGTTGGAAAAAACAGTTAGTTCATTTACCGGAGTCCAGGAGCAACTGCCACCTCTGTATTCAGCAATAAAATATAAGGGAAAACCTTTATATCGTTGGGCCAGGGAGGGGACCATGGTCCCCAGGGAGAGCAGGCAAATTGAAATTTATAATATCGAAATAGTTTCGTTTTCTGCGGAAAGAGAACCACAGTTAGAGCTTGACATTAAATGTTCAAAAGGAACATACATCAGAACCCTGGCCGTTGATCTTGGTCAGACGATCGGTTGTGGAGCGCATCTTTCGGCCCTACAGCGATTGTCAGTTGGGCCTTACGAGCTAAAAGATGCTTTGACCACAGCTGAATGTGCCAGTTTGATTGAGGATAATAAATTCAGGCAGCAGATATTGCCTCCTGAATCAGCGGTAAAGCACCTTCCCCGGGTCGATCTGGATGATTCGCAGACGGAACACTTAAGGCAGGGGCGCGAAATACTGCTAAGCGAAGCAGACTGCCTGGAGGAATTAGTTTCAGCTCCGGTGATCAGAATTTATGATCAGGATCGGAAATTTAGAGCTCTAGCCTCTGTCACAAGCGTTGACAGCGGCTGCCGCCTAAAAACTTTAAAATTCATAATTTACTAAAATACTGATCAGAGGATGACGTTGATTTGGAAATCATCAACAGCATTAATCGCCTGCCGCAGATAGCAAAGCCGCTATTTATTGCCCTTGGTAACTTTGATGGAGTTCACCGTGGGCATCAGGCGATTCTCAAGGCCGTAAATGAAAAGGCTAGAGCTGAAAAAGGCTGCAGTGCTGTTTTGATCTTCAATCCGCATCCAATTAGTGCTTTAAGACCGGGAAAACCGGTCACTTTATTAACCGACCTGGCTGACCGGGCAGAGATCATCCAGGAACTGAATATTAACTACATGATAATCGAACCCTTTACCCCTGCATTTGCTGCTCTTGAACCGTTGGAGTTTGTTAAACAGGTTTTGATCGATAAATTAAATGTCAAAGGGGTTTACGTAGGAGAAAATTATCGTTTTGGTTACCAGGGTAAAGGCACTGCCGTGAAACTAGATCAATGGGGCAAGGAATACGAGTTTTTTGTTTCAATTCAACCTTTGGTTTCCTTTAATAATAAAAAAGTCAGCAGTTCACTGATCAGGGATTTGATCCTCAGCGGTGCTGTAAATGAGGCGGCCGATTACCTAAATTACTATTTTTTCAGAGAAGGAACAGTTACTCATGGGCGGGGTGTAGGCAATAAATTCATATATCCAACCGCCAATCTGATTTCGACCGACGAACTACTCTGGCCGGGGCAGGGTGTATACCTGACCGCTGTTGGAAAAGTTAAGGAAGTTCTGCTCTATGGAGTCACCAATGTTGGCTCTACACCAACCTTTAAAGTAGAAGATAAACGGATGATTGAAACGTATATTATAGATTTTAATAAAAATATCTATAACAAAAGGATTAGACTTTGTTTTCTGGAAAAATTAAGGGATACACAGGAGTTTGCATCTCCCGAAAAATTGAAAGAACAAATTGGCAAGGATATCAAGAACGGACTATATCTGCTTAATAAAATGCGAATGGAAAAAAACGGAAGTGGTCATTCTTTACAAGCAGGAGGCAGTGTGCTAAGATCATAGCACTGTGAACCACAGGCTAGGTATAACGATTTCCCGACGCTATACTTGGCCGGTGGCGATTAATAAAGGGAGGCTTTAAAATATGTTGGATAACGAAAGTAAGCAGGGGATCATTGATCTGCACAAAAGGCATGAAGGAGACACCGGCTCACCAGAAGTCCAGATTGCACTTTTGACGGCAAGAATCAATTACCTGACCGACCACCTAAAGACACATAAGAAAGATTTTCACTCACAGCGGGGTTTGCTGAAAATGGTCGGGCGCAGGAGGGGACTTTTAAATTACCTGCGAGACCGTTCACCGGAGCGTTACCAGGCAATTCTTGCCAAACTCGGCTTAAGAAAGTAACAAATAAGTGAACACGGGGAAACATCCCCGTGTTTGTTATTAGAATAACCCTGAGCAGTGAGAGGAGAAACAGATTTGATGCAAACATACACAATGGAATTACAGGGCCGAATGCTCACCATGGAAACAGGGCGTCTGGCTAAACAGGCCAGCGGAGCTGTTTTAATGAAATACGGTGATACCGTGGTTTTGGTAACAGCGACAGTTTCTGATGAAGCACGGGAGGGGATTGACTTTTTCCCGATGACTGTCGACTATGAGGAAAGACTCTATGCCGTTGGACGTATACCAGGTGGTTTTATCAAAAGGGAGGGACGCCCAACAGAACGAGCCATCCTTGGCTGCCGCCTGACCGACCGATCACTTAGGCCGCTTTTTCCAAAGGGCTTTCATAATTCTGTTCATATAGTTGCTACGGTTCTTTCTATGGATCAGGATTGCCCGCCAGAGCCGCTTTCGATCATTGGGGCTTCCGCAGCACTGTCAATATCGAAAATTCCCTTTGAGGGTCCTGTCGCTGCGGTAATTGTCGCGTTGATTGACGGTGAACCGGTTATTAACCCGAACCAGGAAGATACTGAAAAATCAGACCTGCACCTAATGCTGGCCGGCACTAAAGAAGCTGTAATGATGGTAGAAGCTGGATCAAAAGAGATCAGCAAAGAAGATGTCTTACGCTGCATTGAAGCCGGTCATGAACAGATCAAGAATTTAGTGACATTGCAGGAACAGATGGTTAACGAAGTAGGTATCAGCAAAATGGAAGTAATCACCCAGGAGTTGCCTTCACATCTTTGTGAAAAAGCAGAACCGGTGATTAAGAGCAAGATTGAAGCAGCATTTCAGATTGCCGATAAGCGAGAACGTGAAGATCAGCTAACATCAATTAAAGCAGAGTTAGTTGCAGAATTTACAGAAGAATATCCTGAAAATGAAGCTGAACTGAAAAAAATATTTGAAATAATATTGAAAAAGACTCTGCGTGAGTTAATCATCGAAAAAGGTTTACGGGCTGACGGACGCAGTCCACAGGAAATAAGGCCGATCAGCTGCGAGTTATCAGTTCTGCCGCGGACACATGGATCCGCTGTTTTCACCCGCGGTCAGACCCAGGTTATGAATGTATGCACTCTTTCAGCTTTAAGAGATGTCCAGATGCTGGACGGCCTGGGGCTTGAAGAGTCGAAGAGGTTTATTCACCATTATAATTTTCCACCTTTCAGCGTTGGTGAAGCCGGTTTTATGCGCGGTCCCGGTCGCAGAGAAATTGGTCACGGTGCACTGGCCGAGAGAGCGCTTGAGCCAGTGGTCCCTTCGGAAGATGACTTCCCCTATACGATTCGTCTTGTTTCTGAGGTGCTCGAGTCTAACGGTTCAACTTCTATGGGTAGTGTCTGTTCGGGATCTTTATCGATGATGGATACCGGTGTTCCGATTAAAAGAGCGGTTGCCGGTATCGCCATGGGCCTGATCAAAGAAGGTGAACAGGTCGAAATATTATCTGATATCCAGGGAATGGAAGACTTTCTTGGCGATATGGACTTTAAAGTTGCCGGGACCGAAAAAGGCATCACAGCAATCCAGATGGATATCAAGATCAAAGGAATATCCAGTGAAATCCTGAAGAAGGCTCTTGAAAGGGCTGATCAGGGTTACCGGCATATCCTGGGGATCATGAATGAAACCATTTCTGTACCACGACCGGAACTATCACCAAATGCTCCAAGGATGATCAAACTCCAGATTGCTGTCGATAAAATCCGTGATGTTATCGGACCGGGAGGCAGAATGATTAATAAAATTATTGCAGAAACCGGAGTTGGTATTGACATCGAACCTGATGGTAGAGTATTCATTGCCGCAGTTGATCCCGAAAATGGTAAAAAAGCATTGCAGATGATTGAAAATCTGGTAAAAGATGTGAAAGCCGGCGAGATCTACAACGGCAAAGTAACCCGTGTTGAAAGATATGGCGCATTTGTAGAGCTTCTGCCCGGCAAGGAAGGCCTGCTGCACATTTCACACATGGCTTATCAGCGGGTAGATAAAACTGAAGATGTAGTTAACCTGGGTGACATGATCGAAGTAAAAGTAACCGACATCGATGAAAAAGGACGAATTAACCTTTCACGAAAAGCCCTGCTGCCGAAACCGGAAGGTTACGTCGAAAGGGAAAGCAGCGACAGAGGAAGCAGGGACAGGGGCAATCGCGGTGATCGGCCCCGCCCTGGTCGCAGTTAATCACTTAATCTGATTTTGAAATGTTTCGGAGGTGCTGTCATCGACTGGAGCACCGTCAAGATATTGTTGAAAAGAACTGCAAAGGCAAAAGATCTACCCCTGCCCTCATACATGACTGAAGGGGCATCGGGGTTAGATCTATTTGCAGCAGTCAGTGAGACAACGGTCATTAAACCGGGCGAATGGAAACTGATTCCCACCGGATTGCATGTAGCTGTTCCGATTGGATTCGAGTTACAAATACGGCCCCGCAGCGGTCTGGCGGTTAAGTTTGGGATCGGTGTTCTAAATTCTCCGGGAACAATTGATTCAGATTATCGCGGTGAAATAAAAATCATTCTGATTAATCTAGGTCAAAAAGATTATTCAGTAATGCGCGGTGATCGTATCGCCCAGATGGTGGTTGTCCCGGTGATTCGAGCAGCCATTGAAGAAAGAGCCGAGCTGCCGCCGACTACCCGGGACAGTGGTGGATTTGGCCATACCGGCTGAAGGCCAGAGTATACAATTAGCTAGTTATTTATTTTAAGATCTTTTAAACAGATGATGGAGGAATATTTTGTCAAAAAGAAGAAGCAGTAATAATGTCCTAAAACTAATTCCCTTAGGCGGAGTCGGTGAGATAGGCAAGAATATGTTTGTATTGCAATATGGGGAAGAATGTGTGATCATCGATGCCGGGTTAAAATTTCCTGATGAATCAATGCTTGGTGTCGATATTGTAATTCCCGATATTACATACCTTACTGAAAATAAATTTAATATACTAGGAGTAGTGCTCACACACGGTCATGAGGATCATATTGGAGCGCTGCCTTTTATTTTAGACGAGCTGAATCTGCCAGTTTACGGCACTCGGTTGACACTTGGTTTACTGGAGGCCAAGCTGAGAGAACACCCGGGCATTAAGCCACGCATGACTGAAATCAATCCGGACCATAATTTAATTCTTTCCGATAATTTTAAGCTATCATTTTTCAGGACCAATCACAGTATTCCTGACTCGGTCGGAATAGCGATCGAAACCCCGGGTGGTTTAATCGTTACCACTGGTGATTTTAAATTTGATCAAACCCCGGTCGATGGAAGAATAACTGAATACCATAAACTGGCTGAATTAGGGCAAAAAGGGGTAATTGCAGCCCTAATTGACTCCACCAATGCTGATCGTCCCGGCTATACTCTTTCTGAAAAAGAGGTTGGTAACAGCATCAATGAGATCTTTCGGATAGCGCAGAGTCGGATCATCCTGGCTACTTTCGCATCGAACATTCATCGCATTCAACAAGTTGTTGATGCAGCAGTACGCTACGATCGTAAAATATGTGTAGTGGGTAGAAGCATTGTTAACTCGGTTGAGATTTCCACGGAACTGGGTTACCTGAAAATACCCGATGGCGTTTTGATCGATATCGACAAGGTCAAGGGAATTAAGCCTGAAAAGATGGCTTTGATCACTACCGGAAGCCAGGGAGAGCCGATGTCAGCCCTGACCAGGATTTCTCAGTCCGAGCACCGCCAGGTTTCAGTTCAACCGGGCGATACAGTGATTATCGCTGCAACTCCCATCCCCGGAAACGAAAAACTGGTTGCCCGAACCGTAAACAACCTCTTTCAGCTAAAGGCTGACGTTATTTACAGACCCATCTCAGGTGTTCACGTCTCCGGCCATGCCAGCGAAGAAGAGATCAAGCTGATGATCAATCTACTGCGGCCGAAGTACCTGATTCCATTTCATGGTGAATTCCGGCAAATGGCTGCATGTACAAAATTAGCACAGGGACTGGGTATTCCAGAAGATAATATATTTATGGTCAAGCCTGGCACTGTTATGGAATTTGCCGATAACCGGGGCAGGATCGCTGGTAGTGTACCGGCTGGACGGATCCTGGTCGATGGCTTTGGCGTTGGTGATGTGGGAGAAGTGGTGATCCGGGATCGGCAGATCCTTTCGGAAGACGGGATCGTGATCATTGTATTAGCGGTCGATCCGGAAAAGGGCACCCTGCTTGCCGGTCCTGAAATAATCACGCGCGGTTTTGTTTACGTACGTGAATCCGTCGATCTGCTGGAAAGCGCTAAAGAATCATTGATGCGGACCTTAAACAAGATAAACGGTGGTGAGCTGCAGGAGTGGAACAAGGTGAAAGCAAGAGTCCGCGATGCTGCATCATCATTTTTCTACGAACATACCGGTCGCCGGCCGATGATCATGCCGATTATCGTCGACGTGCCACCGAAAGGGAACGGTGTGCATTAGCTAGCCGATCTAAAAAGGAGAACTTCAAAAGTTCTTCTTTTTAGATCCGCAGAATACCTTACTTAGTCCTCAGTAGATAAGGGTTAGTGCAGATCAAATGAACTAAGGAGTGGTCATTGTGAATAGGTATAAGTTTATATTAAACCCGATAGCCGGCGGCGGCAGAGCCAAATCAATGATGCCGGTTATTGAGAGGTATTTTCAGGAAGCAAAATTGGAGTATGAAATTTACCAGACCAGTAAGCAGCAGGATGCAATCGGAGCTGCGCGCAGGGCGGCCGAAGAAGGTTTTAACATTGTCGTTGCTGCCGGTGGCGACGGAACGGTTAACGAAGTATTAAATGGTATTGTCGGCAGCGATGCCGCTTTGGCTGTAATTCATGGCGGTAAAGGTAATGACTTTGCTTTAAGTGTAAATATGCCGAAAGATACAGAAGCTGCCTGCAGGGCGCTGGAGAAAGCAGCAATAAAGAAGATCGATTTGGGTAAGGTACTGGACCGACATTTTATTAACTCCGTCGGCGTTGGTTTTGACGCAACTGTGGCCTCCAGAGTTAATCGCGGAATAAAGCCTTTAAATGGTGTCTATGCTTATATCTATGCTGTTTTTGAGACGTTGCTAACTTATCGTCCCATCGAAATGGAAATTGAACTGGGTGACGGGAGGAAATTCACTCAGAAACCGATGCTGGTTGCGGTTGGAATCGGATGTTCTTACGGTGGTGGTATGATGATTCTACCCAATGCTATTCAGGATGATGGACTACTAGATATCTGTGTCCTTGATCAGATGAACAACCTGGCCCTGGCTTATCATTTTCCAAAGGTCTTCAGCGGTAAGCATGTCAAGTTGAAAGAGGCAGCTCTTTATCGCTCGGAGGAAATTACCCTGCGCCTCAGTGAGAAATGCCCCCTGCACATGGAAGGGGAAATTCTGATCAGTGATCAGATGCATTTCACCATTGAAAAACAAGCAATGCCTGTAGTGTTTGGGGGTTTGTAAGTAATGAATTTATTCGATGCTGCTCTGCTTGGTTTGATTCAGGGACTTACTGAGTTTCTACCGGTTAGCAGTTCAGGCCACCTGGTCCTTTTTCAGGATTTGCTTGGTTTGAACGAACCCGGGGTTACCCTGGAAGTGCTGTTGCATTTTGGCACCCTGCTGGCAGTTTTTTTTGTTTTCGGTAAGGATTTTATAGCACTGTTTAAATTTTTCCGCGATGAATACCAGCGCCATTTTTTAATACTGTTGATCTTAGGTGTACTCGTGACCGGGATTTTGGGACTGTTATTTGAACCTTACATCGAACTGCTTTTCAGCTCAACCCTGGTTGTCGGGTTTATGTTACTGATTACCGGTCTGATTAATACCCTGATCAAAATAATACCCCACGGACAAAAAAATATCGCCGACATGAAACTGCTTGATGCTTTATTAATTGGTTTATGGCAAGCATTTGCCATCATTCCCGGTATTTCTCGTTCGGGAACAACTATCCTGACTGCATTGTGGAGGGGCCTGGATCGCGATGCCGCTGTTCGCTTTTCTTTCATGCTTTCAGCTCCCGTAATCTTCGGAGCTACCCTAATTGAGGCTAGAGAACTTATTACTACAGGGCTGGAAAGAGTGATGCTTTTTAATTACCTGACAGGTACTTTTGTAGCCTTAGTATCCGGTGTATTCGCGATTAAGTTCTTGGTCAGGATTCTCTCCGGCAACAAGTTTCATTATTTTGCTTACTATTGCTGGGTAATCGGGCTGATTGTAATTATTTTCTCACTGATCAATAATTGACCTGGCCGAACGGTTATTTTCCTTTACTAAAGCGAACAAATGTTTTATACTTAGTTAGATGTTTATACTTGTAAAAGGCGGAACCTTGTTGTGGCCCGGAAAAAGAAAAAAAGAGTAAAAAGGAAAACAATCAGTCGTGATATGTTATTGCAAATAAAAGGCGTGATGTTGATTGCACTCGCTGCCTTTGCTATATTCGGTTTATTACAGCACGAAGATACCGGAGGGGCAGGGCAATTTATCAATTATGTCCTGAAAATCCTGGCCGGAAAAGCTGCTGCATTCATTCCCATTGCTCTTGCAGCCATTGGTTTACAATACTTGTTGCCGAAAGGCAATTTTAAACCGGGAAATCGTCTCTGCGGGGTGTTGCTGCTGGCGCTACTGATCGCCGGCTGGTTTCATCTCTCCATTCTATCCACCTTCCTGCCATTCGACTCATCCTCAGCACTCTTTAGTACCAGTATTGACTTAGGACTGGCCGGTACCGGAGGTGGCCTTATTGGTTCAGGAATCGCTGCTGCTGCTTTGTTTCTTTTCGGGCAGACCGGCAGTCTGATTTTTGGCGGCGCCCTGGTTGTAGTCTCAATAATGCTCATCCTGAATCTCTCAGTCAAAAAAGTAGTTATGGTCTTATCAAAAGCAGTTAGGATAACTAGTGGTTTACTAAAGGGTCTTTTTGGTTTTATTGTTAAGATCATTATTGTTTTACTTAACCAGGTCGGAATTTATAACACTCATAGAAAGGCGATCCGGGAGGAAAGGATGATGACCGTATCGCCTAGTCAATCTATCATCGAACCGGTTATTGACAAAGTAGATCCTGTTTTAGCTCATGATCGGTATCGTGGTTTTAATAGTGATCAAGAAACTACCGGAGATCGAGATAAGAGTGCGGTAACCTATGAATATCAGCCACGTATTTTATATCCCGCGGCAGATAAAAATGAAGAACTAAAAAAAGTGGTTATCCCTAAAGCCAAAGCGATAAAAAGAAAAGATTATCAACGGCCTTCGTTTAACCTGCTGACAATGCCGGGTGATAACGGTGATCAGCACCAACAAAAGAATAGCAAAGAGAGAGCCCGGAAGCTGGAGAACACACTTCTGAGTTTTGGCGTAAAAGCCAAAGTAGTCCATGTCCAAACCGGGCCGACCGTAACCAGGTTTGAGGTGCAACCGGAAGCGGGGGTTAAAGTCAGCCGGTTTATCAGCCTGGCTGATGATCTGGCTTTAAACCTTGCTGCACCTCTGGTCAGAATTGAAGCGCCGATCCCGGGCAAAGCTGCCCTGGGCATTGAGGTGCCGAATACCAGCATATCGCTGGTGCACTTGCGAGAAGTAATGGAAGCTCCGGGCTTTATTAATAGTGCCTCACCGCTTACCGTAGCACTGGGTAAAGATATTACAGGCATACCAATCATTGCCGACCTTACTAAAATGCCACACCTATTAATCGCCGGAGCTACCGGCGCCGGCAAGAGTGTCTGCTTGAACACGATCATCACCAGCATCCTCTATAAGAGCGGTCCGGAGCAAGTCAGGTTTATGATGATTGATCCTAAAGTCGTAGAATTAACTGTTTATAACGGGATCTCTCAACTACTGATGCCTGTTTTAACTGATCCGCGTAAGGCTGCCCTGGCCCTGAAAAATATGGTCAGGGAAATGGGCAGGCGCTACGATCTCTTCGCCAAACTCGGGATCCGAGATATCGGCGCTTATAATGAAATGGCTAACGTTGAAGAAGATCTTGAAAAGCTGGCCTATATCGTGGTGATCATTGACGAACTGGCCGATCTGATGATGGTTTCACCGGGTGATGTTGAGGATTCAATCGCCAGGTTGGCTCAGATGTCGAGGGCAGCAGGAATTCATTTACTGGTAGCGACCCAGAGACCTTCTGTTGATGTTCTGACCGGTATAATCAAGGCTAATATAACTTCAAGGGTAGCTTTCACCGTTTCTTCGCAGGTCGATTCGAGAACGATCCTCGATATGGCAGGTGCCGAAAAACTTTTGGGTCGTGGGGATATGCTTTTCTATCCGGTTGGAGCAGTAAAGCCTTTCCGGGTCCAGGGCGCGTACGTCAGCGAAATTGAGGTTAAACGTGTAACTGATTTTATCCGTGAACAGGGTATTATGGATGATGAAGAGTCTTTTGCCTTCCTGGAACAGGCTACTGAGGATGAACATGAAGCTGAAGACAAGCTCTTTCCGGAAGCGGTTGATTTGGTTGTGAGAACAGGACAGGCTTCAATTTCGCTGTTACAGAGGCGTTTCAGAATTGGCTACACCAGGGCGGCCAGATTGATCGATGATCTGGAACGAAAAGGAATCGTTGGTCCATTCGAAGGCAGCAAACCAAGGGAAGTTTTAATAACCGAGGATGAAGTATCCCGGATAACTGAAGATTTTTTAAAACACGATTGAGCAGCAGGGAGTATTTCACTTGATCAATATAGATCACTACCATAGAGTTCCCCAGCACCAGCCTTTTAAGGGATTAAAACTGGCCACCATATCTCTGGGCTGCAGTAAAAACAGGATCGATACCGAGGGCATTTTAGGATCACTCTGCGCACTAGGCATTTCTTTGACTGGTGATTATAACAACGCTGATCTAATTATGATTAATACCTGTAGTTTTATTGAAAGCGCACAGGAAGAGTCGATCAACACCCTATTGCAGCTGAGAGCAGAAACCAGAGAAACAAATCCAATTATTTTTGTCGCCGGTTGTCTGGTCGAAACCATTGGTACCGAAATTATTAATAAAATACCGGAAATAAACGGGGCGATTGGAGCCCATAGCTATCAGCACCTTGAACAGTTCATAGCAATGCTGTTAAGAAACAGGCGGTTAGCTATAAAAAAAAGAGTCGGTATTAATTATTACGAGCCAGCTAATCGTGTTTTAACTGCTTCGGCTCATTCGGTCAACATTAAGATTGCCGAAGGCTGCAGCAACTGCTGCAACTACTGTTTGATCCCGCAGATCAGGGGGCCTTACCGGAGCAGAGAACCCCAGGATATAGTAAACGAGATTACTTTTTTTTTAGCAAACGGGGCACGCGAAATATCACTGATCGCCCAGGATACAACCGCTTATGGAAGCGATCGGCAGGATTTGCCAGATCTTGCCGGTTTATTGAAAGAGATTCTGAAACTGGAACAGAATTTTTGGTTACGCATAATGTACACCTATCCTTCAAGAATTACCAATGAGCTGATCAGTTTGATAGCTGAAGAACCGCGCATCTGCAATTACTTAGATGTTCCGATCCAACATACCAGCAGCAGGATATTGCATTCGATGGGTCGTCACTATGATCAGGTAGAATTGGATCATATTATTTCTGCTTTGCGAACTAGGGTGCCGGATATTACTCTACGCACTACCTGCATGGTTGGTTATCCGGGCGAAGGAACAACTGATTTCTCTGAACTGATTTTATTTATCAGAAAACAT
The DNA here is from genome assembly GCA_016874655.1 of Bacillota bacterium. Classification (GTDB taxonomy): domain Bacteria; phylum Bacillota; class Dethiobacteria; order DTU022; family DTU022; genus UBA993. The sequence goes on along the minus strand of VGTO01000038.1, from coordinate 1,349 downwards.
CTCTTCGAACATCTCGGTGCTTTTATCTTTTCCAGTCAAGAGGGAACCACAGCTGCATGTATGAATGCTTCTGTACCGATTCGAGTCATCAAAAAAAGGTATCGCCAACTGATGCTCGAACAGCAGCAAATCAGTTACCTCAATAATCAGAAAAGAATTGGCAGGATTGAATTACTGATGATTGATCGTTCAACAAACGGAAAAGAACATTTTTACAGCGGCAGATCGCAAAAAGAGGCGCCCGAGGTAGACGGCGGGGTTATTTTATATTCGACAGCTAGTTTAAAAAGCGGAGATCTGGTTAAGGCAAAAATCATAGCTGCACAGCCATATGCAGTGCTGGCGGTTAATCTAAAAACCCTAAATGATTTCCCCCTAGAAGAGGAGAACTGACGTGATCGCTGATATCATTTGTGTAGGCAACGAACTGCTTACCGGACTAATTGAAAACAGCAACAGCGGATACCTGGCCAGGCGACTCAACTCCTGTGGAATCGCAGTCAGGGAATTTACAGTGATTTCTGATCAGGAGCATTCAATAAAGCATACGCTCGATAAATCACTTTCTCAGAGCGACCTGGTCATTATCACCGGTGGCCTCGGACCTACCGAAGACGATTTGACCCGGGAAGCAGTTGCTGTTTACCTGGAGCGAGAGTTGGTTTTGGATGAAGCCTGGTTTAAGCGAATGGAGAGCTTCTTTACCGCACGCGGGGTGACCATGCCTGCAAATAACCGAAAGCAGGCCATGATTATAGAAGGAAGTACACTATTAGAAAATGAGCGGGGAACTGCACCCGGTTCGTATATTGAAGAACAGGGAAAAGTAATCGTCATCTTACCGGGCCCTCCAAATGAAATGCAATACATGTTTGAAAAAAGTGTTTTACCGCAAATCAAAAATAATATTGGTGACGTCATCAGCCTGATTAAAACCCTGAAATGTATCGGCATTGGAGAGTCCATGCTTGAAGAAAGAATCAAATCCAGTGGCCTTTGGCATTATCCTCCTCTTTCCTATGTGTCCCGCGGATTTGAAGTAGATTTGCAGATCAAAGCCAGCGGCAATTTGCAGGAGGCTGAAGCTATATTAGCTGAAGGGGAAGCATTAATCAGGCAGATTCTCGGTGATGCGATATTTGGCTCAGATGATCAAACCCTGGAAGATGTTGTGGCTGCTTTATTACGCGGAAAAAATAAAACATTGGCTGTCGCCGAATCCTGCAGTGGAGGGCAGCTCGCGGACAGGATAACTAATGTTGCCGGTAGTTCAGATTATTTTAAAGGTGGAATCGTGGTTTACAGTATTGAATCCAAGATTGAAATACTCGGTCTTTCCCGGGATCAGC